>NZ_JBEZFO010000019.1:0-167352 GCF_040649495.1 Micromonospora sp. NPDC048947
GTGGCGCCGGGCTCGGGGGGCCGGCCCGCGCGCGGGCCCCGGGCCCCCCCCCGCCCTGGCCGGCCATTCGTGCCGGCCAAAGCCCGGCGGCGGGTGGGGCGGGCCGTCTGTCGACGGCCCGCCACAGTGCATCAGAGGGTGACCTGGTGCACCCGGTTGTCGACACCGCGTACCGCCAGCCAGGCGCTGCCGTTGGCACCGGCGGCGGCTCCGGGCGCACCCCGGAACGCGTCGGTGGCGAACTCACCGCGTCGGAACCAGCCGCCCCAGGCGCCGTCGGCCAGGTTGCGCTGCCAGAGCCGGTTGTCGGCGGCCAGCGCGAACAGGTAGACCCGGCCGGAGGTGGCGAGCAGGGTCGGGCTGCCGCTGGTGGTGCCGCCCAGGTTGGTCCAGGCTGACCAGGTGGTGCCGGTCCGGCTGCTCCACCACACCTCGTCGGTGCGGCTGCGGACGGCCACGTGCAGCACGCCGGCGTCGTCGACGACGGCGCTCGGCCGACCGTAGAACGGCCGGTTCTCCGGGGCCCCGACGCCGGTCCAGCCGGCGGTCGGCGTACGCGACCAGAGCTTGCCGTCGGCACCGCGGGCGACGAGCGTCCACTGGGTCGGGCTGGTCCAGGCCACTGTGGGCGCGTCGGTCAGCGTGCCACCGAGGCTGCGCCACGGTCCCCAGCTACCGGCCACGTAACTGCGCTGCCAGGCGGCGTCGTCGGTGCCGCGGACGAAGACGTCGAGCCGCCCGTCGGCGGAGCCGTACGCCGCCGGCTGGCCGAGGATCCGGCCGCCGACCGGGCCGCCGAGGGAGGTCCAGTGCGTGCCCCACGTCGTACCGGTGCGGGTGTTGACGGCCAGCGCGCCGGAAGCGTCGCGCACGAAGGCGGTGGCGTGGGCGTCGTCCACCCGGACCAGCGCCGGGCTGGCGCTGGCGGTGCCGCCGAGGTCGGCGCCGGCGACCTGGTCGGTGCCGGTCAGGCCGAGCATGGCCACCCCGTGCGCCGGCACCTCGACGGTGTACGAGCCGGTGAACGGCTGAACACCCGGGCTGCCCGGCTGGGCGTCCACGTTGGCGCGGGCCCACAGGTCACGGACCCGAACCGACCCGCCGAGGGCGACGTCGGCGAAGTTCACAGTGATCTGCTGGGCGGTGTCGTGCCGGTTGAGCAGCGCGACCGCCCGCTTTCCGGAGCCGGTGAGCACCTTGCTCCAGACCTGCGCGTCGGTGCCGGTGTCGGCGACCTTGATGCCCTGCCGGACCAACGGGTCCTGGTCCACCGCGATGATCTCCGGGTTGGTCAGCGCCGAAATCATCTCCTTCGGCAGGCCACGCGGGTCGGAGCCGATCACCAGCGGAGCGGCCATGATGGCCCACATGCCGAGCTGCGTCTTGGACTCGTCCAGGCTCAACTCGTACCCACCGTCGGGCAGCGGGCGCATCGGCAGCAGGTAGTCCGGGTCGTTGTAGTGCCCCGGCCCGGTGGCCGCCGGGTGGTACGCGTTGACGTCCATGTTGCGCAGCACCCACTGGTACGCCCACTGCGGGGACGGGTCGGTGAGCCCCACGTCCGTGTAGGTCCGCCAGGAGTCGGCGATGGTGGGCGCGTACGTGTAGCTCCAGGTGGAGAGCTGCTCCGGGGTGTACGGGCCGCCGCCCCAGTCCGAGCTGACCGGGTTGCAGATGTTGAGCAGCATCGGTCGGGGCGACTGGCGTACCGCCTCGGCCAGCTCCCGGAACGTGGCCTCCGGGTCGAGGCCGGCGGCCCGGCCGCACAGCCAGTCGGCCTTCAGCGCGTCGAAGCCCCAGCCGGCGAACTGGGCGATGTCCGCCCGGTAGTGACCGTTGCTGCCGAGGCCGCACTGCCCCGGCAGGTAGGGGCCGGCGTCGGTGTAGATGCCGGCCTTCATCCCCTTGCTGTGGATGTACGCGGCCAGCGCCGGCATTCCGCCGGGGAAGCGGGCCGGGTCGGCGACGAGCTGGCCGGCCTCGTTGCGCGGGGTGGGTGCTGCCCAGTTGCCGTCGATCCACACGTAGGTGTAGCCGGCGTCCCGCAGGCCACTGTTGACCATGTGGTCGGTGACCGACCGTACTTCGGCCTCGGTGGGGTCGCCACCGAGACCGAAGTAGGTGTTCCAACCCTGGTAGGGCGTCGGGGCGAGACCGCTGTTGAAGAAGGTCGGCGCGCCCTGGTCCTCCGCGCCGGTGGCTGCCGGGGCGTGACCGGGGCGGCCGGGCCCGTGGCCGGCCTGCGGCGGGTCGGCGTGGGGTGGGCCGGCCATCGCCGGCATCGGGCTGGCCAGGCCCAGGCCGAGCACGGCCAGGGCAGCGGTCAGCTGTCGGTTCAGGCGCATGGAGGTACTCCTGTCCCTCGGGGGTGGGGGTGGTGGTGCTCCGAACTCAGCAGCGGGTCAGCACCATGAGGTCGGCGTCGTGGGTAGCGCTCCACTGCACCGGCAGGCCGACAGTGGCGAGGTGGCTGCCGGAGTAGTGCTGATCGCCGTGCGAGTAACGGGCCGCCGGGTCGAGGCCGCGCAGCGGCAACCGGACCGGTCGGGACGGAAGCAGCCCGGTGCCGTCGAGCCGGCCGGTGTGCCAGGCCAGCACCACCACCTGGCTCTCGTCCGGCGCGGTGTACTGCACCGCACAGCGGGCCTGGTCGGGGCCACCGATCAGGTGCACCTCGCCGCGCGTGACGACGTCCCGGATCTCCTTGTAGCGGGCGATCCAGCCGGCCGCCTCGGCCCGCTCGGCCGGGGTCCACGCCCTGATGTCGGCGCCGATGCCGAGCACACCGGCCATCGCCAGGACGAATCGGAACGCCAGCGATCGGGGGCGGCTGTCGAACAGGCCGGGCGCGTCGGTGACCCAGGAGCTGAGCAGGTGCGGGGCGTTGGCGTGCAGGAAGCCGTACTGGATGGCGAGCCGGTCCAGCGGGCCGGTGTTGTCGCTGGGCCAGAAGACGTCGGCCCGGGCGGCCATCGCCAGGTCGGTCCGCGCGCCCCCGCCGGCGCACGCCTCGATCAGCACGCCGGGATGGTCCCGGCGCAACCGCTCGTAGATCCGGTGCAGGTTGGCGACGTGCGCGCCGTCCAGGTCGAGCGGGCCCAACCCGCCGGACCGACCCGGCTCGGTGCGCGGCCTGTTGAAGTCCCACTTCAGGTAGTCGATGTCGTACCGGCGCAGCAGGCCGTCGACTGTGGAGTGGACGAACTCGGCGACCTCCGGCCGGCCCAGGTCGAGCAGGTACTGGTTACGGACCGGAGTGAGGGGTCGGCCGTCGACGGAGTAGACCCAGTCCGGGTGCTCGGCGTACAGGGAGGACTTCGGGTTGACGCACTCCGGCTCGACCCAGAGCCCGAAGTTCAGCCCGAGGGCGCGGACGTCGGCGATGAAGGTGTCGAACCCGGCCGGGAACTTCGCCGGGTCGGGCGTCCAGTCGCCCAGCCCGGCGGTGTCGTCGTCGCGGCCGACGAACCAGCCGTCGTCCACCACGAACGTCTCCACGCCCAACTCGGCGGCGATCCGGGCGAGCGCGAGCTGACTCTGCGCCTCGACGGCGAAGTAGGTAGCCTCCCAGGAGTTGTAGAGCACCGGGCGAGGGCTGAGCCGGTCGGCGGCCAGCAACCGCTGGTGGGTGTGCCAGACCCGGGCCAGCCCGTCCAGGCCGTCCGGGCTGTACGCCCCGGTGGCCACCGGGAGTGTCAACCGTTCGCCGGCGGCCAACTCCAGCGGGCCGTCGACCAGTTGACGGCCGACCCGGACCCGGGTCAGGCCGCCGGTGTCCCGCTCGGCGCTGATCTCCCAGGAGCCGGTCCAGGCCAGCGCCATCCCCCACGCCGGACCGGCCGGCTCGGCGGTGTCGCGCACGGCCAGCCAGGGCACGTGCAGGTGCCCGGGTACGCCCTGGGAACTGCCGATGCTGAACGTGCCGTGGCCCAGCTCGACGTGGGAGAGCTGGAACTCCTGCGCCCACTGCCCCCACTGGTGGCTGAGCAGCGCGCCGTGCGGCGTCGGTACGCAGAACCCGCCCGAGCCGGCCCGGACGACCCGCAGCGCGTCGGTGCCGTCGTTGGCCAGCTCGACCCACCGCTGCACCACGTCGGTGCCGACCGGCACCCGGTAGTGCACTGTGGCGCGCAGCCCGGTCACCGGGTCGGCGAACTCGACGGCCAGTTCCCGCTGGTCGGCGTCGACCCGCGCGTCGGTGTGCACGAAACCCACCCGGCGCTGCCCGTTCACGGTCTCGATCACCAGGTCGGCACCGGTGAACGGGCGGTCGGCGTCGGTCGCGTACTCGATGGGGGCCGCGTCCCCGGCGGTGAGGAACGGGACCGGGCCGTCGTAGGCGACCGGCGAAGGCCCGTCGGAGACACCGTGCGGCCCCCACGCGACAAGCTCCAGCCAACGGCCGTGCGCGGGCACGGCGACGGTGTACTCGGTGTGCGTGCCGCGCAGCGTCCAGCGCTGCCCGGCCCCGGCGGTCACTTGACCGCTCCGAGCGCCAGTCCGGAGACGAAGTGCCGCTGGAAGCGGAGGAAGACCGCGACGGTGGGCACCGCCGCGATGACAGTACCGGCGGCGATGACGTTCCAGGACGAGACGAACTGGCCCTGAAGGGCGAGCAGCGCCGGGGTGACCGGCATGTTGTCATCGGTACGCAGCACGGTGATCGCCCAGAGCAGGTCGTTGAAGATCCAGGTGAAGGAGAGCGCCCCGAGAGCTGCCAGAGCGGGTCGGGTCAGCGGCAGCATCACCCTGGTGAAGATCTGCGCGGTGCCGGCGCCGTCGATGGTGGCCGCCTCCTGGATCTCGCCCGGCAGGTCCCGCATGAAGCCGTGCAGGACGAACGTGTAGAAGCCGAGCCCGAAGCCGACCTGCACCGCGATCAACGCCCAGAGCGTGTCGTACAGGCCGGTCAGCTCGCTGAACTTGGCCACCGGGATGAGCAGGATCTGCGGTGGCAGCAGGTTGCCGGCGAGCATCAGCAGCAGGATCGTGCGCCGCCCGGGGATCCGGAAGCGACTCAGCGCGAACGCGGCCATCGCGGCCAACCCCAGGCTCAACGCCACCGACGGAACGGTGACCAACATGCTGTTGATCAGCGCGCGCAGCTCGCCGCCGTCGGTCCACGCCTGCCGGTAGGTGTCCAGTGTGAAGGACCGGGGCAGGCTGCCCACGCCGTGCGCCGCGATGTCGTCGAACGACCGGGTGGACATCACCACCACCCAGAGCACCGGGCCCAGCCAGAGCAGCGAGAGCAGGATCATGCCGGTGTGGAAGGCCCCGGTACGGAGCTTGTTCATCACGCTTCCTCCCGGAACGCGCGGACCAGGTAGCCGAGGATGACGGCCAGCGCGAGCACGAAGATCACGACGGCGATCGCTGAGGCGTAGCCCAGCCGCAGGCTCTGGAACGCTGTCGAGTACATGTAGGTGCTGAGCAGCTCCGACGAGTGGTACGGCCCGCCCTTGGTCAGCGACCAGACGATGTCGAACGAGCGCAGCGAGTCGATCACGATGACCGACAGCACCACGGCGTTGACCCCCTTGAGCTGGGGAATCGTGACGTGTCGTAACCGCTGCCAGGCGTTGGCGCCGTCCATCCGCGCCGCCTCGTGCAGCGCCGGGTCGATCGCCTTCAGCCCGGCCAGGAACAGCACCATCACGTAGCCGATCTGCCGCCACAGGGCGGGCAGGATGACCGCGTACAGGGCGGTCTGCGGGTCGGCGAGCCAGGGCCGGATCAGGTGCTCCAGGCCGACCGCCCGCAGCAGCGTGTCGGCGATGCCGTCGGGCTGGTAGAAGACCCGCCAGACCAGTGCGGTCACCACCAGCGAGAACACCACAGGGGTGAACAGCGCGGCCCGGTAGAAGCCGACGAAGCGCCGCTCCTTCTGCAGGACGAGCGCCATCCCGAAGCCACCCAGCACGGAAAGGCCGCCGAAGAGCACCAGCCAGATCACCGTGTTGATCAGCGCACCCCGGAAGGTGGCGTCACCGGCCAGCTCGACGTAGTTGTCGGTGCCGACGAAGGTCGGCGGTGTCATCCCGTCCCACCGGGTGAGGGAGAACCAGAAGCCCTGGAGCGCCGGCCAGAACACCCAGACGCTCTCCACCGCGAACGGCACGAGGACGAACGCCACCAGCAGCGGCGACAGTCGAGCCGACCGTCGCCGCCGCCGGGTGGGGGTGACCGAAGTCGTGGAGATCGTTGCTGTCACGTCAGCCCTTGAAGACCTTCTCGGCGCCGGCCTGCCACTCCCGCAGGATCGCGTCGATCTGGTCCGGCTTGTCGATGAACTTGGTCAGCGCGGTGTCCGCCGTCGGCTGGAGCGCGTCGCTGGAGTCGCGGTTGAAGAACTGGGTCAGCTCCTTGGCCTCGTCCAGCATCGCCTTGCCCTTGACCACCAGCGGCGAGTCGGACGCCTTGGCCTTCGGGTTGGCCGGCAGCACGATGCCGGAGCTGGCCTTGACGTACGCCTCCTGGGCCTCGACCCCGGAGAGGTAGCTGAGCAGGGCCTTGGTGCCGGTCGGGTTGGCGGTCTTCGCGCTGGCGAAGAAGCCGTCGGTAGGTGCCTCCTCGGCCAACGGCACCGCCGGATCGATGATCGGGAACCGGAAGAAGTCAAGGTCGCCGAGCGCGTCCTTGGGTGCGGCGTCGGCGAAGAACGTACCGATCAGGAACATGCCGGTCTTGCCGGCCAGCAGCGCTGTGGTCGCCTCCTGGAACGGGTACGCCTTGCCCTTGGGGTCGAAGTAGGGCAGGGCCTCACGCCAGCGGGTGAAGACCGCCTTGACCTTCGGGTCGTCGAAGCGCTGCTTGCCGGCGAGCAGCTCGCGGTGGAACGGCGCGCCGTTGATCCGGATGTTCAGGTAGTCGAACCAGGCCGAGGCCACCCACGGGGTGTCGCCGAGGCCGATGCCGATCGGCGGGACGCCCTTGCTCTTCAGCGTCTCGCACAGCGCCAGGAACTCGGTCCAGGTCTTCGGCTCCTGCACGCCCCACTTGGCGAAGTTGGACTTGCGGTAGAAGAAGCCCCACCAGTAGTTGTTCATCGGCACGAAGATCTGCTTGCCGCTGGCGTCGGTGGAGAGGGTGCGCAGCGACTGGGGGTAGTCGTCCAGTGACTTCCACACCTCGGAGACGTCCAGCAGCAGGTTCTTGCTGGCGTAGTCGTTGGCGACCGAGCCCGCGTACCAGGTGTAGAGGTCCGGCGGGTTGGCCGAGGTCAGGTACGTCGGCAACTGGGTCCGGAAGGTCTCCGAGGCGATCGTGTTGAGGCTCGCCGTGCCCTTGCCCTGCGCGTTGAAGGTCTCGATCAGCTTCTCCATCGCCGCCTTGGCCTGCGGCGAGGAGAGGTTGGACTGGATGGTGACAGCGCCCGAGCCGTTGCTCGTGGTCGGCCCGCTGGCGGAACTGGCGCACGCGCTGAGGAACGAGCTGGCGCCGAGCGCGCCCAGGCCGGCGAGCCCAAGGTGGCCAAGGAATCGCCGGCGACCGGGGTCGAAGTCGCTCACGGAGGTATCCCTTCCTTTACGACACTCAGCGTCACCACGCGATGTGTCGTCCATGTGAATGCTGTGACCAGAAGGTTGCATCGGCCGTCGCCGGCTGTCAAGATATCTTCGTAATTAATGATTAGACGAGACCAAGGCGAGGGCCAGGTGGATCAGCTTATGCGTCGGCTTGAGGGCAAGAACGCCCTGGTCACCGGTGCGATGGGTGGGATCGGCGCGGCCATCGCCCGGCGACTCGCCGCCGAGGGGGCAGCGGTTGCGCTACTCGACGTGACCGACCCGGCCCCGCTGGCCGAGGAACTGACAGCGCGAGGCGACCGCGCACTGTCCGTAGTGGGCGACGTCAGCGACGAGGCCGACTGGACGGTCGCCGTGAGCGCCGTACGGGACCACCTCGGCCCGGTCGACATCCTGGTCAGCACCGCCTACGCCGTGCGGGTCGCCCCGGCGCACGAGACCAGTAGGCAGTCCTGGGACCAACAGCTCGGCGTCAGCCTCACCGGCTCCTTCCTCGGCGTCCGCGCCTGCCTGGACGACCTGCGGGCACGCTCCGGCGCGGTGGTGCTGATCTCCTCGGTGCACGCGCTGGTCGGGTTGCCCGGCCGACCCGCGTACGCGGCGGCCAAGGGTGGCCTGCTCGCGCTCGGCCGCCAACTCGCCGTCGAGTACGGCCCGCAGGTCCGGGTCAACACGGTGCTGCCCGGGCCGATCCTCACCGCCGCCTGGGCCGACGTGTCCGAAGAGGACCGCCAGCAAAGCATCGCGGAGACCGTCGCGAAGCGCTTCGGCACACCGGACGAGGTGGCCTCCACAGTCGCCTTCCTCGCCTCGCCGGACGCCGCCTACATCACCGGCGCGAGCCTCGTGGTGGACGGTGGCTGGACAGCGGTGAAAGCCTCGGCCTGAGAGAGATCGATACCGACCAGCGAAAAGGCCAGGAGCATTGGCACAGTACGCACGCCGCGGCGTCCACGGGCAGACAGTCGAAGCGATCGCCCGTCGCATCCTCACCGGCGAGATCGCCGCCGGAGCGACGCTGAACATCGTCGCGTTGCAGGAGGAGTTCGACGTCAGCCTCACCGCGCTCCGCGAGGCGCTGAAGGTCCTCTCGGCCAAGGGCATCGTCGACGCCCGACAGAAGCGCGGCACCTTCGTCCGACCCCGTGCGGACTGGAACCTGCTCGACGGTGACGTGATCCGCTGGCAGTTCGCCGAGGGCACCGACCAGCGGCTGCTCGACCAACTGCACGAGGTGCGCGCCATCATCGAGCCGGCCGCCGCACGGCTGGCCGCCACCCGCGCCACGGAGGACGACCTGACCGCCCTCGACCGGGCGCTGGCCGAGATGGCCCGGGCCAACGGTGATCCCGCCGCCGCCATCGCCGCCGACCTCGCTTTCCACCGCGCGCTGCTCACCGCCACCCACAACGAGCTGCTGGAACGGATGGAGGTGGTGATGGAGACCGGGCTCGCCGAACGGGACCGGCTGGTGCACGGTGGCACCCCGCACGACGACCCGGTGCCCAGCCACCGCGCCGTGGTCGACGCGCTGCGCGACCGGGACGAGACGGCGGCCGAGACCGCGATGCGTCAGTTGCTGGACAAGGCCGTCCGCGACGTCGAGAAGGTACGGGGACGAAGGGGCAGTCAGTGAAGATCGAACGGATCGAGACCTTCCTGGTCGCGCCACGGTGGTTGTTCTGCCGGGTGGAGACCGACGACGGGCTGGTCGGGTGGGGCGAGCCGGTGGTCGAGGGCCGCGCCGAGGTGGTGCGCAGCGCGGTCGAGGTGCTCTCCGAACACCTGATCGGTGCGGACCCCCTGCGCATCGAGCAGCACTGGCAGGTGCTCACCAAGGGCGGCTTCTACCGGGGCGGCCCGATCCTCTCCAGCGCTGTCGCCGGCCTCGACCAGGCGCTCTGGGACATCGCCGGGCAGGCGTACGGCGCGCCGGTGCACGCGCTGCTCGGCGGGCACGTGCGCGACCGGGTACGGATCTACTCGTGGGTCGGCGGGGACGAACCCGGCGAGGTGGCCGACGCCGCCGCAGCGCAGGTAGCCGCCGGCCTCACCGGGATCAAGATGAACGCCTGCGGGCGACTCTCGCCGATCCCCACCTCGGCCGAGGTGGACGCGGTCATCGGCCGGGTGGCAGCCGCCCGCGAGGTGCTCGGCCCCGACCGGGACATCGCTGTGGACTTCCACGGTCGCGCCGGACTGGCCGCCGTCCGCCGGATCCTGCCCGAGCTGGCCGCCCTGCGCCCGTTCTTCGTGGAGGAGCCGGTCCTGCCCGATCAGGCTCACCACCTGCGCGACATCGTCGCCAGCACGCCGATCCCGGTGGCCACCGGCGAACGGCTCTACGGTCGGTCCGAGTTCCTCGCCCCGTTGCAGGCCGGGGTCGCAGTGGTCCAACCGGACCTGTCGCACGCCGGTGGGATCTCCGAGGTCCGCCGGATCGCCGCGCTGGCCGAGACGTACGGCGCGCTGCTCGCCCCGCACTGCCCGCTCGGCCCGATCTCCCTGGCGGCCAGTCTCCAGGTGGCCTTCGCGACGCCGAACTTCCTGATCCAGGAGCAGAGCATCGGCATCCACTACAACGCCGGCTCGGAATTGCTCGACTACCTGGTCGACCCGGAGCCGTTCCGGTTCGTGGACGGGCACATCGCCCGCCTCGACCGGCCCGGCCTGGGCATCACCGTCGACGAGGCGGCGGTCCGCAAGGCCGCCCAGACGCCCCACGCCTGGCGCAACCCGGTCTGGCAGCACGCCGACGGGTCCTTCGCCGAGTGGTGACCGGCGCGCGGCCGGTGGCCCTGCGGGTGGCGTACGACGCGGCGCACGGCGGTCGGTGGACGAGTCTGCGCGGCGGCGGCCGGGAGTGGCTGTGGCGTGGCCCGGAACCCGGCCGCCACGGGGTACGCCCCGACGACGCGTTCGTCGACGCCGGTGGGCTGGAGGAGTGCCTGCCCACAGTGCGCGGCGAGCCCGACCACGGCGAGGTGTGGTCGCGGCAGTGGCGCAGCGGCGGCCCTGAAACCTTGGTCATCGAGCGGCCGACGTTCACGCTGAGCCGGCGGATCACCGACGACGGTGGCGTGGTGGTGGCCGACTACCGGCTGGCCGCCGACCCCGCTTACCGTTTCGTGTGGGCCGCACACGCCCTGCTCGGCCTCTCCCCCGAGGCTCATCTCGACGCCCCCGCCGGCACGCCCACCCGGCTGCATCCGGAGGCCGCGGCGCTCCTGCCGCCGGGCGTCTGGCCCACCGGTAGCCCGTGGCTGACCGGGCCGTGGCCCGCTCCCGCCGGGCTGACGCTGGACACCTTCGGCGCCGACGACGGCACGGCCCTCGGCGCGGTGCTGCTCGACTGCCCACGGGTCCAGGTGGTCGACGGCGACGACCGGCTGACTCTGGAGCTGGAGTGTGACGGCCAGCCCCGCAGCACCGCGCTCTGGCGCAACCTGGGCGGCTGGCCGGCCGACTGCCCCTACCGCAGCATCGGTGTCGAACCGATGCTCGGCAGCGCCTTCGACCTGGCCGACGCCGGCCCCTCCGACGCGGCGGTCGTCCCGCCCACCGGCGAGGTCACCTGGCGACTCACCATCACCGCCCACCGCAACCACTGAGGACACCGTGATGAACCTGCTCGACGAGCTGCGTACCCACCGGCTGTTGGCCATCGTGCGCGGCCCGGATCCGGCCGCCGCGCTGACCGCCGTGCTCACACTGGCCGAGAGCGGCGTCGCCCTGGTCGAGGTCTCGCTGACCAGCACCGACGCGCTCGGCGTCATCCGCCGCGCCCGGGCTGCCCTCGGCCCCGGCTACGCCCTGGGCGCCGGCACAGTGCTCAGCGCCGAGGACGCCCGCGCGGCGGCCGATGCGGGGGCCGGCTTCCTGGTCACGCCGGCCATCGCGGCGAGCCTCGCCGAGGGCGGCCGGCTCGGCCTGCCGGTGCTCGCCGGTGCCCTCACCCCCACCGAGGTGGTGCAGGCAACCGACGGCGGGGCCGCCGCGATCAAGCTCTTCCCGGCCTCGTTCGGCGGGCCCGACTACCTCGGCGCCCTGCGCGACCCGTTCCCCGGTGCCGCGTTCGTGCCCGTCGGTGGGGTCGACGCGGACGGTGCGCGACGCTACCTGCAACGGGGAGCGGTCGCTGTCGGCGTCGGTTCCCCGCTGCTCGGCGACGCCGTCCGTGGCGGCGACCAGGTGGCGCTGCGGGAGCGCGCCGCCGCCTTCCTCGCGGCGGTCCGGCAATGACCGACCTGCTCACGCTCGGCGAGACGATGGCGGCGTTCCGCACCACCGGCCCGCTGCGACTGGGCGGCACCGCCAGCATCTCCGTCGCCGGATCCGAGTCGAATGTGGCGATCGGCCTGGCGCGGCTCGGCCACCGGGCCGCCTGGGTCGGCGTCACCGGCGCCGACGAGCCCGGCGAGCTGGTCCGCCGTACGCTGCGCGCCGAGGGTGTCGACCTGACCTGGTCCCGGGTCGACGCGACCGCCCCCACCGGCCTGATCCTCTTCGAGAACCGGGTCGCCGACATCAACCGGGTCACCTACCACCGTGCCGGGTCGGCCGGGTCCCGGCTGGGCCCGACCGACGTGACACCTGCCTTCGACGCGCCCGGGCCGCCACCCCGGCTGTTGCACGTCACCGGCATCACCTGCGCGCTCGGCGTCGAGCCGTACCAGGCGGTGGTGGAAGCCGTGCGGCGTGCCCGCGCGGCCGGCAGCACGATCTGCCTTGACGTCAACCACCGCAACCGGCTCTGGTCGGTCGCCGAGGCCGCCGCCGCGCTGCGCCCACTGCTGCCCTCGATCGACCTGGTGATCGCCTCCGACGACGAGTTGGCGGTGCTGACCGACGCCACCGACCCGGCCACGGCGCTACTCTCGGCCGGCGTCACCGAGGTAGTGGTCAAGCACGGCGGCGACGGCGCGACCAGCCACAGCGCGGCCGGCGTCATCCACTGTCCAGCCCGGACGGTGCCGGTGGTGGACACCGTCGGCGCTGGCGACGCGTTCGTCGCCGGGCTGCTCTCCGGCTGGCTCGACGGCCTCGACGCGTCGGCCCGACTGGACCGGGCCGTCACCACCGGCGCGTTCGCGGTCGCCACCCGGGGTGACTGGGAGGGCCTGCCCGACCGGACCGAGCTGGCGCTGCTCGACCACGGCCCTGGCGGTACGGTCCGCTGACGATCCTTTGGAGGAACACCATGGAGCTGACCGAGCCGACCGTCTGGAGCATCGACCGACTGGAGTTGGGTGAGGGCCTGCGTTGGGTCGACGACCGGCTGGTCCTGGTCGACCTGCTGGCCGGGCGACTGTTGGAGACCGACGGCGACGCCCCGAGCCCGCTGCGGGTGCTGCGCCGCCTCGACGTGCCGCTCGGCGCGGTCGCCCCGGTGGCCGACCGACCCGGTGAATGGCTGGCCGCCGCCGGGACCGGCGTCACGGTGCTGCCCGCCACCGGCGACCCCCGACCGGTCACCGACCTGGTGGGCGAGGCACCCGAGCCGACCCGGATGAACGACGCGGTCGCCGACCCGCACGGCCGCTTCTGGGCCGGCAGCATGACGTACGCGATGGTGCCCGGCGGAGGCACGCTGTTCCGCCTCACACCGGGCGCCGAGCCGGTCCCCGCGGTGACCGGGCTGACCATCCCGAACGGGCCGGCGTTCGACGCGACCGGCACCACCATGTATCTGGCCGACACCCCGCGCGGCGAGATCGACCGGTTCACAGTCGACCCCGCCACCGGGGCCCTGCGCGGGCGGGAGCCGTTCCTGCGGCTGTCCCCCGCCGACGGCGGCCCGGACGGCATGACGCTCGACGCGGCCGACCACCTCTGGATCGCGCTGTGGGGCGGCTCGGCGGTACGCCGCTACCGGCCGGACGGCACCCTCGACCGGGAGATCCGGCTGCCGGCCAAGCAGCCGGCCGGCATCTGCCTCGGCGGCCCCGACCTGCGGCGACTCTTCATCGGCACCGCCCGGGTGGGGCTGGACTCGCCGGGCCCGCAGGACGGCGCGCTGCTCGCGGTGGACGTTCCGGTGCCCGGCCTGCCCGCCGCGCGCGCCGCCGCGCCAGCGAGCTGATCGGAGGCATACCGGACGCCAGGGCGGGAACAAGCGCCGTAACAGTCGACCGGTAGGGAGCGAGCCGATGAGCACCGTGGGGCGGACGTCATGAACGGGCCGGTCGGCGACGAGCCGATGGGCGAACTGGAACTGGTGCACACCTTCACCGGCCCGATGCCGACCGGGGTGAGCGTCTCGCACCGGGGCCGGATCTTCGTCAACTTCCCGAAGTGGGGCGACGAGGTGCCGGCCACAGTCGTCGAACTGCGCGACGGCCAGGAGATGCCCTACCCCGACCAGGCGTGGAACGACCCGTCCGGCGACGACGACGCGGGCGCGTTCGTCTCGGTGCAGAGCATCGTGGTGGACCCGGCGGACCGGCTCTGGGTGCTGGACACCGGCAGCCCGATGTTGCAACCCACAAAGCCGGGCGGCCCGAAGCTGGTCCGGGTCGACCTGGACACCGACACCGTCGCCCAGGTGATCACCTTCCCGGCGGACGTGGCGCTGCCGACGACGTACCTCAACGACGTCCGCTTCGACCTCCGGCGGGGCGAGGCGGGGGTCGCCTACATCACCGACTCCGCGTTCGCCGGGCCGAACGGGATCATCGTGGTGGACCTGGCCAGCGGGGCCTCCTGGAGGCGGCTGCACGACCACCCGTCCACCAAGGCGGAGCCGCTGACGTCGTTCCGCCCGATTGTCGAGGGCCGACCGTTCCTGGAACGACCGGCCGACGGGCCGCCGAAACCGGTGGGCATGGGCTCCGACGGCATCGCCATCTCCGCCGACGGCACCCGGCTCTACTACTGCCCGTTGGCGTCCCGGCGCCTTTACAGCGTGTCCACCGAGGCGCTGGCCGACCCGGGCGTCACCCAGGAGGCGGTCGCCGCGACGGTTGTCGACGAGGGCGACCGGGGCACCGCCTCGGACGGGTTGGAGAGCGACGACGCCGGGCGGCTCTACATCACCTCGTACGAGCACAACGCTGTGCTACGTCGACTGCCCGACGGCGAGTACGAGACGCTGGTGCACGACCCGCGACTGCTCTGGCCGGACACCATGTCGGTGGCCACCGACGGGTACCTCTACGTCACCGCGAACCAACTGCACCGGCAGCCGCAGTACCAGCGCGGCAAGGACCTGCGGCGCAAGCCGTACGCGCTGTTCCGCACCCGCATCGACGCCGGCCCGGTGCTGCTGCGCCGCTGAACGGGCCTGCGGCCGCATGGCCAACGCAATCTTGGACAGTTTCCGTTAGGAGCTAACGGAAACTGTCCAAGATTGCCGGAGCAGATCGATCAGCTCGCTGGCAGATTGCGGTCCAGGAGGTCGAACAGGGCGGCCCAGTGACGCTCGGTGGCCTGCTCGTCGTACGCCGGGGTGTCGGCCATGGTGTAGCCGTGGTGCGCCCCGGTGTACACCTCGGAGCGGTAGCGCACTTCGGCGGCGTCGAGCGCCTGCTCCAGCGTGGCGATCTGCTCGGGCGTCATCGACTGGTCGGCGTCGGCGTGCCCGAAGTACACCTCGCCGGTGATCGAGGCGACGCCCAGGTGTGGGCTGTCCGGCGCCTCGGTGACGATCCGCCCGCCGTGGAAGCTCGCCACCGCGGCGATGCGGTCCGGGTGCGCCTCGATGGCCCGCAGCGCGTTCGTGCCGCCCATGCAGTAACCGGTGATGGCGACCGGGCCCGGTCGGACGTCGTCGCGGGCGGCCAGGAAGTCGAGGAACGCGGCGGTGTCCCGGCTGATCACGTCGGGGGTCAACGCGCCGACCAGCGGCATGATCTTCTCGAAGAGGGCGCCGCGCTGGTCGGCCTCGCCGAGGCGGGACAGGTCGAACAGGGGTGCCCGACCGGCCCGGTAGAACAGGTGGGGCGTCAGCACCAGGTAGCCGCGTTCGGCGATCCGCTCGGCCATCTCGACCAGGCGGGGGCGCGGCCCGAACGCGTCCATGAAGAGCAGCACCGCAGGGAACGGGCCGTCGCCGTCCGGTCGGGTCAGACTCGCGTCCGCCACTCCGTCACTGGTCGGGATGTCCACCGTCGTCGTCAGCACCGTGCCTCCTCGTACGCCGATCTTGGTCCGTTCGGAACGTTACTCGCCGTGTCGGCGTGCCCGGCCGGCAGCCGCGTGAACGGGGCGTCAAGAAGTCGATCGGGCACGGATCCGACGCCGTTCAGGCGCGGACGAAGCGGACCGCGTCGGCGACCACGTACCCGTCGGTGTCCTCGGTACGGATCAGCACGCTGCCATCGCTGCCCGCAGTGAACGGGTAGGTGCCCAGTGCCACCCACTGGCCGCCGGACTGCCGCTGGTCCACCGTCGTGGTGACCAACCCCCCGGAGTACGCGATGTCCACCGGCACGTTCGTCGCCCGGTTCGGGTGCCCGGTCCAGCGCAGCTGCACCGTCCACGACCCGGAGGCGGGCAGTGTCGGGCGGAACCGCAGCCGGTTGACGCCCTTGGCGGTGTTGCCGTCGTGCTCGTAGTCCGGGCCGTAGTAGCCACCGGTGCTGGTGCTGCGCAGCCACGTCCCGGCCCGGGTGATCCCGCTGGCCGCCGCGTTGTCCAGGATCACCTCGCTGGTGCTGCCCCACTCCAGCACCGCGCCGTCCTGGCGCAGCCGGGTCTGGAGGTCGGGCACGGAGACGGCCTGCACGGCGAGGTTCCCGGCGAGGGCCAGGGACGCCGCGGTGGCAGCGGCCTGCCCGAGGATCATGAACACGGGTTCCATCCGGATCGAGCCGTACGCGATGTGACTCGCCGAGAGGCAGACCGGCACCAGCAGGTTGGCGCACTGCGCCTGGTGCGGCACTATCGCGCGGTAGCTCACCGGGTACGGCGCCGGCACGCCGATCTGCACGTCCCCCTCGTTGCGGACCTTGCCGTCGACTACCACCCGCTGACAGTTGTGCGAGTCCATCGTGTAGCTGGCCAGGCCCACCGAGTCGGTGGCGCGTACCCGGCCCCGACAGTCGGCCTCGGTCATCACGTACGCGGAGATCATCCGGCGGGCCTCGCGGATGTAGAGCATCGGTGGCCAGCCGCCCGTGCCGGTGAACTCGTCCACCGGCAGTCCCCATCGGGCGGTCGAGTCGCGCACCGACGCCGGCAGTCGGCTGTCGTTGGCCAGGAACCACATCAGCCCCTGCTGGTAGCTGCGGTGCTCGGCGATGATGCTCTCCCGCGTCGCCCAGCTCGCCGTCGGGTACGCGTAGTTGAAGCCGATGTTGTCGGTCGACACGGCGCCGTTGTTGTTGGAGTCGGTCTTTCCGCCGCCGACCGAGTGGGTGGTGAAGTACGGCCCCGGGTAGCCGGCCTGGATGTGTCGCAGCAGCAGCTCGTAGCGGATCGGGTCGTAACCGGACGGCTTGCCGAACGGGATCCGGTTGGCCGCCTGGGTGAGGCACATTCGGAAGCAGTACGCCTGGATCCGGTCGTCGCCGCTGCCCTGCGGGGCGAGCGGGGTGGCGGAGATGCCCGGCAGCAGCCCGCTGGCGGGCGAGCCGGCCGTCACGTACGGGTCGACGGGGTAGGCGAACTGGTGGGTGTTGCGCGACTGCACCCCGTTGATCGTCTCGCCGTAGGTGTCGTTGGACTCCCGCCCGACGGTGAACCCCACCCCGGCCATGGCCAGCAGATCGCCCTCGTAGGTGGCGTCGACGAACACCCCGCCCCGGTAGATCGACCCGTCCTCGGTGCGCAGCTCGGTGATCCGGTTCCCGGTTCGGCCGAGACCAGCCAGCCGGGCGTCGACGACCACCGGGACGCCCGCCTCGGCCAGCATCTCGGCGAAGACGGCTGTGGCGACGTGCGGTTCGAAGGTCATCCGCAGCGGTGACGTCGAGGTGAGGGTTCCGCCGTGGTACTTCACGTACACCCGGCGGTAGAACTCGGCGGCCAGCCCGCCGATGGACGCCTGGACGCCGGTGTCGGTGGCGCCCAGCCCGGCGGTGCTCAACCCGCCGACGTGGCTGGTGGGCTCCACCACCACTGCGGTGCGCCCGAGCCGGCGCATGGTGATAGCGGCGGCCAGCCCGCCGGAGGTGGCGCCGTAGACGACAAGGTCGGCGGTGGTGACGGCGGCTCGGGCGGGGGCGGCCCGGAACGGGTCGGTGAGGCCGGCCAGGACGAGGCCGGCACCGCCGGCGACCAGCAGCCGACGACGGGACAGGGGCAGGGGCACGGACACGGCGGGCTCCCGAGGGGTAACCGGTGAAGGGGGCGGTTACAGAAGCACGCCGCTGCCGCTGCTAACGAAATTCTTCAATGTCCACAGGCGGGTGTCAACGGGGTCAGGGGCGGTAGCGGTAGCCCATTCCCGGCTCGGTGATGAGGTGGCGAGGGCGGGCCGGGTCGTCCTCCAGTTTGCGCCGCAGCTGGGCCAGGTACTGCCGCAGGTAGTTGGTCTCGTTCTGGTATTCCGGCCCCCACACGTCCTGGAGGAGCTGACGTTGGCTGACCAGCTTGCCGGGGTGACGCAGCAGCTTCTCCAGCACGCTCCACTGAATGGGGGTCAGCTTGACCTCGGTGCCGTCGTCCCGCAGCACGCTGTGGTCGGCCAGGTCGACTGTGTGCTGGCCGATCCGCAGGGCCGGCACCGCTTCGCTGGGCGCGCCGAGGCGGCGGGTCACCGCGCGGATGCGGGCCAGCAACTCCTCCACCCCGAACGGCTTTGTCACGTAGTCGTCCGCGCCAGCGTCCAGCGCCGCGACCTTGTCCTCGCTGCCGGCTCGGCCGGAGAGCACGATGATCGGCACTGTGGTCCACCCGCGCAGGCCCCGGATCACCTCCACGCCGTCGATGTCGGGCAGGCCGAGGTCCAGCACCACCAGGTCGGGTGGGTGGCTGGCGGCGGCCTTCAACGCGGCGGCTCCGGTGCCGGCGACGTCCACGTCGTAGCGGCGGGCGCGCAGGTTGATGCGCAGGGCGCGCAGGATCTGCGGTTCGTCGTCGACGACCAGGATGCGCGTCATTCCTGCGGCCCCTCCGAACTGGTCGGCGCGGCGGGCAGCCGCAGCACCATGGTGAGCCCACCACCGGGGGTGGTCTCCGGGGTGATGCTGCCACCCATCGCCTCGGCCAACCCCCGGGACAGGGCAAGACCCAGACCGACGCCGGTCTGGTTGTCCCGGTCACCGAGGCGTTGGAATGGCAGGAAGACGTGCTCCCACTGGTCCTCCGGGATGCCGGGCCCTCTGTCGATCACCCGCAGCTCGACCTGACCGGCGTGGGCGCTGGCGGTGATCGTGGGCGGCTGACCGGGCGGGCTGTACCGCAGCGCGTTGGCGACGATGTTCACCAGCACCCGTTCCAGCAGGCCCGGGTCGGCGGTGGCGGCCGGCAGGTCGGCCGGGATGTCGGTGCCGACCGTCGCGGCCACCGGGCCAAGTTCGTCAAGCGCCAGGGGTACGGCGTCCTCCAGGCCGATCGCGGTCGCCGAGATGCCCAGCACGCCTGCCTGGAGCCGGCTCATGTCCAGCAGGTTGCCGACCAGCCGGGCAAGCCGGTCCAGCGACTCCTCCGCGGTCTCCAGCAACTCCTCGCGGTCGGACTCGTCGAACTCGATGTCGTGGCTGCGCAGGCTGGTCACTGCCGCCTTCGCGGACGCCAGCGGCGTACGCAGGTCGTGGCTGACCGCCGCGAGCAGCGCGGTGCGCATCCGGTCCGCGGCGGCGAGGGGTCGGGCGGTGGCGGCCTCCTCGGCGAGCCGTTCCTGGCGCAGCGCTACGGCGGCCTGGGCGGCGAACGCCTCGACGATCCGCCGATCAGCGGCCTCCAGTCGTCGGCCGCTGAGCACGACGGTGATCCGGTCGTCGACCGGCACCGCGGTCTCGCCGCCGTCGGGCGTGCCGGCCGGCTGCTCGCCGACGCTGGCCACCACACACCAGGCGTGCTCCTCGCGGGCCCGCTCCGGCCGTCCACCGGCCTCCTCGGCCAGCTCCAGCACGCTCACCGCGCGCAGCCCGAAGGTCTCCCGGAGCTGATCCAGCAGGGCGGGCAGGGGTCGTTCGCCACGCAGCACCCCACCGGCGACGGCGGCGAGGGTCTGCGCGTCGGCGGCGGCGCGCGCGGCCTCCCGGGTACGCCGGGCGGCCAGGTCGACGATCCAGCTCACCGCGAGGGCCACCCCGACGAAGACGGCCAGCGCGAGGAGGTTGTCCGCCTCGGCGATGGTCAGCGTGCGGAAGGGCGGGGTGAAGAACCAGTTGAGCAGCAGCGAACCGCCGAGCGCGGCGACCAGGGCCGGCCACACCCCGCCAACCAGCGCGACCCCGACGACCCCGGCGAGGAACAGCAGGATGTCGTTTGTCAGCGTCAGGTCGGGCAGTGTCTTCAGCAGCACTGTGAGCAGCGGCATGCCCAGCACCGCCAGGCCGAAGCCGAGCAGCCGGCGGCGGCGGGACAGCGCCGCCGGAACCGCCGCCGCCCGGCGGCCCTTGCCGGCCTGCTTGTGGGTGACCAGGTGCACGTCGATCGAGCCGGAGAGCGCTGTGGTGGTCACCCCGACACCCCTGGCGAAGATCTGCGCGAGGCGGCCCCGCCGGCTGGCCCCGAGCACCAGCTGGGTGGCGTTCACGCCCTGGGCGAAGTCCAGCAGCGCGGCCGGCACGTCGGTGCCGAGCACCTGGTGGTACGTGCCGCCCAGGCTCTCCACCAGCACTCGTTGCCGGGCCAACTGGGCCGGGTCGGCGCCGGCCAGGCCGTCGCTGCGGGCCACGTGCACGGCGAGTAGGTCGGCGCCCTTGCTGCGGGCCGCGACCCGGGCCGCCCGACGGATCAGCGTCTCGCCCTCCGGGCCACCGGTCAGCGCTACCACCACCCGTTCCCGGGCCTCCCAGGTGGCAGCGATCCCCTGCTGGCTGCGGTAGCGGTCGAGCTGCTCGTCGACCTTGTCGGCCAGCCAGAGCAGCGCCAGCTCGCGCAGCGCGGTGAGGTTGCCGACCCGGAAGTAGTTGCCCAACGCGGCGTCGATCTTGTCGGGTCGGTAGATGTTGCCGTGCGCCATCCGCCGGCGCAGCGCCTCCGGGGTCATGTCGACAAGCTCGACCTGCTCGGCGGCGCGGACGATCTCGTCCGGCACTGTCTCCCGCTGGGTGGTGCCGGTGATCTGCGCGACGACGTCGTTCACCGACTCCAGGTGCTGCACGTTGACAGTGGAGAGCACGTCGATCCCCGCGTCGAGCAGCTCCTGGACGTCCTGCCAGCGCTTGTCGTGGCGGGAGCCGGGAATGTTGGTGTGCGCCAACTCGTCGACCACGGCGATCTGCGGCCGGCGGGCCAGCACCTCGTCCAGGTCCATCTCGGTGAACTCGACGCCCCGGTAGGTCATCGTGCGGCGGGGCACCTGCTCCAGGTCTCCGAGCATCTCGGCGGTGTGCTGGCGGCCGTGGGTCTCCACGAAGCCGATCACCACGTCGGTGCCGCGCGCGGCCCGCCGCTGGGCCTCCTCCAACATGGCGTACGTCTTGCCGACGCCGGGGGCGGCCCCCAGATAGATGCGCAGTTCTCCGCGTGGCACGGGGACCATCCTCCCTGGTCAGATCGGCGGGCGGGGCCGCGCCGGTCGGCCCGGCCCCGCCCGCGAGGTGCTCAGCGTGCGGCGAACTGCTTGTCGAGCGCGAGGTTGAGCTCCAGCACGTTGACGCCGGGCGCACCCAGGAA
Source organism: Micromonospora sp. NPDC048947 (assembly GCF_040649495.1). Classification (NCBI taxonomy): domain Bacteria; kingdom Bacillati; phylum Actinomycetota; class Actinomycetes; order Micromonosporales; family Micromonosporaceae; genus Micromonospora; species Micromonospora sp. NPDC048947. The sequence goes on from NZ_JBEZFO010000019.1 coordinate 21,261, forward strand.
GCCGAGCCCTCGCCCGCCGGTGTGCTCCTCGACCAGCTTGCGGACCGACGCCGGGTCCACGCCGCGCTCCCGCGCGACCCGGTTCACCTGTAGTTCGGCGTACGCCGGGCTGATCTGCGGGTCGAGGCCGCTGGCGCTGGCGGTGACCGCGTCGGCGGGCACCACCGGGTCGGCGGGCGCGTCGCCCCGGATCGGTGTGACCACCCCACCGGCGGCGACGTAGTCCTCGCCGGGCTGGGCCGGCTCCACCGCGACACCCTGGTACTCGGAGACGAAGGGAGTGGTCGGGGCGGCCTGGTTGACGCTGACCACCCGGGTGACCGGACCGGTCAGACCGTCGGCGCGGAACACCGCGAGCACGGCGCCCACCCCGTCGTCGGTGCAGTACGGGCGCCGGCCGTCGACACCGTTGAGCTCGCCGACCGACTTGCTGCGCCCGCACACCTGGGTGAGCAGGCTCTCGCTGGACTCCTCCGGGTCGGTGGCAAGGGTGTCGACAACGCTCTCCGGGCCCAGGTTGCTGGCCGAGGTGGCCGTCGGGTCGTAGCCGTCACCGGCGGCGGAGGGGCGGGACTGGAAGTACCGGGCGACGGGGTTGCCGTCCGCGTCGGTGAAGGACTGGCCGATCAGCGCGCTGCCGACAGTCGTCCCGCCCGAGGTGATCAGCGAGCCGTCGGTCCTGTGGTTGAGGCCGGGCAACTGACCAACAGCTACCAGGGCCAGCGGGTAGACCAGGCCGAGCAGCACGGTGAAGACGAGTACGGCGCGCAGCGCGGCGAGGTGTTGGGCGATCCAGGTGGGTAGACGCATCACGAAATCCCCGGGATGAACTGGATGAGCAGGTCGATGAGCTTGATCCCGATGAACGGCACGATGATGCCGCCCAGCCCGTAGACCAGCAGGTTGCGGCTGAGCAGCTTCGACGCGGCGGCCGGCCGGTACCGCACGCCCCGCAGGGCGAGCGGGATCAGCGCGATGATCACCAGGGCGTTGAAGATGACGGCGGACAGGATCGCCGACTCCGGGCTGGCCAGCCGCATGATGTTCAGGGCGTCCAGGCCCGGGTAGAGGCCGGCGAACATGGCCGGGATGATCGCGAAGTACTTCGCGATGTCGTTGGCGATGCTGAAGGTGGTCAGCGCGCCGCGGGTGATCAGCAACTGCTTGCCGATCTCCACGATCTCGATCAGCTTCGTCGGGTCGGAGTCGAGGTCGACCATGTTGCCGGCCTCCTTCGCGGCCGACGTACCGGTGTTCATCGCCACCCCGACGTCGGCCTGCGCGAGCGCCGGCGCGTCGTTGGTGCCGTCACCGGTCATCGCGACCAGCCGGCCACCCTCCTGCTCCCGCTTGATCAGCGCGAGCTTGTCCTCGGGCGTCGCCTCGGCCAGGAAGTCGTCCACCCCGGCCTCGTCGGCGATCGCCTTCGCGGTCCGCGGGTTGTCGCCGGTGATCATCACGGTTCGGATGCCCATCCGGCGCATCTCGTCGAACCGCTCCCGCATGCCGGACTTGACCACGTCCTTGAGGTGGATGACGCCCAGGGCTCGGGCGGGCGCACCGTCGACGTGCTCGGCGACGACCAGTGGGGTGCCGCCGGTGCCGCTGATCGCGTCCACGATCTCGCCGACCTGTTCGGTCGGGTGGCCGCCGTTCTCGCGTACCCACTTCATCACGGCGGCGGCGGCGCCCTTGCGGACCCGGCGGGCCGTGCCGACCGCGCCGCCGTCGACGCTGGCGTCCGGGGTGAGGTCGACGCCGCTCATCCGGGTCTGCGCGGTGAACGGTACGAAGGTGGCGTGCGGCATCACGCCGGGCTCGCGTTCGCGCAGCCCGAACTCGTTCTTCGCCAGGACGACCACCGAGCGCCCCTCCGGGGTCTCGTCGGCCAGGCTGGACAGCTGCGCGGCGTCGGCGAGCGCCGCGGCGTCGACCCCCTCGACCGGTACGAACTCGGCGGCCTGCCGGTTGCCCAGCGTGATGGTGCCGGTCTTGTCCAGCAGCAGGGTGTTGACGTCGCCGGCCGCCTCGACGGCCCGGCCGCTCATGGCCAGCACGTTGCGCTGCACGAGGCGGTCCATGCCGGCGATGCCGATGGCGGAGAGCAGCGCGCCGATGGTGGTGGGGATCAGGCAGACCAGCAGCGAGATCAGCACCACGCCGGTGACGCCGGAGTCGGTGATCGCCCCGCTGTCCGGCGCGGCAGCCTGGTACGCCTTGGAGAAGATCGCGAGGGGCTGGAGGGTGACCACTGCCAGCAGGAAGATGACGGTGAGCGCGGCGAGCAGGATGTTCAGCGCGATCTCGTTCGGCGTCTTCTGCCGGTTGGCCCCCTCGACCAGGGCGATCATCCGGTCGATGAAGCTCTCCCCCGGCTTCTGGGTGATCTTGACGATGATCTGGTCGGAGAGCACCTTGGTGCCGCCGGTGACAGCGCTGCGGTCGCCGCCGGACTCCCTGATGACCGGTGCCGACTCTCCGGTGATGGCCGACTCGTCGACGCTGGCGATGCCCTCGACGATGTCGCCGTCGCCGGGGATGATGCCGCCGGCTTCGACGAGTACGACGTCGCCCTGACGCAGGTCCGGCGCCGGCACCGCCTCGTCGCGATAGGTGTTGGCCCGCGCGCCCGGCTTCCAGTCGATCAGCCGGGTGGCGATGGTGTCCTTCTTCGCCTGCCGCAGTGTCGCGGCCTGGGCCTTGCCCCGACCCTCGGCGACCGCCTCGGCCAGGTTGGCGAAGACCACTGTCAGCCAGAGCCAGACGGTGATCGCCCAGGCGAACACCGACGGGTCGAGCACCGCCAGGACTGTGGTGAAGGCCGCGCCGACCTCGACGATCAGCATCACCGGGTTGCGCCACAGGGTGGCGGGGTTGAGCTTGCGTACGGCGTCCGGCAGGGACCGGATCAACTGCTGGGGGTCGAGCAGGCCTCCGCCGATCCGTCTGCCCTGGTCGGCTGCTGTGGCGAGCTGCCCGGATGTCACGGACATGTCCTCGTTCCTCATGATGGTCAGAGCCCCTCTGCCAGCGGGCCGAGCGCGAGCGCGGGCAGGAAGGTCAGCGCGACGAGGACCACGGTGACGCCGACGACCATGCCGATGAACAGCGGTCGGTGGGTCGGCAGGGTGCCCTCGGACGCGGGGGTGGGTGCCTGGCGGGCCAGCGAGCCGGCCAACGCGAGCACGAAGATCAGCGGCAGGAACCGGCCCAGCAGCATGCACAACCCGAGCGCGGTGTCCCACCAGGCGGTGTTGACGGTGATGCCGCCGAACGCGGAGCCGTTGTTGTTGCTGGCCGAGGTGAACGCGTACAGCACCTCGGAGAGGCCGTGCGGGCCGACGTTGAGCGCAGTGGAGTTGTTGCCGGTGCCGAACGCCGCCGCCGTGCCGACGAGCACCAGGATCGGCGTGATCAGGAAGTACAACGAGGCGAACTTGATCTCGCGCGACCCGATCTTCTTGCCCAGGTACTCGGGCGTGCGGCCCACCATCAGGCCGGCCACGAAGACGGTGATCACCGCGAGGATGAGCAGGCCGTACAGCCCTGAGCCGGTGCCGCCCGGCGCGACCTCGCCGAGCATCATGTTGACCATCGTCATCATGCCGCCGAGCGAGGTGAACGAGTCGTGGAACGAGTTCACCGCACCGGTCGAGGTGAGCGTGGTGGCGGCGGCGAAGGTGGCCGAGTTCGACACGTCGAACCGCACCTCCTTGCCCTCCATCGCCGCGCCGACCGCCTGCGGCACGGTGCCGTGCCCGGCCAGCTCGAAGATGTTGGTGATGGCGACGCTGAGGAACGCGAGGATGCCCATCACGGCGGCGATGGCGTAACCCTGCCGGTTCTGCCCGACCATGCGGCCGAAGACCCGGGGCAGGCTGAACGGGATCAGGAAGATCAGGAAGATCTCCAGCCAGTTCGTCCAGGTGGTGGGGTTCTCGAACGGGTGCGCGCTGTTGACGTTGTAGAAGCCGCCACCATTGGTGCCCAGCTCCTTGATCACTTCCTGGCTGGCGACCGGCCCGCCGGTGATGGTCTGGGTGCCACCGGTCAGCGTGCTCACGTCGGTGCCGGCGGACAGGTTCTGCACCGCCCCGCCGATCATCAGCGCGATGGCGCCGAGCACCGCGATCGGCAGCAGGATCCGCAGCGTGATCCGGGTCAGGTCGACCCAGAAGTTGCCGAGCTGCCCGGTGCGGCTGCGGGCGAAGCCGCGTACCAACGCGACCGCCACAGCGATGCCGACCGCCGCCGAGACGAAGTTCTGCACCGCCAGGCCGGCCATCTGCACCAGGTGGCCCATCGTCGACTCACCCGAGTACGACTGCCAGTTCGTGTTGGTCACGAACGACACGGCGGTGTTCCACGCGCCGTGCGGAACCACCGAGTCGAAGCCCAGCGACAGCCACAGGTGGTTCTGCACCCGCTGGAACAGGTACAGGAACAGGATCGAGACCGCGGAGAACGCCAGCACGCTGCGGGCGTACACGCCCCAGGTCTGCTCGGCGGTCGGGTTGACCCCGACCAGTCGGAAGATGCCCCGCTCGACCCGCGACTGCTTGGTGCCGGAGACCGCCCGGAACATGTAGTCGCCGAACGGCTTGTAGACGGCGACGAGGGCCGCCACCAGCGTCAACACGAAGATGACGCCCGCTGTTGTCATGGTCATCAGAAGCGCTCCGGAAACAGCAGCGCGAACACCAGGAACGCGCCCAGGACGACCGCGAGCACCAGACCGACGGCGTTTACCGCGTTCACAGCTTCTCCACCGCCCGGACCACCAGGGCGAGCACTGCGAACAGCACCACCGTCAGGACCACGAACACCACGTCAGACACGCTGACTCCTCAGCCGGAAAGGTTCGTCGCGACCGCCTTCCGGTCGCGCCGGGCAATCAAAGCCCCACCACCCGCCGGACGGCACGAGTCATAACGCGACCATGACGGCGGCGAACCTTTTCTTGACGTGGTTTTCACACCCGCCACGGAGCAGGTGAAATGCGGCACAGCCCCGCGGTGGTCCGCGAGGTCGAGAGCAGTTGTCCGCCCTTTGCTCTGCACCCGCGGGGGCACCAGTTTTGCTCTGCACCCGCGGAGGCACCGGCTACCGACCGTGAGCGTCGCCTCGGGGGGTGCAGAGCAAAGGACCTACGAGACCATGCGCGACCCGGATGGGATGGCGCATAGCGCGGCGAGGGGCGGGGGTGCGGGGCCGCTCAGGCCGGGCGGCGGGCCACCAGCACGTCGCGCATGATCGACTGGTCCACCCGGTGCCGCAGCGCGCGGTAGGGCTCGGCGTCGACCACTGTCAGGCCGGCGTCGGCCAACGCCGCCGCCGCGTCGTCCCGACTGGCGACGTGGGTGTTCCAGGAGATCCCGAGGGCACCGCCGGGACGCAACAACCGGGCCCAGACCGGCGCGGCGTCCGCGAGCAACGCCAGCGGGTCGCGGGTCAACCCCTGCCCAGCGGTACGACTGCCGTGCTGCACGCCGTACGGCGCGTCGGCGACGACCAGGTCCACTGTCTCCGGGCGGAAGAACTCCGCCGAACGGGCGGTGTCGGCGTTGACCACGTCCAGCAACTGCGTCTGGCCGGCCTTGTGCTCCTCGCGGGTCGGCGCCAACTCGATCCGCACCCGCCGGCCGACCACCTTGCGCTCCCGCCGCACCGGCCCCGACTCCAGCACCCGGTGCTTGACCCGCTTCTGCTTCAGCCAGGTGGTGATGAACGCCCGGTACGCCTCGACGTCCTTCTGGTCGCGCTCGATCCCGGCGGCGTCGAAGCCGTACATCAGCGCCTGGTTGAGGGTGGTGCCCCGACCACAGAGCGGGTCGAGCACCCGGAACCGGCGGCTGGTCATCTCGGCGGCCCAGTCCGAGGCGAGCAGTGTGACGTTGAGCAGCAGCTTGGTGAACTGCTCGTTGGTCTTGCCCGGGTACTTCTGGATGGTGAGCAGATCGTCGTCGTAACGGTCCAGACGGCTCCACTCGATCGGCCGCAACAACTCACCGACGATCTCGAACAACGCGTACCCGGCGGAGAGGTTGCCCAGGACGGCCAGGTCACGCTCGGTCAGCCCGTCACCGGTGAACGTGATGTAGGACGCCCCTCCGACGACCTCGGTGTCCAGCTCGCCGATCCGGCCGTCCAACGCCGAGCGGCCGAAGATCTCCAGCTCAGCTCGGGTGAGGTCGACTGCGGCGCGGGCGTACACCCGGTTGGTGGCGGGCAGGATCAGCAGGCCGTAACGCGTCATGATCCGGCGAGTATTCCACAACCGGTCACGGTCGCCGGGAACCGGAGCGGCTGCCGGAGCGACTACCGATACATGGGGTGTGAGCAGTGGCGGGAGGTCCTGTCCGCGCAGTTGGACGGGGAGGAGACCGCCGCCGAACTGACGGCGGTGCAGGGGCACCTGGACGGGTGTGCCGAGTGCCGGGCCTGGTTCACGGCTGCGGCGGCGGTGACCCGTCGGGTTCGTACCCGACTGGTGGTTGAGGTGCCGGACCGGACGGCCGCGATCCTTGCTGCCGCCAGCGCGGCCCCGGCCCGCCGGTCGCGGTGGCGGCGTGGGCCGCTCGTCGCCGGCCTGCGAAAGGTGCCCGGACGGGGCCAGCTCGCCGCCGGGTTGCGCGCGGCGTTCGGACGTGGCCCGCTCGTCGCCGGCCTTCGGTCGGCGCTCGGGCTGCTCGGCGCGGTGCAACTGGTGCTCGGCCTGGCCCAGGTCGGCCGGGGTGCGACCGCCGACCACCTGCACCCCACCGGCCAGCACCTGTGGCACGAGTCGGCAGCGTGGAACGTGGCAGTGGGCGCGGGCTTCCTCTTCGTGGCGTTGCGCCGCAGCCCACCCGCCGGGCTGCTGCCGATGCTCAGCGCGTTCGTCGGCACGTTGCTGCTGTTGTCGGTCAACGACCTGGCCACCGGTTCGGTGGGCGGGGAACGGCTGATCAGCCACGGCTTCCTGGTGGTCGGCTACCTGATCACGGTGCTGCTGTCCCGGCCCGGTCTGCGCCCCGGTGGGCCGGCACCGCAGCGGCAGCCGGGACCGTCGCGCTGGCGGTTCGGGGCCGACGAGGTGGACCGACCGCTGCGGGTGGTACGCCCCGACTCCTATCCGGCGCAGGCCGCCGACCGGTTCGCCGCGCCGGCGGCGCGGGGCGGGCGTGTCACGCGTACCGATCAGGCCGGCGAACGGCGCGCCGCCTGATCGCCGGCGAGGATCTGCGGGACGACCTGTTCGACGATCGTCAGCAGGGTCGTGGTGAGCAGCAGGTGCACCTGGGCGCGGGTCAGCGCGCCACGCTGGAGCCACTCCCGGGCGGTCGACGTCGCCAACCCGCAGTACGCCCGGACCATGCCGCGAAGCTCCTCGTGGTGCTCGGCCTGGCCAGCCAGCCCGACGGCGACCAGCATCCGGTCCGCGGCGACCTCCTCGGCCTCGGCGAGCACCCGCTCCACGTCGGCGTCGCCGCCCATCCCCCGGGCGGTGACCGCCGCCAGCCACGAGGTGCTGTGTCGGGACACCACGTCGAGGAACCATGTGACGCTGGCCTCGACCCGGGTCCGCAGATCGCCCTTGGGCAGCCGTTCCAGGGCAACCTCCGGGATCGTCACCATGACCCGGACGACCTCCAGGTAGAGGTCCTTCTTCGCGCCGAAGTAGTGGTTGACCAACCCGCGGGCGACACCCGCCTCACGGGCGACGTCGGTGGTCGACACCTCCGCGTAGGGGCGCTCGCCGAACAGCCGGACCGCGCAGGCCAGAATCTGCCCACGCCGGGCGTCGGGCTCCAACCGGCGGCGGCGCGGAGCCGTCTCGACACTCATCTGCCCGACCCTATCGACAGCTCACCGGTCGGCCGCCGTTCCTCACCTTGATCACTTGATGCCCGGCCAATCAACGTCAGCAGACGACGGAGATCGAACAACCCGCTCCGCGCGCAGTGCAGCGCTGGCTCCAGGCCCCCGACCCGATCCCGCAACCATGCCGACTCCGTCCCGCCGCGCCGGCTGCCGATCACGACTTATTGACACGCTGCCAACAGCGCGCGAGGGTGGTGCACATGCCGACGCCCGACGGTCCCCCCTCCCCCTGGCGCGAGCCGGAGCACGACGACCTGGCCGAGCTGGCCCGCACCTTCTTCACCAAGGAGGTGTTGCCGCACGCCGAGCGCCTTCAGGAGCAGGGCCACCCGGACCGCGAGCACTATCGGCGCGCCGGTGAGCTGGGGCTGCTCGGCCTGTCGGTTCCGGAGGAGTACGGCGGTGGGGGCGGCGGGTTCACCCACGAGGCGGTGTTGCTGCACGAGCAGGCGTACGCCGGGGAGGGCAGCCTCGGCCTGGCCGTCCACAGTGGCATCGTCACCGGCTACCTGGTGGCGTACGGCAGCGAGGAGCAGAAGCGGCGCTGGCTGCCCGGCCTGTGCAGCGGTGAGCTGGTCGGCGCCATCGCGATGACCGAGCCGGACGGTGGCTCCGATCTTCAGGCGATGCGCACCCGGGCGGTCCGCGACGGCGACGACTACCTGGTGACCGGCGCGAAGACGTTCATCACCAACGGCGGCCTGGCCGACCTGGTCATCGTGGCCGTGAAGACCAACCCCGAGCAGCGGGCGGCCGGCGTCTCGCTGCTCGTGTGCGAGGTGGGCGGCGACCCGGAGGGCTTCCGGCGAGGCCGACTGCTGTCCAAGATCGGCCTGCACGCCAACGACACCGCGGAGTTGTTCTTCGACGAGTTCCGGGTGCCGACGGCCAACCTGCTCGGCGGCGCCGAAGGGCTGGGCTTCGTCCAGCTCATGCAGCAGCTTCCGCAGGAACGGCTGGTCATCGGCGTTGGCGCGGTCGCCGCCATGGAACGGGCGGTCGCGCTGACCGTCGCGTACGCCAAGGAGCGCACCGCGTTCGGCAAGCCCCTGATGGGTCACCAGAACACCCGGATGGTGCTCGCCGAGTGCGCCACCCGCGCCCGGGTCAGCCGGGTCTTCCTGGATGACTGCATCGTCCGACACACGCGTGGCGACCTGGACGTCTCCACGGCGGCGATGGCGAAGTCGTGGCTCACCGACGGGCAGTGCGAGGTGGTCGACCGGTGCCTTCAGCTCTTCGGCGGTTACGGCTACACGACGGAGTACCCGATCGCCCGCATGTACGCCGACGCCCGCGTCCAGAAGATCTACGGCGGCACCAACGAGATCATGAAGGAGTTGATCGCCCGTGCTCTCTGAGGCGTACGTCTATGACGCGGTCCGCACCCCGCGCGGACGCGGCCGGGACACCGGCGCGCTGCACGGGGTCAAGCCCATCTCCCTGGTGGTCGGCTTGATCGACGCGTTGCGGGAACGCAACCCCGGCCTGGACGTCGGCCGGCTGGAGGATCTGCTGCTCGGCATCGTGACCCCGGTCGGCGAGCAGGGCGGCGACCTGGCCCGGGCCGCCGCGCTGCTGGCCGGGCTGCCCGACCAGGTGGGCGGGGTGCAGCTCAACCGGTTCTGCGCCTCCGGGTTGGAGGCGGTCAACTCCGCCGCCGCGCGGATCCGCTCCGGCTGGGAGCATCTGCTGCTCGCCGGCGGGGTCGAGTCGATGTCCCGGGTGCCGATGGGTTCCGACGGGGCGGCCTGGGCCACCGATCCGCAGACCGCGCTGGCCACGTCGTTCGTGCCGCAGGGCGTCAGCGCCGACCTGATCGCCACACTGGAGGGTTTCACCCGCGACGACGTGGACGGCTACGCGCTGCGGTCGCAGGAGCGGGCCGCCAAGGCCTGGGCCGGCGGGTACTTCGCCCGCTCGGTGGTGCCGGTCCGCGACGGCAACGGGCTGGACATCCTCACCGTCGACGAGCACCCGCGCCCGGAAACCACCCGGGAGGCGCTGGCCAAGCTCACCCCATCCTTCGCCACCATGGGTGAGGCGGCCGGTTTCGACGCTGTCGCGTTGCAGAAGTTCCACTGGCTGGAGGCGATCGAGCACGTCCACCACGCGGGCAACTCGTCCGGCATCGTGGACGGTGCGGCGCTGGTGCTGATCGGTTCGGAGCAGGTCGGTCGGGATCTCGGCCTCACCCCGCGCGCCCGGATCGTCGGCGCGGCGGTCACCGGCGCGGACCCGACGCTGATGTTGACCGGCCCGATCCCGGCCACCCACAAGGCGCTCGCTGTGGCCGGGCTGACAGTCGACGACATCGACCTGTTCGAGATCAACGAGGCGTTCGCCGCTGTGGTGCTCAAGTACGTCAGCGACCTGCGCCTCGACCCGGACCGGGTGAACGTCAACGGTGGCGCGATCGCGCTCGGCCACCCGCTCGGCGCGACCGGAGCGATGCTGCTCGGTACGGCGTTGGACGAGTTGGAGCGCCGCGACCTGCGCCGGGCCGTGGTGACCCTCTGCATCGGCGGCGGCATGGGCGTCGCCACAGTTCTTGAGCGCTGCTGACCCGGAGGACGACAATGACCAACACCATCCGGTACGACCGCGGCGCCGACGGCATCGTCACGCTCACAGTGGACGACCCCACCCAGTCCGCCAACACAATGAACCGGGCGTACGCCGCCTCGATGAGCGCCACGTTGGACCGGCTGGAGGCCGAGAGCGATCTCGTCGGCGTCATCGTGACCAGCGCGAAGTCGACCTTCTTCGCCGGCGGTGACCTGCCCGAGATGATCCGGGCCACCCGCGCCGACGCGCCCGCGCTCGCCGACCTGCTCGGCACCATCAAACGGGACCTGCGCCGGCTGGAGACGCTGGGCCGGCCGGTGGTCGCCGCTGTCAACGGCTCGGCGCTCGGTGGTGGCCTGGAAATCGCGCTCGCCTGCCACCACCGGATCGCGCTGGACGCGCCCGGCAGCCGGCTCGGGTTGCCCGAGGTGACCCTGGGCCTGCTGCCCGGTGCTGGCGGTGTCACCCGGACCGTACGGATGCTCGGCCTGGCCGGCGCGCTGACCACTGTGCTGCTCACCGGCCGGCGGATGCGCCCGGTCGACGCCCTGTCCGCCGGGCTGGTCGACGAGGTGGTCGCCACGCCCACCGAGCTGCTGGACCGGGCGCGGGCCTGGATCGCGGCGAACCCGCACCCGGCACAGCCGTGGGACCGGCCGGACTATCGGATGCCGGGCGGCACCCCGGCCAGCCGCTCGCTGGCCACACAACTGCCCGCCTTCCCGGCGACGCTGCGCAAGCAGCTCAAGGGTGCCCGGCTGCCCGCGCCCGAGGCGATCCTCGCCGCCGCTGTCGAGGGCGCACAGGTCGACCTGGAGACCGCCCTGACCGTGGAGACCCGGCACCTGATCGGCCTGCTCACCGGGCAGGTCGCCAAGAACATGATCGGTGCGTTCTTCTTCGACCTGAAGGCCGTCAACGGTGGCGCGGCCCGACCGCCGGGCGTGGATGCGCCGCCGGTGCGCCGGGTGGCGGTGCTCGGCGCGGGCATGATGGGCGCGGGCATCGCGTACGCCTGCGCCAGCGCCGGGCTGGACGTGGTCGTCAAGGACGTCACGCCGGAGGCCGCCGGCCGGGCCCGGGAGCACGCCGAGCGGTTACTGACCCGGGCGGTACGCAAGGGCCGCACTACCGAGGCGGACGCGCGTGCCGTGCTGGACCGGATCACCACCACCGACCAGGTGGACGCGTTGGCCGACTGCGACGCGGTCATCGAGGCCGTCTTCGAGGACCCGGCCCTGAAGAAGGCCGTGTTCGCCGAGGTGCTGCCGGTGCTCGCGCCGGGCGCGCTGCTCGCCTCCAACACCTCCACCCTGCCGATCACCGGGCTGGCCGAGGGCGTGGACCGGCCGACGGACTTCATCGGCATGCACTTCTTCTCTCCGGTGGACCGGATGCCCCTGCTGGAGATCGTGGTCGGCGAACGCACCGGGGACATGGCGCTGGCCCGTGCGTTCGACCTGGGCCGGCGGATCGGCAAGACCCCGATCGTGGTCAACGACGGCCGGGGTTTCTTCACCAGCCGGGTGATCGGCAAGTTCATCGACGAGGCGGTCGGCATGGTCGCCGAGGGTGTCCCCGCCGCATCGGTGGAGCAGGCCGCCCTTCAGGCCGGCTACCCGACCGGGCCGCTGGCGCTGGCCGACGAGGTCAGCCTCACGCTCATCCAGCGGATCCGCCGCCAGTTCGAGGCGGCCAGCGAGGAGTTCCGACCGCTGCCGGCGCACCGCCTGGTGGACGAGCTGGTCGACGCGTACGAGCGGCCGGGGCGCGCCGCCGGACGGGGTTTCTACTCCTACGACGACGGCAACCGGGGTCGGCTGTGGCCCGGTCTCGCCGACCTGACCACCGACGCGGGTCGGGCGGTGCCGTTCACCGACCTCCAGGAACGGATGCTCTTCGCCGAGGCGCTGGACGCGCTGCGCTGCCTCGACGAGGGAGTGTTGCGCACCGAGACCGACGCCAACATCGGCTCGATCTTCGGCATCGGCTTCCCGGCGTGGACGGGCGGGGTGATCCGCTACGTCCGGCAGTACGCGGGCGGCCCGGCCGGCTTCGCGGCCCGTGCCACCGAGCTGGCGGGCATCTACGGCGACCGGTTCACGCCCCCCGCCGACCTGGCCGAGCGGCTCGCCGTTCTCCGGGCCGAACCGGCTGACGTCGCATGACGGCGGCCCGCGGCGGGCCGCTGGCCGGGGTGCGGGTGGTCGAGCTGGCCAGCCTCGCCCCGGCGCCGTTCGGCTGCATGGTGCTCGCCGACCTCGGCGCGGACGTGGTGCGGGTGGACCGGCCGGGCGCCCCGGGAGCGGGCCGGCTGGCAGCACCGACCAGCGGGCCGTTGCAACGCGGCCGGCGGGTCACCGCGCTGGACCTGAAGTCCCCGGCCGGCGTGGCGGACCTGCTGCGCCTCGCCGAGCGCGCGGACGTGCTGGTCGAGGCGTACCGGCCCGGGGTGGCCGAGCGGCTCGGCATCGGGCCGGAGGTGTGCCGGGCCCGCAACCCCCGACTGGTGTACGCGCGGATGACCGGCTGGGGTCAGGACGGCCCGCTGGCAGCCCGAGCCGGGCACGACATCGACTACATCGCGGTGGCCGGGGCGTTGGAGCCGCTGGGGCGGGCCGGCGAACGCCCGTACGCGCCGATGAACCTGCTCGGCGACTTCGGCGGCGGCGGGATGCTGCTCGCCGTCGGGGTGCTGGCCGCGCTGCTGGAGCGGGAGCACTCCGGCTTCGGCCAGGTGGTCGACGCGGCGATGGTGGACGGCTCGGCGCTGCTCACCTCGTTCCTGCACGGGTTGCTCGGCACCGGCCTGTGGGCCGCCCCGCGTGGGCGCAACATGTTCGACGGCGGGGCGCCGTTCTACGACACGTACGCCACCGCCGACGGTGGATTCATGGCGGTCGGCGCGATGGAACCGGCCTTCTACGCCGTACTGCTCACCGGCCTCGGCCTCGCCGACGACCCGGACCTGCCCGCCCAGTACGACCCGAGCGGCTGGGACGAGTTGCGCCGCCGGTTCACCGAGCGGTTCGCCGAGCGCACCCGGGACGAGTGGACGGCGGTCTTCGCCGACGTGGACGCCTGCGTCGCGCCGGTGCTCGCCCCCGGCGAGGCGCATGGGCACCCGCACAACGCTGCCCGGGGCACGTTCGTCGAGGTGGGCGGCGAGATCCAGCCGGCCCCCGCACCCCGCTTCGACCGCACCCCGACCGACCGACCAACCCCGGCACCAGATCCGGAGCAGGACGTCCAACCGGTAGAGGAGATCCTCACCGACTGGCCCCACCGCGCCTGATCTTGTTGATCAAGAGGTTTGCGTCAAGGAATTGCCTTCCGGTGACGCAAACTTCTTGATCAACGGGGGCGGGGGCGGGGGCGGGGGTGGGGACGGGCGGGGGCGGCGGGAGTGGTACCAGGTGGCGAAGAGGGCTGCTGCCAGGAGCAGCTCGGCCAGGTCGCCGCCGTAGTACATGAGTTGGGCGGCCGAGCGAAACGCTTCCGGGTCCCGGTCGGCGAGACCGGGCGGGAGGTTTTCGGCCTGGGCGTACAGGTACTTGGCCAGCACGGCGTGGCCGGCCGACGTGGCCAGTAACGCGCCGACCCGTACCGCCAGGCCGGGGCGACGCGGCGCCGGGTCCGGCCCGGCCAACGACCAGGCGAAGAGGTACCCGGCGGCCAGGTAGTGCAGGTGCACCGCGTGATGCAGGACTGGTTGCCGTTCGGCCGCCGCGTACAACGGGGTGAGCAGCACCAACGCCAGCCCGCCGGTGGTGAGCAGCGCGGCGGTGAACGGGTGGGCGAGCAGGTGCAGCGGGCGGGCGCGCAGCAGCCGTCCCACCAGCCGGCGCATCGGCGGAGGCGCGACGTGCAGCAACAGCGTCACCGGGGCGCCGAGCACCAGCCCGAGCGGGGCCAGCATGCCGAGCAGCAGGTGCTGCGCCGTGTGCCCGCTCGGGTTGTCGGGGAGTTGGGTCAGCGGCCCGACGGCGACCGCCAACAGGGCGCAGCCGACCAGCCAGGAGGCGGTACGCCGGTGGTCCCAACCCCGCGGGTCGCGGACGGCTGCCAGCAGGTAGCCGACCGCCACCAACGCGACAGTGAACAGCGGGAACCAGGTCGGTCCGGCCGCACCGTGCCCGGCGTGCGCCAGCGGCCCGGCCACCGTCATCGGGGGCCGGGCCGGCGGGACCGGGCCCACCACACCACCCCGGCGCCGGCCAACAGCAGCACCGCGCCGGACGCGATCCACAGCACGTCGTACGGCAGCAGGTGTACGCCGTAGCGGATCTGGTGCAGCCGGAGCACCTTGTGGTCGACCACCCCGTCGAAGACCTGGAACCCTCCGGCACCGAGCAGGAAGCCACCCCACGCCAGCCGGTTCGACAGGGCACGTCGTCGACGCTGGTCGGCGAACCAGAAGAACCCGCCGACCAGGATGATCAGCTCGGCGGCGTGCAGCAGTCCGTCGGAGAGCAGCGCCACCGATGGGGTGGACCGGTCGTAGAAGTGGTGCCACGCCAGCAACTGGTGGAAGACGATCTCGTCCACCGCAGCCATGATTGCGATGCCGATCAGGACGCCGACGAGCGTGGAGGAGCGTACGTCGGCGGCGCGTGCGCTCGGCAGGCTCGAATCGGCCACCACAAACCTCGCATCCGCCTCGGGTCAGGTCGAAACTACCCCGAACATGCCGCCGATCGCGGTCGAGCCGACCCCGGGCCATCCCCGTTTCACGACTCCCGCACCAGTGGCGGCATGATCATGGAGCCTGGAGGGGCAGCGACAGCCAGATCCCGAGAAGGAGGTGCCCGTGCCGGACGCGGACGAACTCGTCGCCAACGCGCTCGCGGCGGTGCGCGGCACTGACGTACGGCAGGCCGAACGGCAGCTGGACCAACTGATGGTCGGCACCGGCGCCGCGGACGGCACCACTGCGGTGGACGCCGCTCTGCTGCGTCGCCTGGTTCGCGGCCTGGGCCGGCTCTGGCCGCGCGGTTGGCAGCCGGTCGACGTGGACCGGATCACCAGTCGACGGCTCGACGCCCGCGCGGCCCGGCTGGTTCGTGCCGCGATGGCCGCCCAGCGGCGCGACCAGACCGAGCCGGTCCCGGCCTGGTGGGACGACCAGCTACGCGAGCTGGTGGCCACCGAGGGCGGTGCCGACCGCAGCGTGTTGGCTGGTTGGGCCGGCCGGGAGGGTCTGGACCGCGCCGACGCGCTCCGCGCGGCCGTGGACACTCTCGCGCTGGTGGAGAGCCTGCCGCCGATCGCGGTGCTGCGTCCACCGCCGGGTACGAGCGGCGCGGCACTGCCTCGCACGGCGGGCACGGCTCGCAGCGGGTCGCCGATGCTGGATCGGGTGCGGGCGCTGCTGGCGAAGGCCGAGTCGACCACCTTCCCGGCGGAGGCGGAGGCGTTGACGGGGAAGGCCCAGGAGCTGATCGCCCGGCACAGCATCGACGAGGCGCTGCTGGCGGTCGGGTCGGAGCGCGGGGACCTGCCCGGCGGCGTCCGCCTGAGCACCGACGCCCCGTACGCGGGCGCGAAGGCGCTGCTGGTGCAGGAGGTGGCGGCGGCGAACCGGTGCGAGGCGGTCTGGTCCGACGATCTGGGCTTCGCCACAGTGCTGGGCTGGCCGGCCGATCTGGTGGCGGTGGAGTTGCTCTACACGTCGCTGCTGGTCCAGGCCACGGCGGCGATGCTGCGTGGGCGCGCCGAGCGCCGGCCGGGGTCGGGGCGACGGACGAAGGTCTGGGACGAGTCCTTCCTCAACGCGTTCGCGCTGCGGATCGGCGAGCGGCTGCGTACTGCCACCGAGGCGGCGACACACGCGGCGGACCAGGCGGCGGCCGAGACGGCCGGGGCGGAACGGCTGTTGCCGGTGCTCGCGGCGCGGGGCGAGGCGGTTCGGGAGCGGTTGGACACGCTCTTTCCCGGCGTCACCCGGCACCGGCTCAGCGTGCGTGACGCCGAGGGCTGGTCGTCCGGCACCTCGGCGGCCGACCGGGCTTCGCTGGACGTCGGCGGTGCCCGGAAGCCCCGACAGGTGCCCGGCCGACCCGATCCGCGCTGAACGCTGTTCCGCTGACCGGGCCTCGATCTCGGCCCGTCCGGCGTGGGACCGCCCCCGGCGGACGTTTCTGCGATTTTCTTCGGTACGCGGTAGGGATCGGGGGAACGGCTCCGACCCTCCGGTGAGTCGCGCCCCGGTCGGGGGTGCGGCCAGAGCCTGAGGAGCATCGCCGTGAAGTACATGCTGCTGATCTGGAACCGCCCCGGCTTCACCGAGGAGCTGAGCGAGCAGGAGCGCACCGCCCTCTTCGGTGAGGTCGACGAGATCATGAAGGAGCTGGCCGAGACGGGCGAGCTGATCGGCGGCCAGGCGTTGGCCAATCCGTCGCAGACGTTGACGGTCCGGCTCGTGGACGGCAGCCCCGAGGTCCTCGACGGTCCGTTCATGGAGAGCAAGGAGCAGTTCGCCGGTTACCTGGCCGTCGACTGCGACAGCCCGCAGCGGGCCGCCGAGATCGCCGCCCGCTGGCCGGACGTCCGGTACGGCGGTGCGATGGAGGTCCGCCCGATCATGGACGAGGCCGGGACGGAGATGTGACCGGGGACCGGACGGTCGAGGATCTGCTGCGCACGTTCGCGCCGCAGGTCCTCGGCCTGCTGGTCCGTCGGCACGGACAGTTCGACAGGTGCGAGGACGCGGTCCAGGAGGCCCTGCTCGCCGCCGCGACGCAGTGGCCCGGCCAGGGCGTACCGGATAATCCGCGCGCCTGGTTGCTCACGGTGGCCACTCGCCGCCTCACCGACGAGTGGCGCAGCGAGAGCGCGCGCCGCGACCGCGAGGTGGCGGTGGCGCGGCGCGAGCCGGCGTACGCCGGAGTGGCGCCCGCGGCGGACGCGGAGCCCACAGTTCCGACCGACGACGACACCCTCACGCTGCTGTTCCTCTGCTGCCACCCGGCGCTGCCCGGATCGGCGCAGGTGGCGCTCACCCTGCGAGCGGTCGGCGGTCTCAGCACCGCCCAGATCGCCCGGGCGCACCTGGTGCCCGAGGCGACGATGAGTCAACGGATCCGGCGAGCCAAGCAGCGGATCGAGGCCGCCGGGGCACGGTTCACGATGCCGGGGCCGGGCGAGCGGGGCGAGCGGCTGGGAACCGTGCTGCGGGTCCTGTATCTGATCTTCAACGAGGGCTACACCGCGTCCAGTGGCCCGGATCTGCGCCGGGCCGAGCTGACCGGCGAGGCGATCCGGCTGGCTCGGATCCTGCGCGGGCTGCTGCCCGACGACGGTGAGGTGGCCGGGCTGCTGGCGCTGATGTTGTTGACCGACGCGCACCGGGCGGCCCGGGTGGGGCCGGACGGGGAGTTGGTGCCGCTGGCGGAGCAGGACCGTTCCCGATGGGACGCCGCCGCCATCGCGGAGGGGGTCGCGCTGATCACCGAGGCGCTGACCTGGTCGCCGCCCGGGCCGTACCAGCTCCAGGCGGCGATCGCCGCTGTGCACGCCGAGGCGCCGACGGCGGCGGAGACGGACTGGCGGCAGATCGTCGCGCTCTACCGGCTGCTGGCCCGGGTCGCGCCGAACCCGATGGTCACCCTCAACCAGGCGGTGGCGGTGGCGATGGTCGACGGGCCCCGCGCGGGGCTCGCTCTGCTCACGCCGTTGGACGCCGACGAACGCACGGCCGGGCACCACCGGCTGGCCGCCGTCCGGGCTCACCTGTTGGAGTTGGCCGGGGAGGTCGGTGCGGCGCGGGAGGCGTACCTGGTGGCGGCGCGGGGCACCACGAGCCGGCCCGAGCAGCGCTACCTGGAGGTGCGGGCGGCCCGGCTGACCGGGCAGGGGTGAACGACGTCGTCTTGCCGTTTTGGCAACAATCTTTGCGCATCGCTCGGTCGCCGGTCACAGTCGTGGGCGACGCGCGAAGGAGCAGGCACAGATGACCGAGCAGCACGAGTTCGACAAGGACTACTGGGAGCGGCACTGGCACCAGGCGCACCACGACCGTCCCGGCGCGATGAGCACGAGTCCCGCGCACCCGTACCTGGCCCGGGAGATCGGCGCTCTGGTGCCGGGTTCGGCGTTGGACGCCGGGTGCGGCGCTGGCGCCGAGGCGATCTCGCTCGCCGCCCACGGCTGGCAGGTCACCGCCGTCGACATCGCACCTGTCGCGCTCGCCCGAGCCGCCGAACGCGCAGCGGAGAGCGGGGTGTCCGAGCGCGTGCGGTGGGTGGAGGCGGACCTGACGGCCTGGGCTCCGGAGGCACGGTTTGACCTGGTCACGACGCACTACGCGCACCCCGCGATGCCGCAGTTGGCCTTCTACGACCGCATCGCCGAGTGGGTGGCACCCGGCGGCACCCTCCTGATCGTCGGGCATCTGCACACCTCGGAAGCCTCCGCGCCGGGGCACGGACACGGGCACGGGCACGGGCCTGGGCACCACCCGCCGGACGAGGCATCGGTCACCCTCGCGGACATCACCGCCGGCCTGGACGGCAGCACCTGGGAGATCGTCACCGCCGAGGAGCACCGCCGCACGATGCCGGGCCGCGAGGCGCCGCTGCACGACGTGGTCGTACGCGCCACCCGACGCCAGTGAGCACACCGCTGCCGACCGCCGGGCGTCCCGGCGGCCGGCAGCGGCTGTCACACAGCGGGCTCGACGGCCGGGCAGCTGGCGCCCCGGACGGGCACCACCTGATCGATCAGGTACGAGTCGACGGCTCGTTGCACGCACGGGCTGCTGCTGTAGCTGCCGTGCCCCCACCCCCGGTAGGTGAGCAGCGCGCCGTGCCGACCCAACTGCCGCGCCACGTTGCGCGCCCAGTCGTAGCCGCTCGCCGGGTCGTGCACCGTGGCGGCAACCAGCAGCGGCACGTCGGTGTGCACCAGTAGCCGATGCTGCGGGTTGGCCACCGGCGTCGGGGTGCCCAGGCAGGTGACCAGCGCGAACAGCGCCGGCGGGTAGCGCAGGTCCGGCGCGAGCCGGGCCGCCCGGCGCAGATGTCCGGCGTACTCCCGGTAGTCGCGCACCGGCAGGCTCCAGTCCTGACAGAAAACCGCGAAGGGGTACGGAGCCACGGCCTCGTCCGCCAACGGGCGGACGCTCGGCGTGATGGCCGTTCCCTCCAGTCGGAGGATCCACTCGGCCAGGCCCGGCCACCGCAGGGTGTCGTAGAACTCCTTGTGGGTGAGCCTGATCAACTCGAATGGGTTCAGCACCACCCCGGGCCGCTTCGGGTCGGTCAGCAGACCGCGCTCGGCCCGGGCGTGCAGCCCGGCCCAGATCGCCCGGAAGTCCCGACCGTGCAGCGCGCAGGCCGTGGACCGGTCACACCAGGCGACGAACTCGTCGAACGCGCCCTCGGCGGTGGCGGCCTGGGTGTCCAGGAAGGCGCGGGTGCCGAGGCTGTGGTCCATGGCGGCCTCCAGCACGATGGCCCGGACCCGGTCGGGGTACAGCTCGGCGTACCGCTGCCCGAGCACTGTGCCGTACGAGCTGCCGTGGAAGGTCAACTGCCGCTCGCCGAGCGCGGCGCGGATCGCGTCCAGGTCGCGGGCGGCGCTGGTGGTGTCGACGTGGTCGTAGAGCGCCCCGGTGCGGGCCCGGCAGTCGGCGCGCAGCAGCGCGTTGTTGGCCAGCGTGGCGTCGAACTGCGCCTGGTCGGCGATCAGTTGTGGTTGCCGGGCGAGCAGGTCCCGGGCGCAGACCACGGGGTGGCTGTCGCCGGTGCCGCGTGGGTCGAAGCTAACGATGTCGAACCGGGCCCGCAGGTCGGCGCTGAACCGGGAGCTGCCGTTCACCACCCGGTCGACCCCGCTGTCGCCCGGCCCGCCGGGGCCGAAGACCAGCGCGCCTTCCCGGGTGGCCGGCTTGGCGGCCCGGCGGGCCAGCGACAGGTCGAAGCGCTCACCTCGGGGTCGGTTCCAGTCCACGGGCAGCGACAGGGTGCCGCACTCGGCGCTGCTGTCCTCGGCGCACGGCCGCCACTCGATCGTCGGGGCGGGTTGTGGTCGGGCGGCGGCCGGGCTCGCCGGGGCCAGGCCGGTGGCCGTCACGGCCAGGGCGACCGCCCAGCCGACTGCGGATTTGCGTACGCGCAGCATGAGGTGCTGTCCTCTCCTCGAAGGGGCGTTGCCTGTGAAACTCGCCCACTGGGCGAGGTGATGCTGCTTCCACCCGGGCCGTCGAGTAGCCGCTCGGCGGCCCGGGGCCTCTCGTCCGCCGGGTCAGTCGACCTCGCGCAGGACGCGTTCGAGCGTGGTCATCCGGGTCTCCATCCCGCCCAGCCGGCCGTCCATCGCCGCGAGCAGTCGGGCGTTGTCCGCCTGGGCCTGAGCGGCCGTCTCGGCGAGCCGGCGGTAGTCGTCCGCCCGGTCCGCCTCGTACCGGGCCCGCCGGGTCTTGGCGAGCTGCACGACGGTCACCGTGACCACGCTGATCAGGAAGGCGAAGATGCCGATCGCGCCGACCACCTCGGTCCAGTCGTGCTCGCTCATCGCTGTGCTCCCGGCTGCTCGCCCGAGTCGGGCACCGTCAGCGTCTCGACCGCGGCCGCGATGACAGCGGGGGTGAGTGTGAGCACGAACGGCTCCACCTCGTAGTAGTTCATGGCCTTCCCGTCCTCCGACAACTCCAGGCGGGCGGTGACCAGCCCGGCCGCCGCCAGCTTCCGTAGGTGGACCTGCAACAGCGCCCGGCTGATGCCCAGTTGCCGGGCCAGCCCACTGACGTACGCACGTTCACGGGCCAACGCGGCGACGACCCGCAGCCGGTGCGGGTTGGCCAGGGTGGCCAGCACCCGGACCAGGTCGTCGCCGGTCGGCGGTGAGGCGGCGCTCATAACCAGCCCTTGCACATGCCAAGGAAAGTTAGCAGGTGTCGGCGCGCTGCGGTGCGGGACGCGAGTGGAATCAGGGGGATCTCAGGGTCGGCGAAAGAGTCCTGACACACAGCACGCCGGGCCGGTGATGATCACCGGCCCGGCGTGCGGGTTACGTCGTACGTCAGCTCTTGAAGGCGTCCTTGATCTTCTCGCCCGCCTGCTTGAGCTTGGCGGTGGACTGGTCAGCGCGACCCTCCGCCTCCAGCTGCTCGTTGTCGGTGGCCCGACCGGCGCCTTCCTTCAGCTTGCCGGTCGCGTCCTCGGTGGCGTTGTTGATCTTGTCGTCGAATCCCATTGCCAACCTCCATTGCAAGCGTCGCTACGACAACAGAGGTACCCCCGCCGGCACCGGCCCAACCATTACCGTCGTCACAGATCGGCAGCGGCCGGACGAAAGCGACGCAGGCGCAGGCTGTTGGCCACCACGAAGACCGAGGACAGCGCCATCGTGGCGCCGGCGATCATCGGGTTGAGCAGCCCGGCGGCGGCCAACGGCAGCGCCGCCACGTTGTAGCCGAACGCCCAGAACAGGTTGCCCCGGATGATGCCGAGCGTGCGGCGGGACAACCGGATGGCGTCCACAGCGGCGTCCAGGTCGCCCCGGACGAGGGTGAGGTCGGCCGCCTCGATCGCCACGTCGGCGCCGGTACCCATGGCCAGCCCCAGGTCGGCCTGGGCCAGCGCCGGGGCGTCGTTGACCCCGTCACCGACCATCGCCACCGACCGCCCCTCGGCCTGAAGCCGCTTGATCACGTCGACCTTCCCGGCCGGCAGCACCTCGGCGATCACCTCGTCGACGCCCACCTCGGCGGCGACCGCGCGAGCAACTGTGGTGTTGTCCCCGGTCAGCAGGACCGGAGTCAGCCCCAGCCCGCGCAGCCGAGCCACCGCCGCCCGGCTCGTCGGCCGAACCACGTCGGCGACAGTGAGCACGCCCCGGGCCCGTCCGTCCCAGCCGGCGACGATCGGCGTACGGCCGGCAGCCTCGGCGTCGCGCACTGCCCACTCGACCTCCGGCGGTACGTCGAGCTCACGCTCGCGCAGCAGCCGGACCCGGCCGACCAGCACGGCCCGCCCGTCGACGGTGCCGGTCACCCCCAGCCCTTCGAGGTTGCCGAAGGCGGTCACCGGGGGCAGCGCGCCCGCGTCGGTGGCAGCGGCCGCGACCGCACGGGCGATCGGGTGCTCGGAGGCGGCCTCCACCGCTCCGGCGAGCCGGAGCAGCTCGGCCCGGTCCACACCGCTCGCCGGCACCACGTCCACCACTGTCATCCGGCCGGTCGTCACGGTGCCGGTCTTGTCGAGCACCACGGTGTCCACCCGGCGGGTCGACTCCAGCACCTCCGGGCCCTTGATCAGCACGCCGAGCTGGGCGCCCCGACCGGTGCCGACCAGTAGCGCCGTCGGGGTGGCCAGGCCGAGCGCGCACGGGCAGGCGATGATCAGCACGGCCACGGCGGCGGTGAACGCGGCGGTCGGGCCGGCCCCGCTGCCGAGCCACCAGCCGAGCGTGCCGACGGCGAGGGTGATGACGATCGGAACGAAGACGCCGGAGATCCGGTCCGCCAGCCGCTGCACGGCTGCCTTGCCGCTCTGCGCCTGCTCCACCAGGTCGGCCATCCGGGCGAGCTGGGTGTCCGCGCCGACCCGGGTGGCGGTGACGATGAGCCGCCCACCCGCGTTGATCGTGGCGCCGACCACGCCGTCACCCGGGGCGACCTCGACCGGCACCGACTCACCGGTGAGCATGCTGGCATCGACGGCGGAGGTGCCCTCGTCGACCACTCCGTCGGTGGCGATCTTCTCCCCGGGGCGGACCACGAACCGGTCACCGACGGCGAGCCGGTCCACCGGGATCAGGGTCTCCACGCCGTCACGCAGCACTGTCACGTCCTTGGCGCCGAGGTCGAGCAGGGCGCGTAGGGCGGCGCCGGCGGTCCGCTTGGAACGGGCCTCGAAGTAGCGACCGGCCAGGATGAACACTGTGACCCCGGCGGCGGCCTCCAGGTAGATGTTGCCGGCGCCGTCGGTGCGGGTGATGTCGAAGCGGAACGGGTGCGTCATGCCGGGCATCCCCGCGTCGCCGAGGAAGAGCGCCCAGAGCGACCAACCGAACGCGGCCAGGGTGCCGAGCGACACCAGGGTGTCCATGGTGGCCGCGCCGTGCCGCAGGTTGGTCCAGGCGGCCCGGTGGAACGGCAGCCCACCCCAGACCACCACCGGGGCGGCCAGGGTCAGCGACAACCATTGCCAATAGTCGAACTGCCAGGCCGGGACCATGGCCAGCAGCACCACCGGCACGCTCAGGGCCACCGACACCCAGAGCCGGGTACGCGGCCCCCGCAACGGGTCCACCGGGGGTTCCGCGCTGGGCGGGGCTGGCAGCGCCGCCGTGTAACCGGTCTTCTGCACGGTCCCGATCAGGTCGTCCGGCGTGATGCCGTCGGCGTACCGGACGGTCGCCTTCTCGGTGGCGTAGTTGACTGTGGCGCTCACCCCGTCCATCCGGTTGAGCTTCTTCTCGATCCGGGCTGCGCACGCGGCGCAGGTCATCCCGCCGATCGCCAGTTCGATCCGGTTGGGCGCCTCGGGCAGGGGTCTGCTGGTGGTGGTCATCGTCTGGTCCCGTCAGTTGTGTCCGTGCCCGGGGGTGCCGTGGTCGGCCCCGCCGGTCGGTGCGGGCCCGCTCGGAGTGGGGGCGTCGCCGGTCGGGGCAGCGTCGGCGACCACTGTGAACTCGGCGGTGTGCACCCGCCCACCGTGTTGGAAGTCGAGGTAGAGACGGTAGCTGCCGGTCGAGGGCACCTCGGCGAGGAAGGTGACGGCCGGACCGGGTCGGGTGCGCCCATCGCCGGGCGTCCCGTCCGGGTGCACGTGCAGGTAGGCCAGATCGCCCTGGCGCAGTGCCACAAGGTGCCCGTACGCGCCCAGGTAGGGCTCCAGGTCGGTGACCGGCTGCCCGTCCCGGCTGACGGTCAGTGTCAGCGACGACGTGCGGCCGGGCTGCGGCGCTCCGGTCAGGGTGACCGTGTAGCCGTCGACCGTGGTGGTGGTCGCCGGGGCGGGCAGCGGCCGTTCGGTCAACTCGCCGGGGACTGTCACGTCCACGCCGAGGGTCAGCGGCTCACCCCCGGTCGGGGTGAAGTCGGCGAACGCCCGCCACTGCCCGGGGCCGGCCAGCGGGGTGTCGACCCGCCAGGTGCCGTCCGGGGCCAGCTCGGGGTGGACGTGACGGAAGCCGGAGAGGTCCCGACGGGCGACGATCAGGTGCATCTGCTTGTCGTGCGCCACGTCGTACCGGGTGACCGGGCGGCCGTCCGGGCCGGCGATCCGGAAGGCGAACTCGCCGGCCGGGGCGTCGACCGGTTCGAGGGTGTAGCCGTGTTCGGAGACGAGCAGCCCGCCGGGGAGCCGATCGCCCGTCCCGCCCCGTTCGTCCGCCGTCGGGGTGGTGGCGGCATCGTCGTGCCGGCTCTCGGCGGCCGGGGCGGTGTCGACGACCCTGCCGACCCCGTAGGTGGCGCCGAACACCGCCGCCAGGCCGACGGCGAACCCGGCGAGTCTCGTCACGGTACGCACGCCGGCCCGCCGATCACGCGTCGACGAGGTCGTAGCCGGCCTCGTCGACAGCGGCTCGGACGACAGCGGTGTCCAGCGGCTGATCGCTGCTGACGGTGACCCGGCCGGCCGCGAGGTCGACCTGGACGTCACGCACCCCCGCGATGGCGCCGACCTCGGCGCTCACCGCGCTGACGCAGTGCCCACAGGTCATGCCCTGCACCTGATACGTCGTGTTGACCATTGGATCGTCTCCTTCGCGGTACCGGTACCCGGTGGGGGTATCTCGACAGAGCCGACCGTACCATACCCCCTGGGGGTACGCTATCCTTGTCGGCATGACCGCACCCACCCCGATCCGCGGATACACCGCCAGCAAGGACCAGCTGCTCGCGCGGCTCCGCCGCGTCGAGGGGCAGGTCCGGGGCATCGAGAAGATGGTCGACGACGACCGCTACTGCATCGACGTGCTCACCCAGATCTCCGCCATCCAGGCCGCCCTCGACAAGGTGGCCCTCGGGCTGCTCGACGGGCACGCCCGGCACTGCATGCACGAGGGCGCCGCCGAGGGTCGGGCCGACGAGATGGCCACCGAGATGATGGCGGCGGTCGGCCGGCTCATGAAGCGCGGCTGACCGCGCTCAGTCCGGCGCAGGGTCGAGACGGACCCTGCGCAGCAACTGCGCGTTGAGCGCCACCACGATGGTGGACGCCGACATCAGCACCGCGGCCAGCGCCGGGCTCAACGCCACGCCGGCCCAGGCCAGCACCCCGGCGGCCAACGGCAGCGCCACCACGTTGTAGCCGGCCGCCCAGGCCAGGTTCTGTCGCATCTTCCGGTACGACGCCCGGGACAGCCGGACCACTGCCCCCACCCCGCGCGGGTCCGAGGATGCCAGCACCACCCCGGCGGACTCGATCGCCACATCGGTGCCCGCGCCGATCGCGATGCCCACGTCCGCCCGGGCCAGCGCCGGCGCGTCGTTCACCCCGTCACCCACCATCGCCACCACCAACCCCCGTCGCTGAAGCTCGGCCACCCGATCGTCCTTCTCCGCCGGCAGCACCTCGGCGAAGACCTCGTCGACGCCCGGTCGGAAGCCGAGGTCGGCGGCGACCGCCTCGGCCACCGACCGGGCGTCACCAGTGATCATGGCGATGGTGCGGACACCCTCGGCACGCAGCTCGTCGACGGCACGCCGGGCCTCCGGACGCACCTCGTCGGTCAACGCGAACGCACCGAGCACGGCGTCCGGCAGCCGCACCAGGTGCAACACCGCGGCACCCCGCGCCGACCACCGCCCGGTCGCGGCCTCCAGCTCCGCCGGGACCGGAAGGCCCAACTCGCGCAGCAGCGCCGGCCCGCCCACCGCGTACTCCGTACCGTCGATCGTCGCCTGCACACCGCGGCCCGGCAGCGACCGGAACCCGGCTGCCCGGGCCGGGCCGGCGCTCCCGACCGCCGCCACTATCGCCCGGGCCAACGGATGTTCGCTCTCCGACTCGACACCGGCCGCGATCCGCAGCACCTCGTCCCGCTCGACGCCGGACACCGTCACCAGGTCGGTCACGCCGTGCTCGCCCCTTGTCAGCGTGCCGGTCTTGTCGAAGAGCACCGCGCCGACGGTCCGCATCCGCTCCAGCGCCAACCGGTCCTTGACCAGAATCCCGGACCGCGCGGCGAGCGCCGTGGAGAGCGCCACGACCAGCGGGATGGCGAGACCCAGCGCGTGCGGGCAGGCGATCACCAGGACGGTGACCGCACGAACCACCGCCTCGTCCGGCTGACCGAGCGCGGTCCAGACCAGCACCGTCAGCACGGCGGTGCCGGTGGCCAGGTAGAACAGCGCCGCGGCGAACCGGTCGGCCAACAGTTGGGCCCGTCCACCGGAAGCCTGGGCCTGCGCGACCATGCGCTGGATGCCGGCGAGGGCGGTCTGCTCACCCAACGCCTCGACGCGCACCCGGACCGCCGAGTCGGTGGCGACGGTGCCGGCCACCACCCGGTCGCCCGTCGACCTGGCGACCGGCCGCGACTCCCCGGTGATCATCGACTCGTCCAGCTCTGCGGCGCCCTTGACGACCTGGCCATCCGCCGGCACCCGACCCCCCGGTCGGACCAGCACCACGTCGCCGATCCGCAGACCGGTCACCGGCACCGCCTCGACCCGCCCGTCCGCCGCCACCCGTTCGGCCTCGTCCGGCAACAGCGCGGCCAGCGCCGTCAGCGCTCCCCGGGCCTGCCCGATGGCCTTCATCTCCTGCCAGTGCCCGAGCAGCATGATGGTGACCAGCGCGGCCAACTCCCACCAGAAGTCCAGGTCGAAGGCGCCGACGCTGGTCGCCAGGGACGCGGCGTACGCGACGGTGATCGCCATCGCGACCAGCAACATCATCCCGGGCGCCCGGTCCCGGACCTCCCGAACCGCACCGACCAGGAACGGCCAGCCGCCCCACCAGAACACCACCGAGCCGAGCACCGGCCCCACCCAGTCCTGGCCGGGGACGCTGTCGTCCCCGGCCAGGCCCAGCTGACCCGACACGAGATGACTCGTCAGCACCACCGGGACGGTCAACACCAGGCAGACCCAGAACCGGCGGCGGAACATCGCCGGATCGTGCCCGGCGTGCTTGTCGTGCTTGCCGTGCTGGTCGTGCTGGTCGTGCTGGTCGTGCCCAGAGTGCTTGTCGTCGGGCATGGGTCCGGCGCGTCGCGGTCGGTCAGGATCGGGCGGTGTCGGAGCGGGCATGGCTCCAACATGCCGCCCCGGAGACCGCCGCGCGAGCGGTTCGGCCACCCGACACTCCGCCACGACCTGCGACCCCCGCGAGGGCTGGCTAGCATCTCCCACGATGGCCCTCCGAATGCCGCTGCACAGTCGGGCACCGGCGCCGCCACGTCATGGCGTCGCCCCCGGCCGACCGGGCCGAGCACTGACCGTCCGTGATCAGGCGGTCGTCAGGCAGCGATCAGCCCCGCCGTCCGCCGCGTTTCCACAGCAACTGTGAACCGCCCGGCCCGCTGACCCGTATCCCGCACCGGATCGTTGGGAGACTCGCCTTGGCCGCCGACCACACTCACCCCGCTCCGTCCGCCCCACCACGGGTGCGACGGATCCTCGTCGTGACTGTGGTACCCCTCTTCGTCGCCACAGTGCTGGCCGCGGTGCTGCTCTGGCCGCGCGGCGGGTCACCGCAGACCGATGGTGGTGCGGACGTGCCGCGCCACCCCGGCACCGTCACCCGGGTGGTGAGCGAGCCGTGCCCGCAGGTGCCGTCGGTTCCGGAGGGCACACCGAGGGTTGGCGACGGGCGGTGCGGCACTGTCGACGTCCGGGTCGACGACGGACCGAACGCCGGCCAGCAGGTACGAACTCCGGTGCCCGACGGGCCCGGCGCACCCCGGGTCGAGGTCGGCGACGAGGTCGTCCTGGTCGAGCTGGCCGATCCGGTTGATCCCACCACCAGCAACTGGAACATCGCCGAGCACCAACGCGGCACCCCGATGGTGTGGCTGGCGGTGGTCTTCGCTGCCGCGATCGTCGCGTTCGGGCGGTGGCGAGGTCTGGCGGCGCTCGCCGGGCTGGCCGCCAGCTTCGCCATCCTGCTCACCTTCGTGCTGCCGGGCATCAGCGCGGGCAGGTCGCCACTGCTGGTGGCGGTGGTCGGCGCGGCCCTGATCATGTTCGTGGTGCTCTATCTGACCCACGGGGTCACCGCACAGACCTCGGTCGCGGTGCTCGGCACCCTGGGCAGCCTGGTGCTGACCGGCGTGCTCGCCACCATCGCCACCGCCGCGACCCACCTCACCGGGTTCGGCAGCGAAGACGCCACCACCCTGTCGATGTTCCAGGGCGACGTGGACCTGCACGGTCTGCTGCTCGCCGGAATCATCATCGGCTCGCTCGGGGTGCTCGACGACGTGACTGTCACCCAGGCGGCCACCGTCACCGAGCTGGCGAACGCCAACCCCGGGCTGACCCGGTTGCAGCTGTACCGTGCCGCCACCCGGGTCGGCCGCGCGCACATCGCCTCCACTGTCAACACCATCGTGCTGGCGTACGCGGGCGCGTCACTGCCCCTGCTGCTCCTGCTCACCGCCGACGCGCGGCCGATCGGGCAGATCCTCACCAGTGAGTTCCTCGCGCAGGAGATCGTCCGCAGCGCTGTCGCCACCCTCGGTCTGATCGCCGCCGTGCCGCTGACCACGGGGCTGGCCGCTGTGGTGACCGCCGCCGGGCGCAGCGCTGCCGCGGCGTCCACCGACGCTCCCGCGCCCCGGCCCCAGCCGGACCGCAGCGAGGCACTGGCCGCACTCAGCTCACCGCGAACGGCCGGCTCCGACGAGCCGGACCGGACGCGGACCGCACCCCCATCCGAGGCCACCGACCGGTGGCCGGAGCCGAACAGGAGCACGGATACGACATGGTGACACTCCTCAGCGTGACCAGATCGGGCATCCACCCTGAGAACCACGTCACTGGTCACTCAACGCTATGGCGAAATGACGCTTTTGGTCGGCATCCAGGCGTAGCTCAGGCGGTCGACTCTCGGGTAACCTCGCTGCCGGTTACCGATGAAGGCGCGAAGCGGCGCCTGCGGTGCCACCGCCCAATCGCCAACCGGCGAGCCGGGGACCCAGGTGCCTGGGGTGAATCCGCGTCAGCGGTAGGGGCCACTTCCGCCCCGAACCCGTCAGCTAACCCGGTCGGCGGTCGACGGAAGGGAACATTGTGACGGCACCCCTACGCCGCTGGTTGACACCCGTGGTGGCCGTGATCGCCGCACTGACAGTGCTCGCCGGGCCGCTCCCGGCGCACGCCGCCCCGACGAACCCCACACCGTCCGGGCACGAGGAGGACGGCGAGCCCAAGCTGCTCAACGACGTCATCGAGCAGGCCAACCGCGACTACTCCGCCGCAAAGTCCAAGCTGGACAAATCCAAGAAGCGGCAGGGCGAGTTGGCGGCGGAGGTCAACCGCGCCAAGGCCGACCTGGACGCCTTGGCCCCGCAGGTCGGGCAGATCGCCGCCCAGGCGTACCGGACCGGCCGGATCGGCGCGGTCGCGATGCTGCTGGAGAGCGAGGCTCCCGACTCGTTCGTCCAACGCGCCGGGATGCTCGACGAGATGAACATGGTCAACGAGAAGAAGCTCTCCGAGGTCAACGAGGTGAAGGCCCGCGCCGAGCAGGCGAAGCTGGCCCTCGACACCGAGGTCCGCGAGCAGCAGAAGCAGACCGCCCTGATGGCGAAGCGCAAGAGCGAGGCCGACAAGGCGCTCTCCCTCGTCGGCGGCAAGGGCTTCACCGGAGGCCTGGTGGACGCCACCTCCAAGGTCGCGAAGATCGGCCCGGGTCGCACCGCCGACGGTGACTGGAAGCCCCAGTCGTGCAGCGAGAATGACCCCACCACGTCCGGCTGCATCACGCCGCGCACGCTGCACGCGTACAAGGAGGTCAAGGCGGCCGGCTTCAACCGGTTCGTCGGCTGCTACCGCCCCGGCGGGCCGTGGGAGCACCCCAAGGGGCGCGCCTGCGACTGGTCGCTGCAGAAGAGCGGATTCTCCCCGTGGCACAACAACGACACCCGGACGTACGGCAACAACGTTGCCGCGTTCCTCATCCGTAACGCCGACCGGCTCGGCATCTACTACGTGATCTGGAACCGGCAGATCTGGTTCCCGGCCACCGGCTGGAGTTCGTACAGCGGGCCGTCGAACCACACCGACCACGTGCACATGTCACTGCTCTGACCCGCACGATCCCCGTCGAGGGCCGTTCCGCGTGATGCGGAGCGGCCCTCGACGCGTCAGACGGTGGCAGGCGCGGCCGGGTCGGTCGAGGCCGCGGTCTCCAACGCCGCCAGGCCGGCCGGCACGGCGGCCACCGGGCGCACCGCGCCGGCGGCCAGCCGGTAGGACACACCCACCACCGCGCACCGCCCCTGCGCCACCGCGTCGGCCAGCACGGGCGACTGCCCGAGCAACGTCTCGACGGTCTGTGCGATGTGGATGTCGACGATGCCGTCGATGTCGTCCACGCCCTCGGCCGCGGCTCGGCGCAGGCTGGGCAGAACGGCGTCGACCACCGCGCCCAGATGGCCACTCGGCGCGGCGCCGGTCGAGGCGGACTCCCGGGCGGCCTGCACCGCACCGCAGGAGTCGTGGCCGAGCACCACCACCAGCGGGGTGCCGAGGACTGTCACCGCGTACTCGACGCTGCCGAGCACCTCGGGACCGGCGGTGTGCCCGGCGGTGCGAACCACGAACAGGTCGCCCAAACCCCGGTCGAAGATGATCTCGGCAGCCAGCCGCGAGTCGGAGCAGCCGACGATCACCGCGAACGGGTGTTGCCCGTCGGCCACGGCGGCCCGGTGCCCGGCATCCTGGTTGGGGTGGCGTGGGGCGCCATCGACGAAGCGCCGGTTGCCGGCGACCAGCTCGGCGTACGCCCGGGTCGGCTCGCTGAGCGCGGCGGCCCGGTCGGTGGTCCGCTGCGGACCCGGCTGACCGCCGGAGCTCCCGGTATGACTCATCCCGCACCTCGTCTCGACGCATCTGACCTGGTCAAACCGGCTCTCCGCCGGCCGGGCGGCGGGCGCTGGCTCGTGCTCCACCGTCACACGCACCGTAAGATGCGTCAAGGTATGCGTGATTTAGATTTCATACGTTGACTTCGGCCACCCCCTGGGCAACCTTCCCGGGGCGGGGCGGACCAGACTCTCGCGAGGGCAGACGGACATCCGGAAAGGCGGTCACACGATGGCGAGCACGGTGACGGACGAAACCGGCGGCGGGCGGAACTGGACGTTCCTCACCAATCACGGGCACGTCCTGCTGGCCATCGCCCGCGATCCGACCGCCCGGCTGCGCGACGTCGCGGCCGAGGTCGGCGTGACCGAACGGGCCGCGCAGGCGATCGTCGCCGACCTGGAGGCGGGCGGGTACCTGCACCGCACCCGGGTCGGGCGACGCAACGAATACACACTCAACCCGGCCGGCCGGTTCCGGCACCCCGCCGAGGCCGACCGGCAGGTCGGCGACCTGCTCGCGCTGTTCGCCGACGACTCCACAGCGAAGGCAGAGCCCCGGGCCTGACAGTGGTCACCGGGGGCCGCTGACCGATGGTCACGGCGGTAACCTTTGCGTGTGCGCGAATGCCCGCCGTTGAGCGCGACCCCGTCCCGCCGTGCCCTTCGCGGCGTCCTCAGTGGAACGCTGGCGGTCCTGCTCGGCGCCGGCCTGGTGGCACCCTCCCCCGCGACCGCCGCGCCGCCCCTCTGCGGCCCCACCGGCACCGACAGCCTGACCCAGTTGCCGTGGGCGCTCCGCCGGCTGGAGCCGTCCTCGGCGTGGCCCCTGTCCCGGGGCGCCGGGATCACGGTGGCCGTGATCGACTCTGGAGTCTCCGCCGCCCACCCGCTCCTCAAGGGGCAGGTGCTCGAAGGGCGCGACTTCAACGGCCTGCCGGCCCGACAGGGCCAGTGCGACGAGGCCGGGCACGGCACGCTGATCGCGGGCATCATCGCGGGCCGGGAGGGCACTGTCGTCCCCTTCAGCGGCATCGCCCCGGCCGCCCGCATCCTGCCGATCCGGGTTCTGCCGCAGCTCGGCGCGGTCAACAACCCGCAACTCCCGGCGGAGATCGCCGCGGCCATCGACTGGGCGGTCGCGCAGGGCGCCGACGTGATCAACCTGTCCCTGACCACAATTCCCCGCCCCGAACTGACGGCGGCCGTCGAGCGCGCCCTGGCCAAAGGGGTGGTGCTGGTCGCCGCCGCGGGCAACCGGTCGGAAGATTCGCAGAACCTGCCGGGTTACCCGGCGGCGTACCCCGGGGTGATAGCGGTCGGCGGGGTGGACGAGCAGGGCGGCCACGTCGGCACCTCGATCAGCGGCGACTACGTCGACATCGCCGCACCCGGGATGAACATCGTCGGGCCGGCACCCGGAAACAGCGGCTACCGCACCGTGCCGGAGGGCGGCACCAGCTACGCCGCCGCGTACGTCTCGGGAGTGGCCGCGCTGGTCCGGGCCGCCTACCCCAGTCTCGACCCGCAACAGGTCGCGGACCGGCTGACACGCACAGCGGACAACCCACCCGAGGGCCAGAACGCCGACATCGGCCACGGGATGGTCAACCCGTACCGGGCGGTGTCGAGCCTGCTCGGCAGCCGGGCGAACCCTCCGGCCGGCGTGCTCCCGGCGCCCGCCGTACGGGACGACCCGCTGAGCTGGCAGCGCCCCACAGCGATCTGGGCGGCGGTCATCGGCGGGCTACTCGCCCTGCTGCTGCTGGTCGCGCGACCGATCATGACCCTTGGCCGCCGACGCGACTGGCGCCCCGGCCGACGCACCGACGCACCAACTGCCGGCTGAGCGGCGCACCGCAGCCCGGTGCCGACTGTTACGTCCGCCAACGGTTACGTCCGCCAACACCAGACACAGAGCGGCTCCGGCCGGGCGAACCGGACCGGAGCCGCTCGTGCGAATGCCTCAGCTCCACACCTTGGAGTTGCTCATCTCCGTGGTGAGGTAGTTCTCACGGGCGATGCCCACGGCACCACCGATCTCGTTCAGGATGCGGTTGATGTCCCGGACCGCCGCGTCCCACTTCGCCTGGTGCTGCTCGTAGGCAACCCGGTCCTCGCCGTCCCAGTGCAGCTTGGTCAGCATCGACCGCAGCGTGTCAAGCTTCTCCTCGAGAGTCTTCGAGATGGCCTGCATCTGCTGGTTGCTGCTCTCGAGGACCGCATAGTCAACTTTGATCGTCACGATTTCCTCCTCTGCCGGCTACGGATCACGGGTTGAGAGCAGAGTGGAACTTGTCCAGCATCTGCTGCTGCTCTTCGTCGTTGACCTGATGCGTCGTACCCGACTTGTCGAGCAGGTCAGCGATGCTGTCCATCGCCGTCAGCAGTTTGACGGTGTCCTCGTTCCAGCGCGTCATCAGCGACTGGAAGCCCGTGGACGCCTGACCCTTCCACGCGATGGCCAGGTCGTCGACGACGTTCCACAGCTTCTTCAGCTCGCCGTCGACTTCGCTGCGCGTGGACCGCACGTCACTCGCGGCGGTATGCAGAGTCGCAGCTTCGACCTCGAACGCCATGCTTCACACCCTTCCGTCTGTTGTGGTGGCGGCTTCGCCGCATCCTCCCCCGCGGCAAGGCAGCAACACCCCACCGACGGACACTCCTGTGAAGACCGTAGCGGAACGGGTCCAGCCCTCGCAGCCCTGACCGGCGACGTTCGATGGATGGTGGTGAATCGGGCCGGAAAGGCCCACCACCCTGCCGAACGAACGACAGCGCTCAGGCCGGCTCGGACCAGGCGGTCTGAATCAACTGCTGGCCATCGCGACGGCGCACCAGGGTGCCCCGACCGGGCGGTTGCGGGCTCGGCCGCAACGTGCCGAAGACCGCGCCCTCCTCCCGGTTGCCGGACATCAGCAGGCCCGGAGAGTCCAACTCGCGAAGCCGTTGCAACACCGGCTCGTAGAGCGCCCTGGACACACCACCGACGCGACGCGTGACGATCAGGTGCAGACCGATGTCGCGGGCCTGCGGCAACAACTCCTGGAGGGCGCTCAGCGGGTTGCTGCCACCCGATGCCACAAGGTCGTAGTCGTCCACCAGGATGTAAAGATCCGGACCCTTCCACCAGCTCCGATCACGCAGCTGGGCGGTGGTCACGTCCGGGCCGGGCAGTCGGTTGGACAGCGCGCTGCGGATCGATCCGAGCCCCTGGGCGAACGCCTGGTTCGACGGGGCGTAGTCGAGCAGGTGGTCACCCTCCACCGCCCCCAGCAGGCCACGCCGGTAGTCGGCGATCACCAGCCGGGCCTGCGCAGGCGTGTACCGCTCGGTGATCCCCCGGGCGATCAGGCGCAGCAGGTTGGTCTTGCCGCACTCCGCGTCACCGAAG
The DNA here is from genome assembly GCF_040649495.1 of Micromonospora sp. NPDC048947. Classification (NCBI taxonomy): domain Bacteria; kingdom Bacillati; phylum Actinomycetota; class Actinomycetes; order Micromonosporales; family Micromonosporaceae; genus Micromonospora; species Micromonospora sp. NPDC048947. Next base: position 56,074 of record NZ_JBEZFO010000019.1, read on the forward strand.
ACCGTCAGGTGCGGCTCGTTGGCCAGGTCCAGGTAGACCGGAGCGAGCGCCGACTCGTTGACGCCGATCGGGAGACCGGGCGCCGACCTGTCGATGATCCGGGCCAGCTCCGCCACCGGCATCCGGCGCGGCAGCAACCGCACCTTCGGCGCCGGGCGACCCGGCCAGTTCGCCGCCACGTGCCCGGCCAGGGACAGCGAGGCCTCGCTCAGATCGTCGATGTCGCGACGGCCGTCGATCCGCGAGATGGCGGTGAGGAAATGCAGCTTGTCCCGGGTCAGGCCACGACCGGGCGACTTCTCCGGCACGTTGTTCGCCGCCCGACGGTCGATCTCGGACTCCGACGCGTCACCGAGGCGCAGCTCCAACTTGGTGCCGAGCAGATCACGCATGTTGATCCGGATCTCCGCCCACCGGACGGCGGTGAGCACCACGTGCACACCGAAGCCGAGGCCCCGATTGGCCAACGTGGTGATGGTCTGCTCCAGCTCCTCGTACTCCTGGCGCAGGGTGTTCCACCCGTCCACCACAAGGAACACGTCGCCGAACGGGTCGTCGGCGAACTCACCGGCGGCACGGCGACGACGGTAACTCGCCACCGAGTCGATGCCGTGCTGGGCGAAACGACTCTCCCGGTCGTCCAGGACGGCGACCACCTCGGCCACCGTCCGGCGGACCGCCTCGACGTCGCGCCGACCCGCCACCCCGGCCAGGTGCGGCAACCGCTCCATGCTGCGCAGCGCGCCCCCGCCGAAGTCCAGGCAGAAGAACTGCACCTCCCGCGGCGTGTGCGTGAGCGCCAGCGAGGCGAGCAGCGTACGCAGCATCGTGCTCTTGCCGCTCAGCGACCGACCGACGATGACCACGTTGCCGCCGGCCCCGGCCAGCTCGACCATCATCGGGTCCCGGCGCTGCTCGTAGGGGCGGTCCACGACGCCGACCGGCACCGTCAGTCGCCCGCGCCCCGGCCAGGAGGCGGTGCACAGGCCGTAGGTCGGGTCGACAGCCAGCGGGCCGAGCAGCTCACCGAGGCCCGGCGGGTCGGCCAGCGGCGGCAGCCACACCTGGTGGGCAGGACGGCCCCGACCCTTGAGCTGGTCGATCAGCACGTCGAGCATCGCCACGGCCTTGCCGTCGGCAGGCTGCTCCGGCTCCGGGGCGGTGGCCACCGGCACCTGCGGGACCTGCACCGGAACGAAGTCGAGACCGTACGGCACGATCCGGCGCTGCACCAGCGCCTGCGAGGCGGACGCCTGCTGCCCCGGCGCCCGGTACGCCCCCGACACGTACGCGGCCCGGAACCGCAGCATGGTGCTGGTGTCCGTCTTCAGGTAGCCGTGGCCCGGCGCGTTCGGCAGCTCGTACGCGTCCGGTACGCCGAGCACGATCCGGCTCTCCACAGCGGAGAACGTCCGCAGACCGATCCGGTACGACAGGTGCGTGTCGAGGCCCCGCAGCTTGCCCTCTTCGAGGCGCTGACTGGCCAGCAGCAGGTGCACGCCGAGGGACCGACCCAACCGGCCGATCATGACGAACAGGTCGATGAAGTCCGGTTTGGCGGCGAGCAGTTCGCTGAACTCGTCACAGATGATCAACAAGCTGGGCATCGGCGCCAGCGGCTCACCTGCCGAACGCGCCTTCTCGTACTCGAAGCGGGAGACGTAGTTGCCGGCCGCCCGCAGCAGCTCCTGCCGGCGCACCATCTCGCCGGCGAGCGCGTCGCGCATCCGGTCGACAAGCGGCAGCTCGTCGGCCAGGTTGGTGATCACCGCGCTGGTGTGCGGCAGCGCCTCCAGCGAGGCGAAGGTCGCGCCGCCCTTGAAGTCGACGAGGACGAAGTTCAGTTCCTCCGACGAGTGGGTCACCGCCAACGCGGCCACCACGGTACGCAGCAGTTCGCTCTTGCCGGAGCCTGTCGCACCGATCACCAGACCGTGCGGGCCCATGCCCTCGTGCGCCGACTCCTTGAAGTCGAGCTCCACCACGTTGCCGTCCGGGCCGACACCGAGCGGGATGCGCAGCCGGTCGCGGTGCCCACGCGGGCGCCAGGTGTTCTGCACGTCCACCGCCGCGGCGTCACCGACACCGAGCAGGTCCGGCAGCTCCGTGCTGCGGGCCAACGGCTCGTCGCCGCCGGTCTGCTGCTGGGAGAGCCGGAAGGGGGCGATCTGTCGGGCCAGCCCCTCGGCGGCCTCCGCGCTGAGCCGGTCGGGCCGACCCAGCGTCGACGACGAACTGCCCCGGACCAGTTCGAGGGATCCACCGTCATTCACGTCGAGGCAGAGCAGCCAGCGGCCGGCGTCGCGCGGCACCGTCCCGGACAGGTCGATGACCGTGGCGCCGAGCAGCCCCGGGCCCACCAGCTGACAGGTCGGCGAGATCTCCCCGCCGTCGATCACCACCACCAGGTGCGGAGCGGTGGTCAGCGGCTTGGCCTCCGGCGCGAACCGAGGCCGCCCGGCCAACTCGGCGGCGAGCGCGGCCTCCGCCTCGGCCAGACTGGCGAAGACCAGCCGGCGCGCGCCAGCCGCGTCCGTACGACCGCTGTGGTGGGCGTGTGGCAGCCACTTCACCCAACCCCAGGACGACTGCCGGTCGGGTGCGGCGACCACCGCGATCACCAGGTCGTCCGGTGCGTGGAAGGTGGCCAGCTGCCCCAGCGCCGCCCGGGTCAGGTCGAGCACCGGCTCGCGGTCGCCGCGCAGCACCACCCGGCTGAACGCGCGCACCGACAGCGCCGTCGGCAGCTCGGGCACCGTGGAGTGCGCCCGGACGAACCGGCGAAGCGCGATGGCGCTCATCGGCTCCAGGTCCTCCACCGGCTTCGTCTCCGGTGGAACGATCTCCACGGCGAGTCGCTGCGGCCCGAGGGCGATCCGGGTCTCGCCGAAGTCGTCCTCGGTGATCCGCCGCTCCCAGAGTCGCCGGGACGCGGCGATCGACCAGAGCGCGTCGGGCTCCGGGTGCCGCCAGGCCATCGCGGCCCGCTGCTGCTCGGCGGCACGCCGGGTGCGCTTGCGCATCTGCGCCAGGTAGCGCATGTAGTCGCGGCGATCGGCGTTCAGCTCGGCCTTGTCCTTGCCACCGCTGTTGGCCAGCGAGCCGATCGCCATGCCGAGCATCGAGACACCGAACAGACCACCGGCGACGTAGGTCATCATGCCGCCGCCCTTGCCGGCGTAGAGGAACGCCATGGCGCCGACCCCGCAGAACATCGGCAGGATCATGAGCAGCTGCCCCATCCCGCGGGGCGTCGGCTCGGGCAGCTCCGGAGGCGACTCCAGCAGCACCTCGCCGCGCGGCAGGGCCGGCCCCGGCTGACGCGGGAGCCGGCGGAACACCACAGTGCTCACGGCTGTCTCCTCCCCAGAAGCGGCCCTGATGACGTGCGGCCCACGGAACACCGCCCGCGGGTGGGCATCGTACGTGCCGTCATCGTAGGTAATCTGCCGTGTGCGCGGTGGACCCGTACCGCAGCATTCCAGCCAGCCGATCACAGACGCACACCTGGAGGCCACTGTGGCGACGAAGACGGCGACCGGTGGTCTCAGCCGGATCACCATCGTGGCTCCGCGTACCCGGATGGATCTGGCGCTGCCGTCGGACGTGCCGATGGCCGACCTGCTGCCCACCCTGCTGCGTTACGCCGGCGAGGACATGGCCGACGAGGGTGCGCGGCACGGCGGCTGGGCACTGTCCCGGTTGGGTGGTGCGCCCCTCGACGGTGGTCGTACCGCGGCGCAGCTCAGCGTCCGCGACGGTGAGGTGCTCTACTTCAACCCCCGGTCCGACGCCGCGCCGGAAATCGTCTTCGATGACGTGGTGGACGCCGTCGCCACAGCCACCAACCAGCGCCCCGGCGCCTGGCAGGTCGGCGCGACCCGCTCCTTCGCTGTGGTCTTCGCGGCGGCGGCGTTCGGCGCCGGCGCGCTGGCCGCCCTCTTCGCCGGTCCGCCGCACCTGCCCGGCGCGCTGGCCGCGCTGCTGGTCGCGGTGGCGCTGTTGGTGGGCGCGGCGGTGCTGTCCAGGGCCGCCGGTGACAGCGGCATCGGCGCGGTGCTGGCCCTCGTCGGCCTGGTGCACGCGGCCACCGGCGGCCTGCTGCTGCTCGCCGGCGATCAATCGCTGACCGACCTGGCCGGTCCGCATGTCCTGCTCGCGGCGACCGCGGCGGTGGTGGCCGGCGCGGTGGCAGTGCTCGCGGTCGGCGACCGGTACCCCCTCTTCTTCGCCGCGATCGGGGTCGCGGCCGCCACCGGTCTGGGCGCGGTGCTCTGCCTGGCCCTCAGCCTCGACGCGGCGGCCTCCGCCGCGGTGGTCGCGGCTGTCGCGTTCGGCGTGGTGCCGGCACTGCCGATGATGGCCTACCGGCTGGCCCGGCTGCCGGTGCCGTCGATTCCGACCGGTCCCGAGGACCTGAAGACCGACAGCGAGTCGGTGGACGGCCGCCAGGTGCTCCAGCAGAGTGAGCGCGCCGACCAGTTCCTCACCGGTCTGCTGTGGACGGTGTCCCTGCTGGTGCTGGGCGCGCAGATCGTGCTGGCCCTGGACGGACGCCTACCCGCGGTGCTGCTGTGCCTGGTGCTGGCGCTGCTGGCGCTGCTGCGGGCCCGCCCCCTCCTGGGCCGGGCCCAGCGCACCCCGGTCCTGCTGGCCGGCACCGTGGGTCTGGGCCTGGCCGCCGCGACCACCTTCGCCGGTGGGTCGCTGCCGGTCCGGCTCGGCCTGATCCTGGGCGGGCTGGTGCTCGCCGCGGTGATCAGCCTGATCTACGGTCTGACAGTCGCCGGCAAGCGCATCTCCCCGGTCTGGGGCCGCCTGCTCGACATCGCCGAGATCCTGCTCATCATCGCGCTGGTGCCGCTCGCCTTCTGGGTCTGCGGCCTCTACGGCTGGATCGTCAACCTCCGACCCTGACCAGCACCGGTCAGGGTCGGAGACCGGTGGAGACGCCCAGCGCCGACGCGACCGGAGCGGTGGCGTAGACGCCCGGGGCGTGCTGACCGTCCATCGGCCGGGTGGACGCACCCACCCGGCCGGCGACCTCACGAACCACCTTGACCAGGGCCTCGACGTGGTTGTCCATCGCCGCTACCCGCAGCAGCGGTGCCGCCACCCGGCCGTCCGACGAGACGGTCACGGCCACCGTGTGCGACGGTGCCGAGGTCGCGGTGATCGCGTCCACGAGCGGACCGAGCGGCGCGTCGAAGCGGCCCCGCAGCGCCATGCAGCGGTGCGTCCAACCGCCGCCACACAAGCCACGCCAACTCTCCGCCGGCGCCTCGGGCACCAGGTCCAGACCGGCGGCCGAGACGATGGCCGCGCGCAGCTCCTCCCTGCCCAGCGGGCGATGTGCCAGCCCCGCCGAGGTCAGCGCCTTGCCGAGCCTGCCGATCCCGGCCGCCACCGTCCGGTGCACGCCGGTCAGCCCACCGCCGCGGCTCACCGCCTCGACCCGGGCGTCCCGGACGGTGAGCCGCACCGCCACCCACACGGTCCGGTGGGCAGCCGGCGGCGCACCGGGTGCCGGGTACCAGACCAACGTGTGCGCGACGACCTGGGCCCGGGAGACCGGGGCGCTGAAGTCGGTGAGCACCCGCAGCGCGCGGTCCACAGCGGCGGCGTCGACGGAGCCGACCGCCGCACCGGTAGCGGACTGCAGGGCGACGGCCGCGAACCAGCCCTGGTCGTCACGCCCGATGCCGAGCCGGGTGCCTCGGTCGGTCAGCTCGATGACGCTCAGCTCGGGAGCGAGCGCAGCCAACCTCGGGTCGGTCGCGGTGCCGCCGGCCAGCGCGGCCGACGCCCGCTCACCGCGTCGCCGCAACCGCCGGCGCAGCAGCAGGTCCTCGAACCACCAGCGGCCACCCCGACGGGCGAAGGCCGCCAGGACGACCAGCAGCGCCGCGGCGCCCGCCGCGGCGAGCACCCAGCTCGGCCCGGCGGTGGCGGCCCAGACGCCGACCACGCACAACTCCAGTACGACGAGCTGCCCGACGAGCACGGGGCCGACCCGCCCACGGCCGGGCCGCTCGGCCGGGGGCACCGGCCGGCTCGGAACGTCGACAGGGTCCGTGACCGCTCGGGCGGGTGGCGCCTGAACCTGCGTCATCGCTGACTGTCCCTCCTGCACGGTACGACCCTGCGCCGGTCGGTCCGGTGCCGGCCACGAGCGGTGGTCCCAAGGAACCACCGTCGGCCCCTTATCGTAGGGAAGCCCGCGACGGCACCCCGACCCTGATCGTCGCGGATCCACCCCGCCGGAGGTAAGTCATGCGGACCCGCCGCGATCAGGTGCAGGCGTACCGCTTCGTCACCCGCCGCATCGTCTCCGCCTTGCTGTCGGGCGATCCGGAGACCACCAACCTGCCGATGCGACGGCTCGGCATGGCCGTCTTCGGCAGTGTCCTCACCGCGGCCATCGTGCTCGGCGGGGTGGGCGCCTACGGCCAGTTGACCGGTGGCACGGCGCCGCTGGACGACCAGACCCTTGTCATCGAAAGGGAGACCGGCGCGACGTACGTGTTCATCGGGGGCAAGCTGCACCCGACGCTGAACTACACCTCGGCCCGCCTCATCGTGAACGACGCGAGTGCCAAGGTGCGGACGATGTCCCAGGCGTCGCTGCGGGACCGGCCCCGCGGCGTCACCGTCGGCATCGTCGGGGCGCCGGACGCCCTGCCGGACCGCAAGTCGCTGACCGGGCTGCCCTGGTCGGTCTGCGACGTGCCCGACCCGGTCGACCGGCAGCGGTCCAGCACCCGACTGGTGATCGACCGGGCGCTGCCCGGCGGCACGCCGCTGGGTGACCGGGCGGTGCTGGTCTCGGTGAACGACCAGCGATACCTGGTCACCAACAACACCCGACTCCAGCTACTCGATCCGTCCCGCACGATCACGGCGCTGCGGATGGCCGGCACCGAGCGACTCCAGGTCGGGCAGCAACTGCTCAACGCCGTACCGGCCGGGCCACCGCTGCGCCGGCCGTCGCTGCCCGGTGAGGGCGAGCCCAGCAGTCGCACGGTGGCCGGGCAGTCGCACGACGTCGGTTCGGTGTTCAAGGCCGCCGGGCGGCACTACGTGCTGACCCGGGACGCTCTCGTCTCGATCAGTGAGATCACCGCTCTGCTGCTCGTCAGCAACGGCGGTCGGATCACCGACATCACCCCGAACCAGGCCAGCGAGGCGTTCGAGGAACGGCGGATCGAGGAGGACGGGGTGCCCCCGACGATGCCCGCCCTCTACCCGGCCCAGCCCGGTCAGACCACGCTGTGCGCGACGTACCGCAAGGGCAGCGCGGGCGGCCCGCCGACCACCACTCTGGAGGTCTTCGACCGGGTGCCGAGCGAGTTGACCGACAGCGATCCGGGCCTGGTGCCGGTGCGCCAGACCAGGCGCGACGCCGTACGCACCGCTGAGGCGGTGCTGCTGCCCGGCGGCAAGGGTGTCATCGCGCAGGCCTCGCCGGGCGCCGGGACCAGCGGGTCCGGCGCCGCCGGGTCGACGATCTACCTGATCAGCCCGCAGGGCATCCGGTATCCGCTCGGCTCGGCGGCGACACTGGACGTGCTCGGTTACGGCGGGATCACCCCGCTGGCGGTGCCCGGCTCCCTGCTCGCGCTGATCCCGACCGGGCCGACGCTGGACCGCGAGGACGCGTTCGCCGTCTTCGCCGCCGACGGGCCGGCACCGACCGCACCGCCGTCGGCCGCGCCGAAGTCGGGCTCACCATCAGCGGCGCCGCCCTCGGGCACGCCGTCCGGTGCGTCACCGTCGGGGTCGTCCTCCGCTGCGCCACCGTCGGGGTCGACGTCGTCGGGTCCGGCCGGTGGCACCCCGTCGAGCGGCGGGACCGGCGGGGGGTCCACGGAATCGATCGGCACCGACGGCTGAGCAGCTTCGACGGGTCGCCCGGAGTCGCACTGGTGGACTAACCTGGATGTCGCTGACGGTTGTCAACCAGAACGACGGGGATGTTGCCATGGCCGGGCGTACGGAAGTCGACCTGTTGTCCCTTGAGGACTTCCACGAGCACCTGGCCTCGCGGTTGAGCCAGGCCGAGTCGGTGCTGCGCAAGCTCAACACCGAGATGCAGTGCCGTCCTCCGGCGCTGGGCTCGTTCTTCGACGCCACCGACAAGGCGCGTCGCTACAGCGAGGTCCACCAGTCCTATGTCGACCAGGCCGAGCGCATCCGGCAGGCGGTGCTGGCGGCGCAGCAGGCGACCAGCACGATCCTGAGCAACTACCGCACCGCCGAGGCGCGCAACGCGGCCAACGCCGACGATGTCACCGCCGCGCTGACCCCTGTCGACCGGGCGTTTCAGGCGAAGGAGGACGGGCGTGTCTGAATACACCCAGCGCTACCAGGGCAACAGCCACCAGCAGCTGTACGACGGCCTGATGGCGGGCAAGCCGGAGCAGATCGAGGGCGTGGCCACCCAGTGGGCCGAGGTCAAGGGCATCCTCGACGGCCTCGGCCGGGATCTGAGCGGCGACCTCGACAAGCTCAGCAACACGTGGACGGGGTCGGCGGGTCGGGAGTTCCATCGGCGACTCAGCCTGATCGTCGCCCACACCGACGCGTTGGGCGAAGGGATGGCCGGCATCAAGCAGGGGTTGACCATGATGGCCGACCATCTGCGCGACGCCCACAAGCAGGCCGAGAGCCCTGAGGAGACCGACGACAACGACCAGGCGATCGCCGGAGCGATCAAGGGTGGCGCCACCTTCGGTCTGACCGGTCTGATCGTCGGGGGCATCGCGGGTCACCAGCAGGACAAGGCAGAGCAGGAGAAGGCCCACCAGCGGATGGTGAACCTGGTGGCCGGCCTGGCCAACAGTTACGAGATCTCCGCCTACGACCGGGTGGTCGAACCACCCCCGCCCGACCCGGATACTCCGAGCACCGCCCGCAAGGATCCGACGACGTCACAGAGCGTCTCGGCCATCGCCAGGGTGACCGGTGGCCCCACCACCCGCGCGGACTCCGGGCACACCGGCGACGCGACCATCTCGACGCCCGACCGGGTTGCCCAACTGCCTGGAGACGGTTCGACGCCGGGCGATGTCGGCTCGGGCACCGGTGGCAGCCCGGCTGTCGGTGCCGCGCCGATCGGCGCTGGCAGCGACTTCGCTGACCGCGGCACCTCCCTCGCCGGCGCCGACCCTCTGGTCGGTGGCGCGCTGCTCGGCGGTGGTGCCGCCGGGCTGGCCGGGCTGTCCGGGCCGGTCGGCGCGCCCACTGCGGCGAGCACCGGTCCCGGCCTGCTCTACGGAGCACAGGGCGGGTCACCGGCCGGCGGGGTGTTGCGCAGCGGCGCGCTGGCGGGCTCGGGCAACGCACCCCCCACCTCGGCTCGACCGACCGGCGGTGGTGCGGCTCCGGCGGAGACCCGCGCCGCCAACGGGGTCGGGCGCAGCATCGACGGCCAGCGTGGTGGGAGCGGCGGACGCCCGGCCATGACCGGTGGCAACGCCCGATCGGGGTCCGGCGGCGGCCGGCCCGGTGTGCTCGGCGGGCAGGGTCGCGCGCAGGACGACGACTCCGACGAGCGGCTGACCTGGTTGACCGAGGACGAGATGGTGTGGCAGGGCGACGAGAAGGCCGCACCGCCGGTGCTCGGCACCGGCGACTGACCACGGCCCGCCGCCGGCACGCCCGCACCACCGGCGGTGCCGCACCGACGTTGCAAGGCGCCCCCGATCGGACCCGATCCGGTCGGGGGCACTGCCGTTCCCGGGCCTCTACCGCCGGCGTCCACAGTGCGCATGGTGGTGGCGGTCACGCCCGCGCGGTCCGTCGCCGTGCTGCGGTAGGCCGGAACGGGCGATAGGTTGGTCGGGTGTCGTCCGCAGCTTCTGTCCGCCCAGCCAGGTGGGCTGCGCTGCGGTCACTGCGGGAATTGACCCGCCTGGCGGTCACCGCGCTGGTGCTCGCGGTCGGCCTCGGTGCCGCTCTCGCCGCGACGCCACCGCCCGCCCCCACGCAGCTGCGGCCCAGTGCCGTGAGCAGCCGGGTGGCAGATGTCCGCCCCGACACCGGCCCGGCCAACCAGCGGGCCGCACAGCCCGCCGCAGCCCCGCCGGCCGGCACGCTCGACACCGCCACGGCGACCGTTCCGGTCGCGGCGGGCCCGGTGCACGTCCCGGCCATCGATCCCGGCCGTGGCTCTCCTGCACGACGCGGCCCGCCCGCCCGCTGAAACCAGGCCCGGCGATCCCCGGGGCCCGATCCCGGCTGATTCTCCCGCACGGCACCTGACTTCGCCGTCGACGGGACCATCCCGCCACCGGGCCGACCGGTGCTGCCGCGCCTTCCTGCCGCCCGTCGATACCCGCCTTCGACCGCGAGGTGCTGAACATGCAAACCATCCTCTCCGCCGTCCTGCCAGACCTCTCCCGGGCCGCCGTCATCTGGCTGAGCCTGCTCGGGGTGGTGGCCGTCGCTGTCTCCGCTCTGCTGCTGCGGCCCGGCCGGCTCCGCTTCGACCCGGGCTCCCGGATCCGCCGCGCCGCCATGCCGAGCCAACTTGAGCAGGCGCAGGAGGAGCGGGAGCAGAGCCGCTACGCGCAGGAGGTCGCGGTGGCCGCGGAGCGGGCGACCACCACCGTGCGGCGCCGCCGGGCGGAGTGGGTAGCCGCGCAGGAGGCGGTCGAGGCGGCCTGGCTGGCGTACGAGGCGGCCGAGGCTGGCGTACGGCGGCTCGACGCGGCGGCCGCGATGCCGCTGCCGCACACCGCACGGACCCCCGCCGAGTACGCGGACCGCGAGCGCTACCTGCACCGGGCGGCGTTGGATGCGTACTGGCGGCGGGAGCTGTCGGTGGAGCAGCTCAGCGACGTCTTCGCGCACCGCGACGGTTGGGACCCGCGACTGCACCCGGTCGAGCAGGAGCTGGTGCTCCAGCGGGCGATCCGGGACAACCTGGCGGCCCGGCACGCCGCAGCCCGCGAGCGGGAGCAGGCCGCGTGGCGGGCGGCGGAGTTGGCGGTGGCCGCGGCTCGCAGTCTGCGCGAGGAGGCGCACGCCGCGACCGGACGACGGGTCGCCGAGTCGGCGTCGGTGCTGCCGCTGAGCGAGGTTGCCCGACCGGTGGGCGCGCAGACCCGGGAGAACGTCGAGCAGACCCGGGAGAACAAGGTGACCGCGCGCGGCCGTGCGACGGTGCCCGCGTTCTGAGCCGCACAGGCTCGGGTGGGTTAGCGTGACGGCATGTCCCGACAGGCGTGGGTCCTCGTGGTGGTCGCCAGCATCCTGGCGCTCGCCACACTGGTCGGTGCCGTGGTGCTGGCGGTGCGGGTGGTGCGCACCCGGCGGATGCTGACCGGGCTGGGCGCGGGCGGCAAGGTCGCCTTCTACGGGGCGCTGATCTACACGATCTTCCCGGTCGACGTTCTGCCGGACCCGATCTACCTGGATGACATGGGGGTCCTGGCCGCCGCGCTGATCTACCTGACCCGGCTGGTGCACCAACGTCGGGCGGCGGGTCGCCAGCTGCCGGGTCAGGTGGACGCCCCGCCGGATCGGGGCCAGGTGCGCCGCCGCGTGCCATGATCGAGGTCGGCTTGGTGGACAGGGGACGGGCATGGCGGGCGATCATCGGTTGGACGTGCACGATGAGCGGGTTGTCGCCTTCTGCGCCGAACGGCACCTGGCGACGCTGACCACAGTGCGGGCGGACGGCACCCCGCACGTCGTACCGGTCGGGGTGACTCTCGACCCGGCCGCCGGCCTGGCCCGGGTCATCACCTCCGGCGCCTCCAGCAAGGCCCGTCAGGTGGCGGCTGCGGGCGCGGCGGGCGCGGCGGTTGCCGTGTGCCACGTGGATGGCCGCCGCTGGTTGACCATCGAGGGCCGCGCGGTGCTGCGGTCGGATCCGGCCGCCGTGGCGGAGGCGGAGCGGCGGTACGCCGAGCGGTATCGGACGCCGCGTCCGAATCCGGAGCGGGTGGTCATCGAGATCACCGTGACCAGGCTGTTGGGCAGCCTCTGACCTGACCGCATGTCCCCGATGACCGGTTCGGGTCGGGCAGGGACGCCGCGCGACCCCGGGGCCCGCAGCCGGCGGAATTCTCCGTGGAGCAGAGCCGTTACGCCCTCGGTACGGCCAGGGCCGAGACCACAGATGGTCGGCCCCCGTGTTGCGCCGAGCGCCATTCCCGGTGCTGCCGCCCTCCGCTGGCCGGAGGCGCCAACCCCCGAACGGAGACTCGACAATGAACCCGATCGTCCAGAAGAGCGGTCTGTCCGTCGTCGGCCTGCTGGTCGCCGGGGGCTGCGCTCTCGGCCCGGCCGTGGCCGTGCAGGCCGCCCCGGCTCAGGCCGCACCGGCCTCGTCGAGCCAGAGCGACAGGCACGCCGAGCGGATCCTCGGCGTCGACTACCAGGCCCAGCCGAACTTCTACTACTGCGGCCCGGCCGCGACCCGGATCGCGTTGTCTGCCCAGGGCAAGGCGCTGTCCCAGGACGAGGTGGCCCGGCTGCTCGGCACCACCGAGGCGGGTACCCCCTCGGCCCTGGACACCACCCGGGTGCTGAACGAGCTGACCGGTGGCAAGTACCGGACCACCGAGATCCGTGATTCAGTGGCCCGCCCCGACCAGGTCGAGCAGCTGCGCCGTGACGTGCTGGCCGCTGTGGACGCCGGCCGCCCGGTGGTGGCGAACATCAAGGGCACGACGGTGGACACCGACGGCAACCCGCACTCGTACGAGGGTGGCCACTACCTGACCCTCGTCGGCTACCGCGACGGTGGTGACATGATCCGCGTCGCCGACCCGGCCGACCCGGCGTTGGGCGAGTACTGGATGAGCCTGCCGAAGGTCGCCAACTGGATCGCTGAGCGCGGCTACTCCTCCTGATCAGTACGGTTCACCGGGCCGGCCTCTCCCGTGCGGGGAGGCCGGCCCGACCGTCGTTACGGGCGCGGGCGGCGAGGTGTGCGCGTCGACGGGCTCGGGCGGCCCGCGTCGGTCGGGTCCGGTGCAGTTGTCGGCGGACCGGTGGGTGGATCTCCGCCTCACCTGCTCCGGTCGCCCGGCGCACGATCCGGTTGGCGTCCTCGGGTTCGCAACCGGCGGCCCGCAGCAGGTCGCTGGCGGCGGTACGAAGTCCGGTGACGAGGGATTCGCCGAACGACTTGACGCCGGTCGAGGAGGCCCGCCCGGCCAATTCGGCGCACTCCTCGACCAACTGGCGGGTGCGTCGGGGGTCGTCACCGACCTTGCACTCCACCCGCATCTCCGCCACCGCCTGACCCAACCGGCCCATCGCATCCGGCAGCTCCTGCGGAATCGGCTCGTCGTACTGCAACGCGGTGGTCGACCAACGGGCCATGGCGCGGGTGTCCAGCAGCAGCCGTTCCAGGTGACCGGCGCTGCGGGCGTAACTGTGGTACTGCTGCCGACGGTGCCAGCGCACCGGGGCGATGGTCACCACCTCATCGGCGCCGCTCAACGCATCGTGCAGCCGGCCCAGGTCTCCCTCGGTGCTCCGGAGCCGCTCCAGGACGCCCAGGGTCCGCTCGCCGTCGCGCTCCCGCAGCGCCCGCGCCAGTTCGGCGAGTTGCTCGCAGAGGATCGCGAAGATCGGTGCCGCGGCCCGGTCCAGCACCCGCAGCGGGTTGATCGGCAGCAGCAGCGCGACCACCACCAGGCCGACCGCCCCACCGACGAGCGCGTCGAAGATCCGAGGTAACTCCAGGCCCCGTTCCATCGGGGCCAGCGTGGCGATCAGCACTGCGGTACCGCCGGCCTGGCCGACCAGCGCACCACCCCTTCCGGCCACCAGCAACGCGGCGGCGATGGCCAGCGCGACCACTGCACCGGTCTGCCACGGGCCCGAGCCGAGCAGGAAACGCAGCGTGTCGCCGATGATGATGCCGAGGGCCACGCCGCCCAACAGTTCAAAGGTGCGCCGCGCCCGCTGCCCGATGGCGGTGGCGATCGTACCGACGGCGGCGGCGGGGGCGAAGACGTGCGCTCCGGGGCCGAGCAGGTTCTGGGCGAGCAGGGCGGCGATCGCCGCGGCCAGGCCGGCCTGAATGGAGATCACCAGAGTGACCTCCCACTGCCGGGCCCGGATCCGGCCGGCCTCTCCGCCGCGGTGCCGCACCCGCCGGACCGTCCGCTCGGCGGTCTCATCGAACCGCGACTGATCGCGGTCGGCGGTGGGGCGATCGTCGGCCATGGCGGCGGTTACCCCGGCGGTGGCGGGGCAATCGTGGCGGCCGGGCACCACCGACACCGCGCGCACCACCGGCACCGTCGGACGCATAGTCAACCGTAGGTTTGTGCAGCCCCACGGGGGTACCAGAGCCACACACCTCCCACCGTTCCGCAACCGGTAAGGGGCCGTACATGACAAGTACACCGACCACGGACGACCATGATGCCGTCGACATCCTGGTCTCCGACCATCGTGAGATCGAGTCAGTCCTCGCCGAGTTGGCGACCCGGCGGGGCACCCCCGAGCACCGCAGGCGCCTCGCCGACGTGGTGATCGCCGAACTCGTCCGCCACTCGGTCGCCGAGGAGGCGTACGTGTATCCGATCGCCCGGAAGGTACTGCCCGACGGCAACGAGATCGCCGACCGGGAGATCGCGGAGCACGCCGACGCCGAGCGGACCATGAAGGAGTTGGAGTCAGTCGACCCGTCCGACCCCCGCTTCGACGAGCTGCTCGCCCACCTGACCAGCACCGTCCGACAGCACGTGGCGGAGGAGGAGAAGGAGCTCTTTCCCCGGCTGCGCGCGGCGACGGCACGGGAGGAGCTGGTCGAGATCGCCGACCGGGTGACGGCGATCAAGGAAATCGGACCGACCCGGCCACATCCCGGGAGCCCGGTGCACCCACCGGCGAACAAGCTACTCGCCCCCGGCATCGGTCTGGTCGACCGGTTGCGCGACGCGTTGAGCGGCCGGCCCACCTCAATGGACGAGCTACGCGACAAGCGCTGACCCGCGCAGCATCGGCCTCCCGGGTCGCCGACGGCTCGGCGGCCCGGGAGGAGCGCGTCGGGTCAGCGGACCTGGTCGCCCTCACCGGTGCGCGCCTGGGCCTGGTCCACGCCCTTGTCGATCTGATCGCCGTACTTGCCGCCGGTGCGCTTGTCGGCCATGTCGCCGGCCTTCTCCGCACCCTGGTCGACCTGCTTGTCATGCTTGTCCGCGAAGTCCTTGGCCTTGTCCATGAAGTCACCCACCGCGTTCCTCCTCAGTCCGGTCCGTCCCCTTCGCGTTCCCTCGGCCGGACCACGCAAACGCCGCCGCTGTGGACGTGATCCGCGAATTCCCGCCCACGTCCCTCGGCCCGACGTACGATCCGCGCGGGCACCGGCCAGCGAATCGGGTGTCGGGGCACGACCGACCGGGTACCGACCTCGTCGACATCGAGGAGGACCGACATGGCCGCAGAGGAATCCGGACCGACAGGTGGCCCCGGGCCGCGCCAGACCTGGGCGGCGCTGCCGTGGCTGGTCCGGACCGCGGTGTTGTGGAGCGCCTGCCTGGTGGTGATCGCCGCGGGGCTCTACCTGCTCGGCCGGATCGCCGTCCTGTTGGCGCCGCTGGCCATCGCGCTGGCCGCCACCATCTTCCTCACCGCGCTGCTCGATCCGGTCCTGCTGCTGCTGCGCCGGTTGCGCCTGCCGGCGGCGCTGGCGGCGCTCTGCACCGTGCTGCTGTTGCTGGGCATCCTGGTCGGCGTCGGTGCCCTGGTATGGAACCTGACCGCCAGCCAGTTCGATCAGCTCAGCCAGGAGTTGACGCAGGGGGTCGAACGCAGCCGCGACTTCGTGACGTCCACGCTGCCGGTCAGCGAGGCACAGCTGGACCGGCTGGTCGACCAGGCCCGCGAGGGGCTCAGTGGCAGCTCTCCGGACCCGGTGGCCGGCGCCCGGACCGCCACCGAGGTGTTCGGCTCCGCGCTGCTGGCTCTGGTGCTGCTCTTCTTCCTGCTCAAGGACGGCCGGTCCATGTGGCACTGGGTGCTGTCCCGGGTGTCCGGCCCGAACCAACCAGTGCTGGCCGAGGCCGGGCGGGCCGGTTGGCAGACGTTGGGGGCGTACAGCCGGGGCACCATGTTCATCGCCGCGATCGACGCGCTGGGCATCGGGCTGGCTCTCGTGGTGCTGCGGGTGCCACTCGCCCTGCCGTTGGCGTTGATCACGTTCCTCGGCGGGTTCGTGCCGATCATCGGGGCGACGGTGGCCGGCGCGGTGGCGGTGCTGGTGGCGCTGGCCGCGAACGGTCCCACCACAGCGCTGCTCACCCTCGCGGCGGTGATCGCCGTGCAGCAGATCGAGGGCAACCTGCTGGAGCCGCTGGTCATGAAACGGCAGGTCCGACTGCATCCGGCGGTGATCCTGGTGGCGGTCACCGCGGGCACGCTGATCGCGGGCATCGCTGGCGCCTTCGTCAGCGTCCCGATCACCGCCGTCCTCTGGCGGATGATCGACACCGTGCAACAGCGCCGCTCGGCCTCGGCTCTCCTGCCCTCGGACTGATCACCGCCGACCGAGGTGCGTGGTGAACCAGGTGCCAGCCTGATCGGCGACCTGCTCCAGGGTGCCGGGTTCCTCGAAGAGATGGGTGGCGCCGGGGATCACCCGTAGCTCGCCGACCTCGCCCAACTCGGCCAGCGCCCGCTCGTTGAGCGTGATCACCTCTTCGTCCAGCCCGCCGACCAGGAGCAACGTCGGGATACGCACCTGGGCCAGCGCGTCTTCGGCCAGGTCCGGCCGACCACCCCGGCTGACCACAGCGGCCACCCGATCGGCGCGGGACGACGCCGCTACCAGGGCGGCGGCAGCACCAGTGCTGGCCCCGAACAGACCGATCGGCACATCGCCGGCAGGACGCTCGACGGCCAGCCAGTCGACGATCCCGGCCAGCCGGCTGGCCAGCAGCCCGATGTCGAAGCGCAGTTCGGCTGTTCGGGCGTCCACCTCGTCCTCGGCCGGGGTGAGCAGGTCCGCCAGCACCGTGCCGAGCCCACTGCCGTTCAGCGTCCGGGCCACCGCCACGTTGCGCGGGCTGTGCCGGGAACTGCCGCTGCCGTGCGCGAACAGCACCACGCCGACCGGCTGGGCGGGCAGCGTCAGGTCGGCGGGGAGTTGGGCGTCCCCGATCGGAATGGTCACGCTGCGCTGCTCGTCCATGCCCCACCTCCGCGTACTCGCCGGTGGTCCGGGTACCCCGCCCGCCGCCGGGCACGCACGCCGCGACAGTGTCACCCCGGGCCGTGGGCCCGTCGCCGGGCCGCGTTTGCCCGCTGGGGCGCCGGGTACGCGACGAGCGACCGCAGACCGTGTCGGCGCAACCGCGCCCCGACGGATCGCGAGGATCGCCATGGCCAAGCAGCAGATTTCCCGGCAGCAGCAGCTGACCGAGCGAGCCCAGCGTGAACAGGACGCCGCGCGCAACCAGGACGTCGGGGACCAGGATTTCGGAGACCAGGCCGCTTCGGCCCGGCTGCCCGACGACCCGAAGGCGGCGGCGCCCCGCGACGCCATCGGACGTCCGTCGACCGGCGAGCCGGTCTGACCAACCTGGGCCGGCGAGCCGGTCCGACAAACAGCGCGGGCGGGCGGGGCGGGAGGACTCCCGCCCCGCCCGTCACTGTTCGCGTTCGGGCAACCGCAGCAGCGGAGACCGGCCCGGTGGCTGCTCGGGCGGCGGGCCGGACGGTTCGGCCGGCGGCACCGGCACCGTCACCGGCTCGTCGCAGGTCACCCGCAGCATCTGGTCGTGGTGGCGCAGCTCCACCACGTCGTCCGGGCCGCCGTGCCGCAGCGAGTACGTCGTCTGGTGCGGCCGGACGTCCACCCGCAGCGCCAAGCCCCGCCACTGGAGTGAGAACTCCAACCGGCTGAGTCGGCTGGAGAGCCGGGGGGCGAAGGACAGCTCGCCGTCGTGGTCCCGTAGACCGCCCAACCCGCTGACCAGGGCGAGCCACGCGCCGGCCAACGACGCCATGTGCACGCCGTCGCGAGTGTTCTCGTTGAGGTCGTGCAGGTCCATCAGCGCGGCCTCGCGCAGGTAGGTGTGCGCGAGCTCGGGGTGGCCCACCTCGGCGGCGAGCACCGACTGGGTGCAGGCCGACAACGACGAGTCGCGTACGGTGCGACGCTCGTAGTAGAGGAAGTTGCGCACCTTCTCCTCGGGGGTGAAGGCATCCCCCCGCCAGTGCATGGCGAGGACCAGGTCGGCCTGCTTCACCACCTGCTTGCGGTACAGCTCGAAGTACGGGTAGTGCAGCAGCAGCGGGTACTTCTCCGCCGGGGTGTGCGTGAAGTCCCATTCCTGGAGTCGGGTGAAGCCCTCCACCTGCTGATGGACCTCAAGCTCCTCGTCGTACGGGATGTGCATGGAGGTGGCGGCGTCCCGCCAGCTCGCGGCCTCCTCGTCGGTGACGCCGAGGTGGAACGCCTCGTCCCGGTGGCGCATGACCACGTCGGCGGCGGCGAGCAGGTTCCGCTGCGCCATCAGGTTGGTGTAGACGTTGTCGTTCTTCACGGCTGTGTACTCGTCCGGGCCGGTGACGCCATCGATGTGGAACAGCCCGTGCCGGTCGTGGTGACCGATCGAGCGCCACAGCCGGGCGGTCTCCACCAGCAGCTCCAGCCCGATGTCCCGTTCCAACTGGGTGTCCCCGGTGACCATCACGTAGCGGCGCACGGCGTCGGCGATGTCGGCGGCGATGTGGAAGGCCGCCGTCCCGGCCGGCCAGTACCCGGATGATTCCGGGCCGCCGATGGTGCGCCAGGGGAAGGCGGCGCCCCGGAGGTTGAGCGTCTCGGCGCGTTCCCGCGCCGAATCCAGAGTGCTGTGTCGCCACTGCAACGCGCTGCGCACCGCGCTCGGCTGGGTGTAGGTGAGCACCGGCAGGACGAACATCTCGGTGTCCCAGAAGGCGTGACCGTCGTAACCGGGGCCGGTCAGCCCCTTCGCCGAGATCGGCCGCTGCTCGGCCCGCGCGCCGGCCTGCAACACGTGGAAGAGACCGAACCGGACCGCCTGCTGCACCTCCGGGTCGCCTTCGACCAGCACGTCGGAGGCGTCCCAGAACGCGTCGAGGTAGTTGCGCTGCTCCCGGTGCAGCCCGTCCCACCCGTCCAGCCGGGCACCGGCCAGTGCCGCGCCGACCTGGTCGCGCAGCGCCGGCAGGGACCGTCGACTCGACCAGCTGTACGTCAGATACTTGATCACCCGCAGCTTCTCGCCGGGCTGGAGCACGCAGGCGATTGTGGTACGCACCCAGTCCTGGTAGCCCTCGGACTCGATTGTGGTGTGGTCCGGGCCGTGCACCTCGTGCTCCATGGCGGCGGCGACCCGCAGACCGGAGACCTTGGTGCGGTGGATCAGTTGGCCGCCGTCGGGGGTGGTCAGCTCCTCCTCGGCCTGGAGCGGCGACTCCAGCACCGCCGCGACCCGGGGGTCCTTGCTCTGCGCGGGCAGCGACTCGTTCGCCACCAACTCGGACTGCACGATCAGCCGCAGCGGGCGGTCGACGGCCTCCACCTCGTAGCTGATGGCGGCCACGGACCGCTGGGTGAACGAGACGAGACGGGTGCTGCGGACCTTGACCTCCCGGCCGGCGGGCGAGCGCCAGTGCAGCTCCCGGTGCAGCGTGCCGGCCCGCAGGTCGAGGATCCGTTCGTGGGCGATCAGCTCGCCGTAACGCACGTCGAGCGGTTCGTCGTCGACCAGCAGCCGGATCAGTTTGCCGTTCGTGACGTTGACGATGGTCTGCCCGGACTCAGGGAAGCCGTAGCCCGCCTCCGCGTACGGCAACGGACGCAGTTCGTAGAACGAGTTGAGGTAGGTGCCGGGCAGGCCGTGCGGTTCGCCCTCGTCGAGGTTGCCGCGCAGGCCGACGTGCCCGTTGGAGAGCGCGAAGACCGACTCCGACTGGGCCAGCACGTCCATGTCCAGCCGGGTCTCCCGGACGTGCCACGGCTCTACCGGATAGGCGCGCTCCCGAATCATCCGGAGCCTCGTTCGGCGGCGAGCGGGTCGCTAGCGGTGCGGTTCGGCGCCGGTGGGTCCGCGCGGTCGAGGAGGTCGGCGAGGTCCGTCACCACGATGTCGGCGCCGTGGGCGAGCAACTCGTCGGCCTGGCCGACCCGGTCGACGCCGACGACGTAGCCGAAGCCACCCGCGCGGCCGGCGGCCACCCCGGAGAGGGCGTCCTCGAAGACGGCGGCCTGGGTCGGGTCGACGCCGAGCGCCCTGGCCCCGGCGAGGAACGTGTCCGGGTGTGGTTTGCCGCGCAGCCCCTGCGCACGGGCGACCAGCCCGTCCACCCGGGCCTCCAGCAGTGGCTCGAACCCGGCGACGGCGACCACCTCACCCCCGTTCGCGCTGGCGGTGACCACGGCTCGGCGCAGCCCGGCGGCTTTTGCGGCCTTCAGATACCGCACGGAGCCCGGGTAGACCTCGACGCCGTCGGTACGCAGGCGGTGCAGGAGCAGGACGTTCTTGCGGTTGCCAAGGCCGTTGACTGTCTCCGCCTCCGGCGGGTCGTCCGGGCCGCCCTCGGGCAGCACGATCCCGCGGGAGGCGAGGAACGACCGGACGCCGTCGGCGCGGGGGCGGCCGTCGACGTAGCGGTTGTAGTCCGGGCCCGGATCGAACGGTTGGAACGGTTCGCCGGAGGCCGTGGCGCGCTGGCGGAGGAACTCGTCGAACGTCTGCGTCCAGGCGGCGTTGTGTACGCGGGCGGTCTGCGTCAGCACACCGTCCAGATCGAAGAGACAGGCGGTCACGTGAGCAGGTAGGCCCAGCACGGTACGAATCTATCCACCCTGCTGGGCCCGCAAACCCGTTTCGGCCGCCCTGAGGCGTTTCAGTTCGGTCGCAGCGTCCAGATCACTGTCATTTCCGAGGTGGGCTTGCCGTCCTCGGTGGCGATTTGGACCGTGACGGGGAATTCCGGGCGCCGACCGGCGGCCAACTCCTCGGTCACCTCGGTCGCCGACCGGCCGAGTCGCGCGGTGGCAAGCACCGGACCCATGGCGAGTTTCCGGTAGGCGATCTCGGCCCGGACGGCCAACGGCACGGCCCGGTCGAGCAGTTGCCCGAAGGCGGCCAGCACCACCGCGCCGGAGGCCGTCTCGCCGAGGGCGAACATGGCTCCGGCGTGCGGGCCCCCGATGTGGTTGTGGGTGGCCGGTGAGTCGGGCAGCCGCACGACTGCCCGCACGCCGCCCTCCGCCTCGGGTGCCACCTCGACGAACTCGATGCCGAGCGTACGAGCGAACGGCACCGCTTCCAGCATGCCGGCCGCCACCTGGCGGGAGTCGATAGTCATGACCTGACGTTACTAATCGGTAACCAGGCCGGCAACCAGCTACTTGTCCGTCAGGGGCCCGCTCAGAGGTTGCCGATGATGCGCAGGATCTCCGCATAGAAGTTGCCGTCGATGCTGCGGAAGAAGGAGAAATCCTGCCCCGGGTCGCCGAAGAACGGCCGCAACGTCCACGCCAGCTGGGTGCCGACAAACCCGAAGAGCAGGATCCAGATGTAGAGCAGTGTCATGCTGGCCGGCCGCTGCGTCGGCTCCCCGCGCCGGACCGTACGGCCGTCCCACGGGCGTTGCGCCACGTAGCCGGGCGGCAGCATGCCGGGCGGGAACGAGGCACCGGCCGGCTGCCCGGCCCACTGCGTCGGAACCGGGGCCGGGGGCGTCGCAGTGGTCACGGCACCGTTCGCTGTCGACTCGGCCACGGCGGCCCCGGCCGGCACGGCGACCGGCTCGGGGCTCTGACCGGCGGCCGGCGCGGCAGCCGGCGACGGCCCGGCGGGCACCGCGGCCGGCACGGCCTGGACCGGCGCCGGGGCGCTGGCCTGCTCGCCGACAGTGGCGTTGGCGGCCTCGGGCGCGAGCAGGCCGTGGTCGTTGAGCACCTGCATCCCGCTTGTCAGAAAGCGCAACCCGACCAGCGCCGACAGGGTCAGGATCGACACGTTGAGCAGCTTGAAGAAGCCGTAGTCGTTGGCGGTGATCAGGAAGAAGAGGCTGATCGGCGCGAACGCCACAGCGAGCATCGAGGTGACGGTGATCGCCACCATCACCAGCGCCACCGACTGCCGCACCGAGAGCCGGGCACCGAAGACCAGGTTGAACAGGTAGAGCGTGGGCAGGCAGATGACCAGGGTGACCAGGAACAGCAGCGGCAGCTTCAGCGCCGAGGTCAGCGCCATCAGCGGGCTGTGGAAGAAGCCCAGCACCGCCCCGTAGCAGGCCAACGCGATGGCGGAGCTGGTCAGCATCCGCCCGGTCAGGGCGTTGAGGTCACGCTCGGCCACGATCTGCTGCCAGATGCCCTCGCGATCCCGCAGGATGCGCTCGATGACGAGCGGGCTGGGACGGTCACCCGACACGGGTGCACCCCTCTCGGTGGTATTTCACAGTGGACTGGGTGGGCAGACGGTAGGGCACCGGGTGGCGGGCCCGCCACCCCGTCCGGGGACGTCGTCAGCGCCAACCCACGTCGATCCGGTCGCCACGCTCGTCGAAGAAGTGCAGCGCGTCCATCCGTACCGAGACGGCGAGCGGGTGACCGGCGCTGACCGCCGGGTACGGCGCCAGCCGCACCGCCAGCTCCGCCGGACGGCGGTGGTGCCGGCCCGGATCGGGCAGCACGCTGGTCTGGACGCCACTGGGCGGGGCCTCCTGCGCCTCCACCGGCTTGCCGGTGAGCCGCTGCATCACCGAGCCGAACCGGCGCAGGCCTCGCTGGCCGACCGGCGGCGGTTCGAGCGGGGCGCCCATCTCGTCGACCACGATCGCTGTCGCGCCGATGTCGAGGAACGCCAACGACTCGTGCCCGTGGTGCTCCAGGTAGCGGATCCGCCCACGGAGCACGTCGCCGGGGCTGTCCGGTGCGACAGGGGTGAGCGCCTCGGCCCGCATGCCGACAACGATCCGCTCACCGTGGTAGTGCGCCACCGCCCTACTGCGGATGTCGTTCCAGGGCAGGTAGAGCGACTGGTCACCGAGGTTCAGCGTGACGTAACGGTCGAGATGGACGTAGACCGACGCCTCCAGCAGGTTCATCCGCGGGCTGCCCAGGAACGCCGCGACGTAGAGCGTCGCCGGCCGGCCGTACACCTGGGTCGGTGTGCCCACGTCCTGGAGTACGCCGCGGCGCATGATGGCCACCCGGTCGGCCATGGTGAGCGCCTCGGCCTGGTCGTGCGTGACGTAGACAGTGGTGACGCCCAGCTCGCGGGTCAGGCCGGAGATCTCCGCGCGCAGCTCGGCCCGCAGGCCGCTGTCCAGGTTGGACAACGGCTCGTCCATCAGGAACAGGCCCGGTCGGCGGACGATCGCACGCCCCATCGCCACCCGCTGCCGCTGCCCGCCGGAGAGCTGCCCCGGCTTGCGGGCCAGCACGTCACCGATGCCCAGCGCGCTCGCCACGTCGCTGACCCGCTCGCCCCGCGGCTCGGGCTCGACCCCGGCCAGCCGCAGCGGAAACGCGATGTTGTCGCCAACCGTCATGTGCGGGTAGAGGGCGAAGTCCTGGAAGACCATGGCGATCCTGCGGTCCCGTGGGGGCAGGTCGTTGGCCAACTCCCCGTCGAGCATCACCGCACCGGTGGTCGGCTCCTCCAACCCGGCGATCATTCGCAGCACCGTCGACTTGCCGCAGCCGGACGGCCCAAGCAGCACCATGAACTCGCCGTCGTTCACATCGAGGTTGATGCTGTCGACGGCGAGCGTGCCATCCCGGAAAACCTTGGTCACATCCTTGAGCGTGACGGTGCTCACCGTCTTCCCCCCCAGCGCGCGTCGGCCGAACCCCACAAGACTGTGACCAGGATCATGGGTTTGTGACATCGGGTAAACGTCTCATGTTCGATCGATGACACTGCTATTACACGACAGAAGCGTCGATCAGCAGCGCGTGGATCGCTCGTCCGGCTCCCCGAGGAACACCTGCCGCACCACCCGCTCCGCCGCCCGCCCGTCGTCCAAAGTGCAGAACCGGGCCCGGAAATGCTCGCGGGCCTTCGTCGCCGCGTCCGAGCGCACCCCGTCGGTACGGAACAGGTCGAGCAGATCGGCGAAAGTGGAGGCTACCGCGCCCGGCGGTTCGGCGGTGACGTCGAAGTAGACGCCCCGGGCCAGCCGGTACGCCTCCCAGTCCGGGGTGTACAGCACGATCGGCCGGTCCAACACCGCATAGTCGAACATGGCCGACGAGTAGTCGGTGACCAGCACGTCCGCCACCAGGTAGAGATCCTCCACCCGTTGATGGCCGCTGACGTCACGAACCCGCTCCCAGTCCCTCGGCTGGCCGGGGCGTCGGTCCCGGTCGTGGAAGTAGTGGCTGCGCATCAACAACCGGCCCGAGTCACCCAGCGCCTTGACGAACCGGTCCGGGTCGAACGGCGGCCGGTAGCCGGGCAGGTGCTCGCGGTGCGTCGGGGCGTACAGGACGACCTGCTCGTCGGGGTCGAGGCCGAACTCCGCGCGGAGTCGGCGCACCTCGTCCGGGCTGGCGGTGACCAGGCGGTCGTTGCGCGGGTACCCCACCTCCAGCGTGGTGTACGTGGCCGGGTACGCCCGGTCCCACATCTGGGTGGAGAAGCTGTTGGCGCTGACGCTGTAGTCCCAGCGGTCCACCCGGCGCAGCAGCCCGGCGAAGTCCATCCGGCCCGCGCCGATCGGGTAGCGCTGCTGATCCAGCCCCATCACCTTGACCGGCGTGCCGTGGTGCGTCTGCACGTGCACCTGTTCGGGTCGCTTCCTGACGAAGTCCGGAAAGTTGACGTTGTTGACCAGCCACCGGGCGCGGGCGAGCACCCGGTAGTACGCCGGCGTGCCGGCCACCACGTACTCCACTCCGGCCGGCACGCTGTCCACCCGGTCCCGGCGCACCACCCACACCCCGCGCACCCCCGGCGCCAACCGGCGGGCGACCTCGTAGATGGCCGCCGGGTTGCAGGAGTAGCCCCGGTACCAGTACGCCGCGTACACAGCGAGCGCCGGGTCGACCGGCCGCCGCAACTCGGCCCGGTAGTACTCGCGCAGCAGCCCGTCCCGGGTCAGCCGGGCACCGCGCCGGGCGACCGGGCCGACGGTGCGCCGCGCGGTGCGGGCCCGTCGGCGGGCGGCGTCACGGGCCCGGCCGGCGGCCCGCAACGCGCTGAAGGTGCGCCACCGGCCGGAGGCGACAAGCTTGTGCTTGATCCCCTCGACCCCGCCCGGTACCGGATAACCGCCGGCCGGCAGCCAGCGCTCGTAGTCCGCTGTGATCTGCGCGAAGAACGCCTCCCGCAGTTCCGGCGCGATCCGCTGACCGTTGCCGAGCACCGTCAGGTAGTGCCAGATCATCCGTTCGAAGACCACCGGCCGCAGGGCCTCCGTCGCCGACCCCCACGAATCCATCAGGTGGAACACCCGGTGCCACTGCGGGAAGACCTCGAAGTGCCGGTCACCCCGGGTCCGGGTGATCGCGCCGGCGCGGCGTTGGCGGTAGTTGACGCAGACCCGGTCCAGTACGCCGATCCGGTGCGCGGCCATCAGCACCGGGTAGCTGAACGAGACGTCCTCGTACCAGCCGGGTGCGAAGCGCAGACCCAGGTCGGCGAGGAACTCCCGACGGACCAGCCGGTTCCACGCGGTGTGCAGCAGGTGCATCGCCTGCGGCCGGTCCCGCAGGCGGAAGGTGCCCGGGCCCGGCGACTCCGGAAACACCTCGGCCATCGCGCTGCGGGTGGCGGTGTCGTTCCAGTGGGTGCGGACGTGGTCGACGAGCAGGACGTCCGGGCGGGTGACCCGCAACCGTTCCGCGACCTCGGTCAGGCACTCCGGGGCCAGCCAGTCGTCGCCGTCGAGGAACCACACGTACTCGCCGACGGCCCGGTCCAGCCCGATGTTCCGGGCCGGACCGAGGCCGACGTTCTCCGACAGCCGGACCGAGTGGACCCGCTGGTCGCGGGCCGCGTACTCGTCGATGATGTCGCCGCTGGCGTCCGGCGAGCAGTCGTCGACGGCGATCACCTCGATGTCCGTCTCCGGCTGACCGAGAATGGAGTCCAGGCACTCCCGCAGGTATCCCTGCACCCGGAAGGCGGGCACCACGAAGCTGATCAGAGTCATCCGGCCGCCCTCCGTCAGCGCGGCGCGGCACCTCCAGCGCCCGCCGGCGCCACCGACGCCCGCGCGCTACGGGCCGGTCGCACGAACCAGGCCAGGACGACGCTCACCACGAAAACCACGAGAAGGTACGCACCGAGTGTAGCCAGTCCGATACCCGCAATACCGGCGATCGCCGCGAGGGCCAACAGCACGGAGCGTCCCTCCCAGCCCAGCGTCGCCGCGTGCAGGGGCGGTGCCGCCTGACGCTTCTCCAGCCGGGCGGTCAGGTCGTAGTGGTGCACAGTGAGCACGAAGACGTACCCGAAGATCAGCCAGCCGGGTGCCGCACCGACCACCCCGACCGCGATGGCGAACAGGTACTCGGCGGCCCGCAACGCCGCGGGCACCAGCCAGTCCAGCGGACCGTTGTGCGCCGCCCCGGCGCCCAGGCCGCCGACCAGCAGCACCAGCAGCGCCACCGGCACCGCCCAGCGCAGCCCCTCGGGCGCGTCGCTCAGCAGCGCCCCGACCAGCAGCACCGCCGGGCCGAGCGCGGCGATCACCGCCAGGGTCAGCGGCCCCATCGGGCGGACCACCGGCAACCAGCGGGCCAGCGGCCCGTCGTCGCGGTGCAGGGTGGCGTCGACAGTGTCCAGCACCGGCACCCACATCCAGCGGGCCCGCAGCGTCCGCAGCGCCCCCGTGTACGCGAACGCCAACACCCCCCAGACCAGCACGGCGATCAGGCTGACCAGCGGGTTGAACAGCGCCACTGTCAGCGCGATCAGCGCCCACCGCTCACCGATCGGGAAGACCACCGTCCGCTTCAGCCAGTACGACACCGACCCGGTGTCCGCCTGCACCCGGGTCGACGCCGCGTTGAGCCGGTCACCGATCCCACCGCTGGCGTTCGTCGCCGTACGCGGGCGGCGGGCAGCCTCGTCGTGCAGCACCCCGTACCAGGTGTCGGTCATGTGCCGGACGGTCTGCAACGTCATCGCGGCGATCGCGAGCGCCCACCCGTTGCCCAGCCCGGCGTGGCTCACCCCGAAGCCCAGCCCGGCGTAGACCAGGTACTCCTTGGCCCGGTCCGCCATCGTGTCCAACCAGCCACCCCAGGCGCTGAAGTGCCGGGTGTAGCGGGCCAACTGGCCGTCCACGCAGTCCAGCACGAAGCCCAGGTAGAGCAGCACCGCGCCACCGACCAGCGCGGGCCGCCCACCGACCCCGAACAGCACCGCCGCGCCCAACGCGAAGAGCACCGAGATCACCGTCACCCCGGTCGGGGTGAGCCGGAGCCGGGCCGAGAGCCGGACCACGTACGGCGACCAGGTGCTGACGAAGTAGGTGGAGAAGAAGTCGTCCTTCTCCTTCACCGACAGCCGCAACTCGGCCCGATCCTCGTCGACGGCGGTCACCGCCGCCTCGGCAGCGGTGAGCCCGGCCGCGTCCTCGACCCGGTGGGCGACGAGCAGGCGTACCCGCTGGGCGAAGATCAGGGTGCCGAGCGCCGCGAGACCCGCGAAGAGCCGGTCCACGGCGGACCCGGGGCCACCGGCCGCCACCGACCCCCCGGACCCGACCCCGCCGGTCACCGGCAGCGACGCGACGTCGCCGGCCGGGCCGATCGGAGCGGCGACGGGAAGCATCCCGGACGTGGCGGCGCGGGCGGCGGCCGCGAGGGTCGGCAGATCGTCGACGCCGACCCGCAGCGCGCCGCCGAACACGCCGGTGGCGGCCCCGTCGAGGGCGTCCAACGCGCCGGCGTCGACCACCTGGCCGCGCTCCTCCCGCACCGCTGTCCGACCGGGCACCGGCGGGTCACCGAGGACCAGCGCCACAGTGGGACCCACCGGGCTGGTGGCCAGGTGCCGCAGTACGGCCGTGTGCGCCACCAGGTCGGTGCCGGTGATCAGCACCGGGACGGTCGCTGTGGAGACCAGGTCGGACAGCTCGTCCAGGTTGGCGGCGAAGCGCACCTCGTCCGCCCCGGCCAGGCGCAACTGGTCGGCCAGCCGGTCGGCCAGCGGCTCACCGGTCGCAGTGGTCAGGCCCGCCGCGGGCGTCCCGGCGGCGAGCACGATCGCGAGCGTCACCGCGGGACCGCTGCGTGGTACGCGTCGAGCGCCTCGGCGATGGTGCCGTCGAGCGTCAACCGGCCCGCGTCGAGGTACAACCCCCGACGGCAGAACCGGGTCAGGTCCTTTTCGTTGTGTGACACCAGCACCAGCGTGCGCCCCTCCCCGAGCAGACGATCAATAGTCGCGTAACACTTCTTGCGGAACTCCGCGTCCCCGACCGCTGTCACCTCGTCCATCAGCAGGATCGGGTGCGGCAGGTGCGAGATGATCGCGAAGCCCAGCCGCACCTTCATCCCCGACGAGTAGTGCCGCACCGACGTGTCGATGGCCCGTTCCACCTGCTCACCGGCGAACTCGACGATCTCGTCGAAGTGCCGCTTCAGATAGCTCGTCGACAGTCCGTGCAGCCCACCGACCAGGTGCAGGTTCTCCCGCCCGGTCAGGTCGTTGGAGAAACCGGCGGACAACTCCAGCAGCGGCGCCACAGCGCCGTGCACCCGGATGTCGCCCTCATCCGGAATGAGCACCCCGGCGATCAGCCGCAGCAGTGTGCTCTTGCCGGTGCCGTTGCGCCCGATCACCCCGACGGTCTCGCCGGGCTCGATGGTGAACGACACGTCCCGCAACGGCCAGAACTGGCCGGGCAGGGCACCACGCGCACCCCGGTGGATGAACAGCTCCCGCAGCCGCAACTGGCGGCGACGGTTCCGGACGAACCGGATGCCCAGCCCGTCGGCCTCGATGATCGGCGCGGCCACCTCAGAGCTCCTTGAGCACTGCGGGCTCCAACCGACGGAACGACCACCAACCGACGGCCAGCACCAGCAGGCTGCCGACGACAGTGGTGGCGAGCAGCCGGGCGTCCGGGAACTCGTCCGGATACCAGATCGCGTGGTGCAGCTGGAAGATCCCGACCAGCGGGTTCAGCTCGTACACCACCTTCAACCAGCCGGGCAGGCCGGACTCCCGGACCAGGCTGAGCGGATAGATGATCGGCGTGGCGTAGAAGAGCACCCGGATGATCAGCCGCATCAGCCGTTCCACGTCGCGCATCAGCACGTTCCACGCGGACAGCAGCAGGGCCAGCCCGGTCAACAGGACGGACTGGACGGCCACCGCCAGCGGCAGGGAGAGCAGCGACCAACCCGGATGGATCCGACCGTGCGCCGCGTAGATCACCGCGATGGCGGCCAGGATCGGCAGGCCGGCCGCGTACTCGGCGAACCGGCCGGTGACCCGACCGATCGGAAAGACCTGACGTGGCACGTTCATCGTGGTGATCAACCGGGACTGGCCGGTCAGCGCGTTCGTCGCCTCACTCAGCGCCGAACTGGTCCACATCCAGGCGAAGATGCCGGTGATCAGGAACAACGGGTACGAACCGGCCGCCTCACCGAGGTGCCGACCGGTGTCCCGGGAGTAGAGCACCCCGAAGACGAACCAGTAGATGGCGCCCATGCCGAGCGGCTCGATCAACGACCAGAAGTAGCCCAGCACCGACTGCTGGTACTTGACCGCAAGATCCCGCCTGACCAGGATGCGCAGCGAGTTGCGGTGCGACCACAACGCCGCGACGCCAGAGGTCACCGCAGCCTCCCGCCTCCTGAAACGGACGACAGGTTAGCAGTCGGTGAACGATTGCCCCGAATCGACCGGACTCAGCACTCGATCACGTTGACGGCCAAACCGCCGCGCGCCGTCTCCTTGTACTTGACCTTCATGTCGGCGCCCGTCTCCCGCATGGTCTTGATGACCTTGTCCAGCGACACCTTGTGCACCCCGTCGCCGCGCAGCGCCAGCCGGGCGGCCGTGATCGCCTTGATGCTAGCCACCGCGTTTCGCTCGATGCAGGGGATCTGCACCAGGCCACCCACCGGGTCACAGGTCAACCCGAGGTTGTGCTCCATCCCGATCTCGGCCGCGTTCTCCACCTGCTCCGGGGTGCCACCGAGCGCCTCGGCCAGCCCCGCCGCCGCCATCGAGCACGCCGAACCGACCTCACCCTGGCAGCCCACCTCGGCGCCCGAGATCGAGGCGTTCTCCTTGAACAGCACACCGATCGCACCCGCCGTCAGCAGGAACCGCACCACACCCTCGTCATCGGCGTCCGGCACGAACCGGGTGTAGTAGTGCAGCACCGCCGGAATGATCCCGGCCGCGCCGTTGGTCGGCGCGGTGACGACCCGGCCGCCGGCGGCGTTCTCCTCGTTGACCGCGAGCGCGAACAGCGTCACCCAGTCCATCGCGTGCAGCGGGTCCGCCGACCCGGCCTCCGCCTCCAGACCACGCCGCAGCTCCGCCGCCCGCCGCCGAACCTTCAACCCCCCAGGGAGTACGCCGTCCCGCTCGCAGCCGCGCTGCACGCACTCCTGCATCACCCGCCAGATCTCCAGCAGACCGGCCCGGATGTCCGCCTCGCTGCGCCACGAACGCTCGTTGGCCAGCATCACCTCGCTGATCGACAGCCCGGTGCGGGTGGTGATGTCGAGGAGCTGCGCCCCGGTCAGGAAGGGGTACCGCACCACAGTGTTGTCCGGCTTGATCCGGTCCGCCCCGGCCGCCGCCTCGTCCACCACGAACCCGCCACCGACGGAGTAGTAGGTGCGGCTGCGCAGCTCGACGCCGGCCCCGTCGTACGCCACGAAGGTCATCCCGTTCGGGTGGTACGGCAACGACCGGCGGCGGTGCAACGTCAGGTCCCGATCCGGGTCAAAGTCGATCTCGTGCGCGTCGAGGATGTTGATCCGCCGCTCGGCCCGGATCCGCTCGACCCGAGGACCGACAGTGTCCGTGTCGACAGTCTCCGGCGACTCGCCGGACAACCCCAGCAGCACCGCCGGACCGCTGCCGTGGCCATGCCCGGTAGCACCCAGCGAGCCGAACAACTCGGCCTGCACCCGCGCCGTGTCGCTGAGCAGCCCGTCGGCCTTCAGCCCACCAACGAACGTCCGCGCGGCCCGCATCGGCCCCACAGTGTGAGAGCTGGACGGCCCGATACCGACGCTGAAGAGGTCGAAAACACTGATCATGGCTGCGCTTCCTCGCCGTCGTCCCGGCGTACGGGACCCGGCCGGGTCGTGACCGCCGGTCTGGCGGCCCCGCTCGTGACCGTCCGGGGTATGGGGTGCCGGCCCTCCGGGGTGTGGAAGGCCGATCAACCAGCCTACCCGCCCAGCTCACCGCCCACCCGGTCCGGGACGTGAACACCCGACCACCGTCCCCCGCCCGCCCCGACCGGCCCGGCGCCGCCCCGCCCGGTGCCATCCTGGTCGGTGCCGCCCTGGTCGACCCCGCCCGGCGCCGCCCCGCCCCGCCGCCCGCCGCCCGCCACCCGCCACCCGCCACCCGCCACCCGCCACCCGCCACCCGCCACCCGCCGCAAGATCGTGCTCGATCCAGGATGTAGTGTGTCCGCCCGCCTTGATGCCACTCAAACCAGGATCGAGCACGATCTTGGGGCGGCTGCGGTGGGCGTGGCAGACCGGGCGGCGGGCGGCAGGCGACCCGGGGAGGCGTCAGCAAGGGGCTGCCCGGGTAAAGCACCTACGGGTCCACGGGTTGCCGCTCCTCCTCGGGACCGAGGGCGAGGTGGCCATCCCTTTCTACCGTGGATTGCAGACGCGGCGCACCGCCGCAGAGTGGGAGTACGACGATGAGTCGCAAACTGGTCCGGCCCCGCGAGGGGCGCATGATCGCCGGTGTCTGCGCCGGCCTCGGGCGGCGGTTCGGCATGTCGGCCGGAATGGTCCGGCTGCTGTTCCTGCTGTCGCTGTTGCTGCCCGGCACGCAGGTGATCGTCTACCTGATCCTGTGGGTGCTGATGCCGAACGAGGACCGCTACCTCGCCTCCACCGGGCACTGATCCCGCCCCCACACCACACCTAATCGGAGATCTTGGACAGTTTCCGTTAGCTGCTAACGGAAACTGTCCAAGATTGCTCGTATCGCAGCCCCAACGGCATCGCAGATCCGGTAGGTCGGTGGTCAACTTCGGCCAGGGCAGGGCTTGGGACCGCCCCGGACCGCCCCAGACCGCCCGGCCACCGCCGCGGACAGCCCGGGACCGCGCCGGGACCACCCGCGACCGCCGGGACCACCCGGACTGCCCGCGACCGCCGGGACCAGCCGGGACTGCAAGCGACCGCCGGGACCGCGCCGGGACCACCCAGGACCAGCCGAGACCGCCCGGCACCGCCGGGACTGCGCGGCGCCGCCGGGACCGCGCCGAGCACACCCGGGACCAGCCGGGACTGCCCGGCACCGCCGGGACCACCCCGAGGCCGCCGAGCCCATCCGCGACCGCGCCGAGCCCAGCCGGGACCGCTCGGGACCCACCCGCGACCGCCGCGACCACACCGGGACCACGCCGGGACCACCCCCGGGGTTGGACCTTCAGGCGGCCGCCCAACTGCGGGGGCCAGACGGAAAGCGCCCGCTCCGACGGAAGTCGGGGCGGGCGCTTCGGGGTATCGAGGGGCAGGTCAGGGGGCTATGTAGGTGACCGTGATCTGCTGGTAGCCGAGGGAGCGGAGCAGTCCTTCCAGCATCTTGCGGGTGTTCTCCTCGGCTCGGGCGGAGAGCCCGCTGTCCCGGGCGGCGGCGGTGATCCGGTCCTCGGCGAGCTTGTAGACCTGCTGCTGCCGGTTGGGGTCGTTGCCAACCAGGTCACCGAGCCGGTTGAGCAGGCCGCGCTGCTCGGCGAAGACGTAGCTCTTCTCCATGTCGAGGTTGGTCTCGCCGAGCTGCGGCGCGGGCAGCTTGATCTCGACGGACTTGCCGTCGGCGGACTGGACGACGGCACCCTCACCGATCTTGGTGAAGTCGACGTACGCCTCGACGCTGCCGGCCCCGACGAACAGGGTGCGCTCGTTGAGCAGGAAGTCTGGGACGTTGCGCCGGTCGTTCTGCGTGTCGACCACGACCTGGAAGTTGCCTTCCGCGGCCACGTATCGGCTGAGGTCCTGGATCGACTTCAGCAGTGGTGGCTGACTGCGGTCGGTCTGTTCCTTGGCGAACGGGTTGCGGAACTCCGGGAGGATCCCGGTCGCCTGAATGCCGAGCAGCACGACCACTGCCAGCGCGGCGGCGCCGAGCAGCAGGAGCAGGCCGCGGGCGGCCCCACCGCCACCGCCGGGGGCGTCGCCACCGCTCGGCGGGCCACCGGGCCCATCAGGACCAGCGGGACCACCAGGCCCACCGGGGGCACCAGGTGTATCAGCGGTCCACTCGGGTGTCGCGGTCGACCGCGCCTTGAGATCGTCACCGGTCGGGTAACCGGGGAACTCTCTCGTGGGCTCGTTGCTGCCAGCGTCGCGGGCCATCACGCTCACCGTCCTCGTCAGACACGTCGTCTGTCAATGACGGTACGGCCCCGATACGACAGTCGCTCGGCGAGCGCCAGGAAGTGACAAACGGGCAGGTCAGGCGAACGCGGAGAGCCCGGTGAGTCGCTGCCCGATGACCAGTTGGTGGATCTCGGAGGTGCCCTCGTAGGTCAGCACGCTCTCCAGGTTGTTGGCGTGCCGCATGATCGGGTACTCACCGGAGACGCCGTTGGCGCCGAGGATGGTGCGGCACTGCCGGGCGATGGCCAGGGCCTCCCGCACGTTGTTCAGCTTGCCCACGCTGACCTGCTCGGGCCGCAGCCGCTGGGCGTCGGCGAGCCGGCCCAGGTGCAGCGCGAGCAGTTGCCCCTTCACCAGTTCGACGGCCATGTCGGCGAGCTTCGCCTGGGTGAGTTGGAAGCCGGCCAGTGGGCGACCGAACTGGGTGCGGCTGCTCGCGTACGCGAGTGTGGTTTCCAGGCAGTCGCGGGCCGCGCCGACCGCGCCCCAGACGATGCCGTAGCGGGCCTCGGTGAGGCAGCTCAGCGGTGCCTTGAGCCCGACCGCCTCGGGCAGTTGGGCGTCGGCCGGGAGCCGGACGTCGTCGAGCACGATCTCGCCGGTCACCGACGCGCGCAGCGACATCTTGCGGCGGATCTCCCGGGTGGTGACGCCGGGAGTGTCGGTGGGTACGGCGAAACCCCGTACGCCCTCGTCGGTGCGCGCCCAGATCACCGCGACGTCCGCGATCGGGGCGTTGGTGATCCACATCTTCCCGCCGGTGAGCACCCAGTCGTCGCCGTCACGGCGGGCCCGGGTGGCCATCGAGGCGGGGTCGGAGCCGTGATCCGGCTCGGTCAGGCCGAAGCAGCCGATCGCCTCACCGGTGGCCATCGACGGCAGCCAGCGTTGCTTCTGCTCCTCGCTGCCGTAGCGCCAGATGGCGTACATGGCGAGCGATCCCTGCACGGAGACCAGGGAGCGGAGGCCGGAGTCGCCGGCTTCCAACTCCTGGCAGGCCAGACCGTAGGCGACGGCGGAGGCGCCCGCGCAGCCGTAGCCGGTCAGGTGCATGCCGAGCAGGCCGAGCTTGCCGAACTCGCGGGCCAGTTCCCGGGCGGGCACCTTGCCGTCCTCGTACCAGTCGGCGACGTGGGGTCGCACCCGGTCGTCGACGAGTTGGCGGACGACGTCGCGGACCTGCCGCTCCTCCTCGCTGAGCGACGGGTCCAGGTCGAGCAGGTCCAGCGCACCGGTCATGGACGCCACCCTAACGAAGGTTCAGTGGGGGAAAGAAGGGCTCGTCACTCGATGGGCTCGGAGAGCACCAGCACCCGCGCGTGGATCTGGTTGCGCTGCTGGAGGGCGGCGCGCAGCGCCCGGTGTAGCCCGTCCTCCAGGTAGAGCCCGCCGTTCCACTGCACGACGTGCGGGAAGAGGTCACCGTAGAAGGTGGAATCCTCGGCGAGGAGTTTGTCCAGCGCCAACTCGCGCTTGGTGGTGATCATCTGATCCAGGCGCAGTGGCCTGGGCGGGATCTCCGCCCACTGCTTGAGCGTCAGATTGTGCTCCGGATAGGGACGCCCGTCCCGGACCGCTCTGAAGATCACGACGGCACGCTCCCCTCCCCGTGGCCGGGCCGACCGACGGCGCCGAGCCGGGCCGCGGCGGGCACCGCGCGGCGCGGCACCGATGACCGTGCCAGCCTAGCCGGCCAGCGCACGCTACGTTCTGCTCCCTGATGTCAGTTTCGCTATCGCTCGTCCGATCCTCAACCGGACGAACGGGACGTCCGCGTCAGTTCCACCGCCCGCGTCGCACCACCTCGTCCATCGGGCGACGTCCACGGCGCAACGATGGTGACCGATGGTCGGCTGCACGGTAACCGATTGTGACGGCACCGATGGGTTGGAACTCGGCCGGCACGCCGAACGCGTCCCGGTAGGCGGCGAGCCGCTGCGGCGGAATGCCGAAGAAGCACGCCCCCAGCCCCTCGTCCACTGCGGTGAGCAACATCAGCAACGCCGCGAATCCGGCGTCCACGTGCCAGTACGGCACCGGCCACCGGTCCGTGGACTGATCCGTCCAACCCTTGTCCGGCTCCGCGTACCGCCGTAGGTAGGCCGACTCGTTGGCGTGCGGCACCACGATCAGGGGAGCCCGGCGCATGCCCGCGAGCCAGCGCTCCCGCCCACCACCAGCGGGGGTGGTGGCGGCCCAGAACCGGTCCCGATCGGCCAGTTCCTCCAACACCAGGAAGCCCCAGCCCTGGGCGAAGCCGGCCGACGGCGCGCGGACCGCGTGGTCGAGCAACCGGTCCACCACGTCGGGCGGGACCGGGCGGTCCGGGTCGTAGTTGCGCACCATCCGCCGTCGGCGGACGACCTCGGCGAACTCCATCAGGCGCCGGGGCGGATGCCCCAGGCACCTCGCCAGGTGGTGCCGGGCTTGAGGGTGAGCAGGTCCTTGCCCGACCGGAACGCGTCCGGCGGGCAGGTCATCGGCTCGATCGCCACCGAGCGGCGGTGCCGTTCGCCGGTGAGGGCATCCCCGGTGAACACCTGCCACCAGCCGAACTCGGCGTCCGCCCAGATGCTCACGGCGGCCGAACCGTCCGGCGCGGCGAGGCTCACCGACGAACCACCGTCGGCGTCGGAGATCACCTCGCCGAAGCAGGAGTCCAGCACCGCGGCACCGATCCGGCGAGGGCTGGTCCAGTCGTACTCGGTGCCGGCCACCGGGGTCACCCCCACCGGCAGCAGCCGACCGTCCACCAGCACCCGGCTCCGGGTGGGCAGCCGCAGCACCAGGTCGTCCACCGCGACGCCCGGCAGTTGCAGGTACGGGTGCACGGAGAAGCCGAACGGGGCCAGTTCCCCGCCGATGTTCGTCACCTCGTGCTCGGCGCGCAGCCCGTCCGCGTCGACGCTCCACCGGCTGCGCAGCCGCAGCGGCCACGGGTAGCCGGGCTGCGGCGGCAGGTCGTAGCCGACGGTCACGGCGTCGGCCGACTGCTCCAGCAACTGCCACGGCACCCAGTTGACCAGCCCGTGGATGGCCACGTGCCGCTCCGGCTCGGTCAGCGAAAGCTGGTGTGTCCGCCCGTCGAACGAGTAGCGACCATCGCGGATCCGGTTCGGCCAGGGTGCCAGCACCTGCCCTGTGCAACCGGGGCAGACCTCGTCGGTCTGGTACCCGTCGAGCAGGTCGACGCCGTCGTGCCGGTACGTCCGGAGCCCACCGCCGACCTCCACGATGACGGCCTCGTGGCCGGCGGCGGAGATGGTCCACTGGGCGCCGGAGAACGGGCGCGGATCGGGGCTTTCCATGCCGGCGACCCTAACCGGTCAGGTCCGGTCGCCGCTCGACGCCGTCGCCGCCCGGTAGCGCAGCAGCGCCGGGAACGCGACGGCGAGCACCACCACGAGCACCGCGGAGGCGAGCCCACCGGCCACCCAGGCCACCCCGCCACCGAACCCGGCGGCCATGGTGCCGGCGCGCAGGTCGCCCAGGCGTGGGCCACCCGCCACCACCACCGTGTTCACGCCCTGGAGCCGGCCGCGCATCCGGTCCGGTGCGTAGACCAGCAGCATCGACTGACGCAGCACCGCGCTGATCAGGTCGGCGGCGCCGGCCACGGCGAGCAGCACGACCATCAACCAGAGTTGGTGAGCCAAACCGGCCACGGCGATCGCCAGTCCCCAGCCGACCACCGCGAGCACCAGGCCGAGCCCCTGCCGGCGGATCCGGCCGATCCAGCCGGAGGTCAGCCCACCGATCATCGAGCCGATTGCGATGGCGCTGTAGAGCAGACCGACCGCGCCACCGCCGCCGAACCGCTCGTGGGCGATCTCCGGGAAGAGGGCCCGTGGCATGGCGAGGATCATCGCGATCAGGTCCACCCCGAAGGACAGCAGCAGAACCGGGGTGGTGGCCAGGTAGCGGAAGCCGTCGATGACGCTGGCCAGGCCGGCCCGCCGGGCCTGACCGTCGGCGGTGGGCTCGGGCGGGAGCGAGGGCAGCCGCAGCGCGGCCCAGAGCATCGCGGTGAACAGCACCGCGTCCAGCCCGTAGGCGATCGGCAGGACCACAGTGGTGTCCGGCGAGGCCGCGAGGATCAGGCCGGCGGCGAGCGGACCGGCGACCGAAGCGGCGGTGAAGGTCGTGTAGTTCAGGGTGGAGGCGGACACCACAAGGTCTTCCGGCACCAGCCGGGGCAGCATGGCGCTGCGCGCCGGCGAGCTGATCGCGAAGGCGACCGACTGCACCGCCATCAACGCCAGCAGCAGCACCGGGCTGCCCACGTTCAACAGCGCCTGGAGCAGCAGCCCGAGAGTGGATGCCCAAAGCAACAATGAGCCGCCGAGCAGCACCGCACGCCGGTCGCGGGCATCGGCGACCGCGCCGCCCCAGAGCCCGAAGACCAGCAACGGCACGAAGGCGGCAATCCCCAGCAGACCGACCCAGAACGAGTCCCGGGTCAGCGCGTACATCTCCACCGGCACCGCGACGGCGGTGAACTGGAAGCCGAACATCGCCACCGTGTTGCCGAGCCAGAGCCGGCGGTACGCCGGAACCCGCAGCGGACGCACGTCGATCGCCCAGCGGCGCGCTGCGCGCGGCCGGGTCTCCCGCACACCCGTCACGGCGCCAACCGCTCGACGATCCAGTCACCCTCGTCGAGGCGACGGAAGCGGAGCCGGTCGTGCAACCGCCCGGCCCGGCCCTGCCAGAACTCCACCGACTCGGGTTGGACCCGCAGCCCTCCCCAGTGCGGCGGGGTCGGGATCTCGGCCTGGTCGGCGAACCGCTCGACCGCCTCCCGGTACCGCTGCTCCAACACCGCCCGACCCGACACCACCTGCGACTGCGGGCTGGCCCAGGCGCCCAGTTGGGAGCCGCGCGGCCGGCTGGCGAAGTACGCGTCGGTCGTGGCGCTGTCGACGGGCGCGACACGTCCGGCGACCACCACCTGACGCTGCATGGGAAACCACGGAAAGACCAGGCTGGCGTACGGGTTGGCGGTCGCCTCGACGCCCTTGCGCGACAGGTGGTTGGTGAAGAAGACGAAGCCCTCCGGGTCGTACCCCTTCAGCAGCACCGTCCGCCCGCTCGGCCGGCCGGCCGAGTCGGCGGTGCCCACCACCATGGCGTTGGGTTCGGGCAGCCCGAAGGCCACCGCGTCGGCGAACCAGCTGTCGAACTGGGTGTGCCAGTCGGCGGCCAGGTCAGCCTCGGTCAGGCCCAGGTCCGCGGCGTACTCGTTACGCATCGCGGCCGGGGCGGGTGTGTCGCCCGTCACGTCCCCACTCCTTCTCGGGGGCCCCGCCAGCGCCCTTCCGCGCTGACCAGCCCGCCCCGCCCAGTCTCACTGAGCCGGACGGAGAATGCGCGTCCGGGGATGTCGCGTGCAGCACAGTCGCAGCGGGTCGCGTATCCCTTACTCAGCAGGCAGTATGTTGCGAACACATCCCTGAGGGTCGCCTAAGGCGCTCGGCCGATCGGGCCGGATGAGCGATCGGGCGCACCGACCAGATCCAGGAGAGCGACATGGCCGATTTCAAACCCGGGCTGGAGGGCGTCGTCGCCTTCGAGACCGAGATCGCCGAACCTGACCGTGAGGGCGGTGCGCTGCGCTATCGCGGAGTCGACATCGAGGATCTGATCGGCCAGGTGTCGTTCGGCAACGTGTGGGCACTGCTGGTCGACGGCCGGTTCGGGCCGGGCCTGCCGCCGGCGGAGCCGTTCCCGGTGCCGGTGCACTCCGGTGACATCCGCGTCGACGTGCAGTCCGCGGTCGCCATGCTGGCCCCGTACTGGGGTCTCAACCAACTGCTTGACATCTCCGACGAGCAGGCCCGTGAGGATCTCGCCCGGGTCTCGGTGACCGCGCTCTCCTTCGTCGCCCAGTCCGCCCGCGGCCTCGGCCTGCCGGCGGTGCCGCAGAAGGAGATCGACAAGGCGCAGACCATCGTCGAGCGGTTCATGAAGCGCTGGCGCGGCGAGCCCGACCCGCGGCACGTCAAGGCAGTCGACGCGTACTTCATCTCGGCCGCCGAGCACGGCCTCAACGCGTCCACCTTCACCGCCCGCATCGTCGCCTCCACCGGGGCGGACGCGGCCGCCTGCATCTCGTCGGGCATCGGCGCCCTCTCCGGCCCGCTGCACGGCGGCGCCCCGTCCCGGGTGCTCAGCATGCTGGAGGCGGTGGAGCGCAGCGGCGACGCGGAGGGCTACGTCAAGGGCGTCCTCGACCGCGGTGAGCGGTTGATGGGCTTCGGCCACCGCGTCTACCGTGCCGAGGACCCGCGCGCCCGAGTGCTCCGGCGTACGGCCAAGGAGCTGGGCGCGCCGCGCTTCGAGATCGCCGAGGCGCTGGAGAAGGCCGCCCTCGCCGAGCTTCAGGCCCGCCGCCCGGACCGGGTGCTGGCCACCAACGTCGAGTTCTGGTCGGCCGTGGTGCTGGACTTCGCCGAGGTGCCGGCGCACATGTTCACCTCGATGTTCACCTGCGCGCGGATGGGCGGCTGGAGCGCGCACATCCTGGAGCAGAAGCGTCTGCAGCGGCTGGTCCGCCCGTCCGCGCTCTACATGGGCCCGGAGACCCGCAAGCCGTCCGACGTCGAGGGCTGGGCGGCCATCCCGCACGGCGTCTGAGCTGGTAGGCAAGGGCCCCTCCCCGACGCTGGACGTCGAGGAGGGGCCCTTGTCGACGTCGCGGGTCGAAGAGTGGTCATGTCGTCGGTTATCGGAGCCGACTGTGGCGAAGGACTCAGACCGACCGCCGGGACCCCGCCCATCGCCGTCCGGTCCGGGTGCGAGGATGAGGGCCGGCAGTGTCGCCGGGCCCGCCCTCGCCCTTGCGGAAGGATCTTCAAGACCGTGGCTGACGCACCGATCATCCGGATTCCCGATGAGATCAAGCCCGCCGATGGACGTTTCGGCTGCGGCCCGTCCAAGGTCCGCCCGGCGGCGGTGTCCGCTCTCGCCGAGGTCGCGACCAGCTACCTCGGCACCTCGCACCGGCAGAAGACGGTCCGTGACCAGGTGGCCCGGCTTCGCTCCGGCATCGCCGAGTTCTTCTCGCTGCCCGAGGGCTACGAGGTGGTCATCGGCAACGGCGGCACCACAGCGTTCTGGGAGGTCGCCACGTTCGGCCTGATTCGTGACCGGGCCCAGTTCGCCAGCTTCGGCGAGTTCGGCGCGAAGTTCGCCAAGTCGGTCAAGGACGCCCCGTTCCTCGGTGAGCCGACCGTCCGCAAGGCCGACGCGGGCAGCGCGCCGACCCTGGTCGCCGAGTCCGGCGTGGACGCGTACGCGACGCCGCAGAACGAGACCTCGACCGGTGTGGCGGTCCCGATCAGCCGGGTGGCCGGTGCCGACGAGGGCGCGCTGCTGCTGGTCGACGCGACCTCCGGCGCGGGTGGCCTGGAGGTCAACGTCGGTGAGACCGACGTCTACTACTTCGCCCCGCAGAAGTGCTTCGGCTCCGACGGCGGTCTCTGGCTGGCCCTGATGTCCCCGGCCGCACTGGACCGGGCCGCCGAGATCAAGGCGTCCGGGCGCTACATCCCCGCCTTCCTCGACCTGGTCACGGCGATCGACAACTCGCGCCTGGAGCAGACCTACAACACCCCGGCGCTGGCCACCATCTTCCTGGCCGCCGAGCAGACCGACTGGATGAACGCGCAGGGCGGCCTGTCCTGGGCGGCGAAGCGCACCGCCGAGAGCGCCGCCGCTGTCTACGGCTGGGCCGAGCGGTCCAGCGTGGCCACCCCGTTCGTCACCGACCCGGCGCTGCGTTCCAACGTGGTAGCCACCATCGACTTCGCCGACGGGGTGGATGCCACGGCGATCGCCAAGGCGCTGCGCGCCAACGGCATCGTTGACACTGAGCCCTACCGCAAGCTCGGTCGCAACCAACTGCGGGTGGCGCTGTTCCCGGCCGTCGAGCCGGCCGATGTCGAGGCGCTCACCGCGTCCATCGACTACGTGGTCGAGCGACTCTGACGTTCGGTCACGGTCGGTGTCCGTCGGGGCCTCCACGGACACCGACCGTGATCATCG
Source organism: Micromonospora sp. NPDC048947 (assembly GCF_040649495.1). Classification (NCBI taxonomy): domain Bacteria; kingdom Bacillati; phylum Actinomycetota; class Actinomycetes; order Micromonosporales; family Micromonosporaceae; genus Micromonospora; species Micromonospora sp. NPDC048947. The sequence continues at coordinate 97,643 of NZ_JBEZFO010000019.1, forward strand.
CCGCAGCTCAGTCACGACATGCGGGGTGTCGCTTCCCCCACCCCGAGGCAGATGCGCGTACGGTGGTCCGAGACGCCTGGGTGGCCGACTCGTGGCGTGCGGCCAGCGAAGCGGGACGGAGGCAACGCTATGCGCCCAGTACGCTTCGTCGCCCTCTCCGAGGACGGCCATGCCCTGGTTCTCGCCGACGAGGTCGGGCGGCTGCTCGCCCTGCCGATCGACGAACGGATCTCCGGTGCGCTGCACGCCGAGCCCGGTGCGCCGCCGCTGGCGGTGGCGCCGACCGCGGCCGACCCGGTTCCGTCACTGTCTCCTCGGGACATTCAGGCCCGCATCCGCTCCGGTGAGTCCGCTGAGGACGTCGCCCGGATCGCCGGTGTGCCTGTCGACCGGGTGCTGCGCTACGCCGGTCCGGTGTTGCAGGAGCGGGCGATGCTCGCCCAGCACGCCCGCCGCACCCGCCTCAAGGGCGCGGAGAAGCCGACCCCGCTCGCCGAGGTGGTCAACGGTCGGCTGAGCCAGCACGGCATCGACACCGAGAAGATCTCCTGGGACGCGTACCGGCGCGACGACGGCACCTGGCGGATCATCGCCACCTGGCCGTCGGGCAAGGCCACCGCGCAGGCCATCTGGGATCTGGACAAGACCCGGCAGTCGGTCGCCCCGCACGACGACATGGCGCAGTACCTGTGCGCCGAGCGGCCCACGCCGATCCTCGGCCAGGAGCCGGCACCGGAGCGTGGTGGGCATGCCCTGCCTGGTCCGTCGCGTGGTGAGCCGAGTCGTGGCGGGCACGGGTTGCCGGCGGCGTCCGAGCACCCGCGTCCCGGCCGTGATCCGATCCGGGCCGGCCGTGACGCCCTGCTCGCCTCCCTGGACCGCCCGCTCGGCGCCTCGTCGGGTCGCGGGCTGGAGCCGCGTACCCCGGCTGCCCTGGCCGGTTCGGACGCGCCCCGGCAGCGGCCGGTCGGTGGGGGTGCCGCCGCGCTGCTCGGCGGTGGCCAGGGTTCGGCGTTCGACGACGATTCGGACGCGCCCAAGGAGGTGCCGGCCGTGCCGTCGCTGGCGGTGCTGCGGCCCCGACGGACGGGCGCTGCGGCGGCCGCCGGCGGCGAGTCCACCGACGCCAACGGCAAGCCGCGCAAGCGGCTGCCGAGCTGGGACGACGTGCTCTTCGGCAGCGGCCCGGCCGCCCGCGAATCGTCCTGACGCTTCGCGTTGACGGGTGACGGTGCGTCACCCGTCAACGCGTGCGTCCTGACCTCACCGAACGTCTCGGGCGTCTTCGTGGTCAGCGGCGGCGACCCCGCGTACGGCCTCGGCGACGGCGCGGAAGTCCTTCTTGAGGATCGCACCGTGGTTGCTGGCGACCTTCGCTCCGATGGTGATGTGCGGGTTGCGGGCAGTCACCGCGTCGAGGCTGGCGCGGATCTGCTCCTGTTCGTCCCCGCGACTTCCGAGGGACGTTCCCGAGGCGACGACGTACCGCACCGGGACGCTGATGGCGTCCAGCACCGGGCCCAGTTCCCGCTCGCGGGAGAGTTCGCCCAGCTCGATGTTGCTGTCCGCCATCTGGTCGGCATTCATCCGTGGGGTCAGGCCGGTCGGGCGGAGCAGCGGCATGAACAGGTTCATCCGTCGGAACATCTTGCGGATCCGTTGCGCCATGGCCTCGTCGAGCCAGTCGTGCGGGAACGCGCCGTCGACCAGGACCGCGCCCAGGGCACGTTCCGGGTTCCGGTTGGCCCAGTGCGCCCCGACCACCGCTCCGTAGGACCAGCCCACCAGCACCGCCTGGGCCACCCCCCGGGCGGCGAGAACGGCGTCGACGTCCCGGACGGCCGCTTCGAACGAGTAGTCGGCTGAGCGCTTCGACTTCCTGCCGCGAGCCCGCTCGTCGTAGGTGATGTGCCGGAATTCGGTGCCCAGCTCGGCGATGACCCGCCGCCAGTAGCCCTGGGTGGCGAACTGACCGTTGAGGTAGACCACCGGGATGCCGGGGCCACCGGTGTCGGTGACGGCCAGGGCCGTGTCGTCGACTGGCACCATGCCGGTCCACGGGGAGTTGGTTGAGGGGTTGTCAGTCATCTCGATCCGTCCTTTTCAGAGGCTGCGGGCGTTGATGTCGCCGTGCAGGGTGCTGGCGTGGATGTCCAGCTCGACGGTGCCGTCGTTCTTGAGAGCGTTGCTGACGCGGCCGTGGCCGGTGCCGGCGTCCAGGGCGGCCGAGACGCCGGTCGCCGCCGCGACCGAGATGTCGCCGGACTGGGTACGGAGGACGACGGTGCCGCGGGTGGCCTCGGCGACGGTGACGTCACCCCGGGCGGTGCTGATCTCGGCGGGGCCGTTGAGTCGGCCGACCTCGACGTCGCCGTCGATCGCGGTGAGGCGAACACTCGCGGCCTCGTCAATCTTGATGTTCCGGTACGCCCCGTCGAAGGCGACGTCGCCGAGGCGGCCGACGCCGCGAAGTTCGGCGCTGGCGGCCCTGCCCTCGACGTGGGAGTCGGCGGGCACCCGGACGGTGACCTCGAGGGAGCCGGAGGGGCCGAAGAGCTTGTTGGCGGGACGTGCGGTGGTGATTCGCAGGACGCCGTCGGCGTAGGCGACGGTGGTCTGCTCGGCGGCCCTCGTGTCGCTGCTCTTGGCGGGGTCGGCCGGGAGGACCTCGACTGTGGTGTCGGCGCGGTCTGCCGCGATGAGTTGGATGCGTCCGGCGGGGATGTCCAGGACGGCGGAGATGGGGGCGGGTGTGTCGAACGTCTGCATCGTGCTCTCCCAGGTTCGCGCTTTGTTTCTGATATGGGAAACGCTACGTTGCTTTCCAGATTGCGCAACCAGCTTGTTGCAGCAGATCAGCGTTTTGACTGCTCAAGCTCTTGAGATTGTTGCAACGAGCCTGAATCTAATGCAACGCTCACCATCGCTTTCGTTGCATTGATGTGCGGGTTAACGCTATGGTGACGGCGTCGGGGGGCCGCTGCCCCACGGGGACCACGAGGGAGATCGCGATGCCGGGAGGCAGACTCAGCCAGCAGGAACGCCAGCAGATCGCGCTGGGGCTGGCCGACAGCCTCCCCTACGCCGAGATCGCCCGACGCCTCGACCGTCCCACCTCGACCGTCACGCGTGAGGTGATGCGCAACGGCGGTCCCACCGGCTACCGCGCCGATCTGGCCCACCACGCGACCGAGCGCCGCGCCCACCGGCGCAAGCCCGTCCCCTCCCGTGGGGCCGAGGCGGCCCGTCGATCAGACGGACGCGACGACCAGGCCGTGGCCGACTACGAGGAGGCGTTCACCGCCGTCCTCATGGCCTCCGGTCTGAACAGGATGGGGGCCCGGGTGTTGACCAGACTGTTCCTCACCGACTCGGGCAGCCTCACCGCGTCCGAGCTCGCCCAACGCCTCCAGGTCAGCCCGGCGTCGATCTCCAAGGCGATCACCTTCCTGGAGAGCCAGAGCCTCGTCCGCCGCGAACGCGACGAACGCCGACGCGACCGCTACGTCGTCGACGACGAGCTCTTCTACCAGGCGACGATCGCCAGCGCTCGGGCCAACGACCATCTCGTCGTGATCGCACGCCAGGGCGTCGCCCTCCTCGGCGCGCACACCCCCGCCGCCGCCCGCCTGGAGAACATCGCCCGCTTCCTCGACTTCATCAGCGAGAGCATCACCCGCGCCGCCGACCAGGCCCGCGAGCTTCTCCGCAGCAGGCCTTCCACAGCGATCAGCGACGTGCCGCCGGGCAGCGACCAGGCGGCGATCCGCTCGTAACACGGTCGGCCGCTGAGGCGGCTGCGCACCAGCAGCAGGCCCGATGCGACCACCAGGGGCGGAGCGCGACGAAGAGTCGCACAACGTGCGGCCGCTCAGCGGTGCCGCTGCCGAAGCCCGGCCCGAGCCGCCGGAAGGGCCAGCCCGGCGGCGTGCAGCACGCCCTCCACCCGGACCCGCTCGATCTCCTGATCGACGCCCTCCAGCTCGGCGAGGTGCTCGGCGATGCCGAGGGCACGGCAGGCGAGGCGAAGCCTGTCGTCGTACGCCTGGAGCAACGCGCTGTGCCAGACCATCGAGCGACCGCCGCCGCCGACCCGCTGACCGCCGAGACGGCGCAGGTCGGCGGCGAGCTGCTCCAGCGGCCGGCGGTCAACGCTGTCGAACTCGCTGAGGTCGATGTCCCGGGTCAGGGCGTCGGCCTCGATGGCACGGTCGAGCTTGGCGATCGTGCGCCTCTCCCGTCGGCGCTCACGCCACTCGGACCAGCCGCAGACCACCCGGTCGACGATCTCGTCGTAGCAGAAGATCAGGGCGAACGCCGCCGGCAGAGTGGCCACGGCGAGGAACGCCAGGGCCAGCATCAGCGCGCGTCCGACTCCCACCCATCGACGCTAAGCCCCACCGTGCCACCCCGCCAGCGGTTTGGCCGCATCCGCGCAATCCGCGCAACCGGACGCGGCCGGCGCCGGTGGTAAACCTCAGCAGTCGGTGGAGGTGACGTAGAAACGAGGCATCGGCAGCACCCGGAAACGCAGCCGGGCACCGGAGTGGCGCAACTGCCAGGTGAGGGCGATCAGCGCGGCTGTCAGCGAGATGAGCCCACCCATCCAGATGCTGGCACCGGCACCGTAGTGCTCCGCGACCCAGCCGATCAGCGGCGCGCCGACCGGGTTGGTGCCCAGGAACACCAGCACCCACAGGGCCATCACCCGTCCCCGGAAGGCCGCGTCGACGCCCATCTGGATCCGCTGGTTGGCGGCCTGGGCGAAGAAGACCATGCAGAAGCCGGTCGGCACCAGGAGCGCCACCACCAGCCAGTACGCGGTGGAGAGGCCGACCAAGGTGCCGAAGCTGGCGCAGGCGATCGCCGCGCCGAGCACCAGCCACACCGACGGGCGGCTACGGCGACCGGTGCCGCTGAGCGCGCCGCCGAGCGCGCCGACGGCCAGCGCAGTGCTGAACAGGCCGAAGGAGGCGGCGCCGGTGTGGAAGACCGTCTTCGCCAACGCGGCCAGGGTGAGCTGGAAGTTGAACAGCGACATGCCGACCACCGACATGATCGCCATCGGCAGCAGCAGGTCGGGGCGGCGCCACACGTACCGCAGGCCGTCGACGACCCGGGCGGACGCCCGCTCGTCGCGGGGCAGCAGGGCGTCGCGGTGCAGCTCGGTCGTACGCATCCGGACGACGTTGACCAGGGGCGCGACCGAACTGAGGGCGGTGAAGAGGAAGACCGGGCCGACGTCGAACGCGGCGATGGCCAGGCCGGCCACGGCCGGTCCGACGATCCGGGCGGAGTTGAACACGGCGGCGTTCAGCGACAGCGCGTTGGGCAGCAGCGGCGTGCCGACCAGTTCGGAGACGAACGCCTGCCGGACCGGGGTCTCCACGGCGTTGGCGGTGCCGAGCAGCGCGGCGAAGGCGAAGACGTGCCAGAGCTGCACCAGGTCGGTGAGGACCAGCATCGCCATGCCGAGTGCCAGCAGGCTCCAGAAGGCGTTGGCGGCGAAGAGCAGCACCCGCTTGTCGTACCGGTCGGCGAGCCGACCGGAGAGCAGGGTGAGCAGCAGCACCGGGGTGAACTGGCAGGCGGTGACCACACCGAGCGCGGTCGCCGAGTTGTTGGAGAGCTCGAGGACGAGCCAGTCCTGGGCGATGAACATCATCCAGACGCCGATCAACTTGATCAGCTGCCCGGATGCGAAGAGGCGGTAGTTGCGGACCTGTAGGGACTGGAACATCGTGCTCAGCTTCGCCTGCACTCTTGGTGCGCCTCCTCCGGACGTACGCGTCATCGACACGTGACGGCACGGACCCGGTGGCGCGGGTGCGGCTCAGGCGCGAGCGAGCTGCTGAAGAATCTCGGCGGCCCTCTGCAGGGTCTCCCGTTCGTCCTCGTCGAGCGCAGCCAGCCGGTGGGCCAGCCATTCGTCGCGGGCCCGCTCGAACTGGTCGAGCACGGCCTGCCCTCCTTCGGTCGCCGCGAGGATGACCTGCCGCCCGTCGGTCGGATGGGGTGTCCGCCGCACGAGGCCGCGGTCCTCCAACTTCCCGACGATCTTGGTCATCGTCGGCGGCTGCACCCGCTCCACGTCGGCCAGTTCCCGGGGTGTCATCGCGCCCGCCAGCCGCAGGCTGGTGAGCGCGGAGACCTGGGTGACCGTGAGGTCGCCGACCGGCCGGGCCTGTCGGACCCGCCGGTTGAGTCGGGTGATCGCATCACGCAGCTGGGGAGCCAGCTGCGCCGGTGGCACGCGTTCCGCCGTCACCGTCCGCTCCGTCACAGTAGTTAGCTTAACTAATGAGCATGGCTAACGACATCCGTTATGACCAGGCTCACGAGGGGATTCAGATGGTACGGGCGGGGAGTCACGATCGACTCCCCGCCCGGACGTGGCTCAGAGCACCACTGACTCGATCGGCCCACGCAGGAAGTACAGCACGAAGAGCACTGCCACCCCGTACAGCAACGGGTGGATCTCCCGGGCCTTGCCCCGCGCCAGCTTGACGACCACGAAGGTGATCAGACCAGCGCCGATCCCGTTGGAGATCGAGTAGGTGAACGGCATCAGCACGATGGTGAGGAACGCCGGAATGGCGATCTCGTAGTCGGACCAGTCGATCGTCCGCACCGCTGTCATCATCAGGAACCCGACCACCACCAGGGCCGTCGACGCCGCCTCGAACGGCACGATCACCACCAGCGGCGCCAGGAACATCGCGAGCAGGAAGAGCACGCCGGTGACCAGGTTGGCCACGCCGGTCCGCGCACCCTCCGCGACACCGGCAGCGCTCTCGATGTACGACGTGTTGCTGGAGGTGCTGGCCGCACCGCCGGCCGCAGCCGCGATCGAGTCGACAAGCAGGATCTCCTTGGCCTTCGGCGGGGTGCCCTGCTCGTCGAGCAGGCCGCCCTCCTGGCCGACCGCGACCATGGTGCCCATGGTGTCGAAGAAGTCCGTGATCAGCAGCGTGAAGATGAACATCAGCACGACCAGCCAACCGGCCCGGCCCCACGAGTCCAGCACGTTGAACTTGCCGAGCAGCGACAGGTCCGGCAGGTCGACCACCGACTTCGGCAGCTCCGGCACGTTCAGCGACCAGCCCTTCGGGTTGGGCTGACCGTTGACGAACGACGGGCCGATGTTGCCGATGGCCTCCACGATCACCGCGAGCACCGTCGAGGCGAGGATGCCGATCAGGATCGCGCCCTTCACCCGACGGACCACCAGCACCAGCGTGATCAGCAGGCCCACCACGAAGACCAGCATCGGCCAGCTCACCAGCTTGCCGCCGATGCCCAGGCCGACTGGAACGGTGGTGTTGGCATCATCCGGGATGCGCCGCACGAAGCCGGCGTCCACCAGGCCGATGATGGTCAGGAACAGACCGATGCCGACCCCGATCGCGCTCTTCATCTGGGTCGGCACCGAGCGGAACACAGCGGTCCGCAGACCGGTCAGCACCAGCACCGCGATGATCAGACCCTCGATCACCACCAGACCCATCGCGTCTGCCCAGGTCATCTCGGGGGCGATCTCGTACGCCACCAGGGCGTTGACACCCAGACCGGCGGCGAGCGCCAGCGGGAACCGGCCGACCACACCCATCAGGATGGTCATCAGGCCGGCGACCAGCGCGGTCGCGGCAGCCAACGCGGGAATCGGAAGGCTCTTGCCGTCACCGTCGACGGCGCCGCCCAGGATCAGCGGGTTGAGCACCACGATGTACGCCATCGTGAAGAAGGTCGCCAGGCCACCGCGTACCTCACGGCTCAACGTCGAGCCACGGGCGGAGATCTCGAAGAACCGGTCGAAACCGTTACGCGGATGAGCGGGGTTGGGAGGTGTGCCGTTCTCGGGCGGCGCTACGGCCATCAGGTCCTCGCAGGTGATCTTCCAGTTGTCGCGCGCATCGTCCCAGATCGTCGGTGGGCAGGGGAAGTAGATCCCGTACGCTTGCCGAATGCCGAACGAGCAGCCACCGCGGCCCGCACCACTGGATCCGCCGATGGTGCCGTTCGCCCTCGCCGGGCTGATCGCGTGGGCGGTCGCCGGACTGGTCCTGCTGATCTTCTTCAGGGGTTGGCTGACCGACCACGGTCACCAGAACTGGCTCTGGACCTGCCTCGCCGGTTTCCTGTGGGGTTTCCCGGGCCTCGCCGTGATGATGCGGCACGACGCCAACCGCCGACGCCGTCGCGCGAGGTGAGCCGACCTCCGCGCCGGAGCACTCCGGCGCGGACGATCAGGAGTGCCCGTACGGCTCCGCCGGCTCAGCCGCCTCCACCGAGCCCGGCGCCCGGCTGACCGACATGGCCTCCACCGCGCTGTCGTCGTACACCGTGGGCAGCTCGTCGACAGCGGTCTCGGCCGCCTCGATCAACGTCTCGGAGTGGGCGCCGCAACCGTGGTCGGCGCTCACCACCCGGCCGTCGTCGGGGGCGTAGAAGTTGCCGCACGCCCCGAATGCCTGCCGCATCGCACCGGCCAGCGGCAGGTAGAAGCCGCAGGTGCCGCAGCGGGCGGCGGACGGAGCGGCGGACGAGATGGCCGCGGCGGGGCCGTGGTCACCTTCGTACCAGCGCTGCGCCGTGTCGATGCGGCCCTCCCGGGAGAGCACGCGGGCGCGCCCGAGGCCCAACTCCCATGCCGTCTCCTCGACCGCCGGGTCGTCGGAGAGCAGGTAACCGGGGACCAGCCGATCGTCGTCGGGCGAGGTCGGGAGCAGGTCACCCGGCCCCAGGTCGCCCGGCTTGAGTCGCTCCTGCCAGGGCAGCCAACCGGGTGCGAGCAGCGCGTCCGGGCCGGGCAGCAACACCGTCTCGCAGATGGTCACCGTCTTGCTGCGCGGCACCCGTGTGACGGTGACCGCCCAGCGCCAGCCGTTGTAGCCGGCGAGGCGACATTCGAAGTAGTGGGTGACCAGCCGGTCGCCCTCGGCAACGACCTGCAGGTGGTCGCCGACATCGTCGGCGTCCACCTCGGTGATGCCGGCGCGGGCCACCTCGACGGCGGCGGCGCAGACCTGGTCGAGACGGGCGGCACGGGTGGAGGCGGGCCTGGTCACCCGACCATTGTTCCCCATGCGCCTCGCAGGGGTGACAGGGACTCCCGGGGAACCTTTCCCAGCGGTGGTGCGGCGTACCCGGATCAGATGGGCGAGGATGGTGCACATGCCGTCGTACTCCCGCTCCGGGCGATCCGTCCTCGGGCGGACCGTCGGCACCGGCATTCGCGCCATCCGTCTGCTGTTGCGCGGTTCGGTGGGCAGCGGCCGCTGGGTGACCCGCCGGGCCGGTCGGGCCCGCGCCCGGGGCGCCGGCGGCGAGGTCGGCATGGTTCGCCTGTTCGACCTGCACGCGCTCTCCTGCGCCGGTGACACCCTGATCGCCATCGGTCTGGCCGGCACGATCTTCTTCAACGTGCCGCTCGGCGAGGCCCGCAGCAAGGTGGCGCTCTACCTGCTGGTCACCATGGTGCCGTTCGCGATGCTCGCCCCGGTGGTGGGCCCGCTGCTGGATCACTTCCGGCACGGCCGGCGCTACGCCCTGGCGGCGACGATGCTCGGCCGCGCCTTCCTGGCCTGGTTGATCTCCGACTACATCCACGGCTTCGGGCTCTACCCGGCCGCGTTCGGGGTGCTCGCGCTCTCCCGGGCGTACGGCGTGGCCCGCTCCGCGGCGGTGCCCCGGTTGCTGCCGGAAGGGCTCGGCCTGTCCCAGGTGGGTGCCCGGGCCAGCGTCTACGGCACTGTCGCGGGTGCGCTGGTGGCGCCGATCGGGTTGGCCGCGTTCTGGTTCGGGCCGCAGTGGCCGCTGAGGGTCGCGTCGGTGATCTTCCTGGTCGGCATGGTGATCTCCCTGCGGCTTCCGCCGAAGGCCGACTCGGAGCCACCGGAGCGGGTCCCCCGGCCACTGCGGGCGCTGGGCCGCCGCCGTGGCGACCGGCCGCTGGGCCGGGGCCGACCGTCCGGCCGGCTGGTGATCGCCACCCTGATCGGCGCGGCGACGCTACGCGCGCTCTACGGCTTCCTGCTGCTCTTCCTCGCCTTCGCGATCAAGAAGGGCGACCTGACCACAGTGGTGTTCGGCCGGGATCTGGGCGCCGAGTGGGCGTTGGGCGTGGTCGGCGGCGCGCTGGCGGTCGGCACCTTCCTGGCCACCGCCATCGGCACCCGACTACGCATCCACCGGCCGACCGCCATCCAGTCCAGCAGCATGATCATCGTGGCCGGGGTGGCGGTGCTCGCCGTCATCCAGTTCTCGCTGCTGATGGTCGCCCTGCTCTGCCTGGTCGCCGCGCTGGCCAGCGGGGTAGCGAAGCTGGCGGTGGACGCCTCGATCCAGGAGCGCATCCCGGAACGGTTGCGGGCCAGTTCCTTCGCCCACTCCGAGACGGTGTTGATGCTCGCCTTCGTGGCCGGCGGCGGGCTAGGGCTGGTGCCGTTCGATGGCCGGATGGGCATCGCCGTGGCCGCCGGGGTCGGCGTACTGGCCGCGATCCGGGGTGTGCTGGCCGCCACCCGGCTGCGCGGCGAGAAGCTGGCCGGCCGGCCGCTCGGCGACGACGAACTGACCGAGGACGAGCCGGCGGACGAGCCCGGGGACCCCACACCAACCTCACCGGCGCCGGCCCAGACCAGCTCGCCGCAGTACGACGACCCGAGCCTCGCCCCGCCGGGCTACCACATCTACCGCCCGTCGTCGGCCGTTGGCGGCCCGGGTGGCGGGGCCGACGATGAAACCCGCCGGGAGTCCCCCGGCTCAGTCTCGTGACCGGTCTGCTGGTGGTGACGGCGGTTCCAGCCGAGGCGGACGCGGTCCGCGCCGGGCTGACCGACCCCACGGTGACAGTCACCCCGATCGGTGTGGGTCCGGCCGTCGCCGGCGCCGCCACGGCCCGGCTGCTGGCGCTGGCAGAGGCCGCCGGCCGCCCGTACCGTGCGGTGGTCAGCGCCGGCGTGGCCGGCGGCTTCACCGGGCGGGCCGAGGTCGGCGACACGGTGCTCGGCACCGCCAGCATCGCCGCGGACCTGGGCGCGGAGTCGCCCGACGGCTTCATCCCGGTCGCCGAGCTGGGCATGCCGCCCGCGCTGCTCGGTGCGGGCAGCAGGGTGCCGGCGGACCCGGGCCTGCTGGCGGCACTGCGAGCCGCCCTCCCGACGGCCACGGCCGGGCCGGTGCTCACTGTCAGCACCGTCACCGGCACCACGGCCAGCACCGACGAGCTGCGCCGGAGGCATCCGGAGGCGGTCGCCGAAGCCATGGAGGGGTACGGCGTGGCGGTCGCCGCGGCGCAGGCCGGGGTGCCCTTCGCCGAGCTGCGCACCATCTCCAACCCGATCGGCCCCCGCGACCGGGACGCGTGGCGGCTGCGCGAAGCCCTCGCCGCCCTGACCGCGGCGGCCCCGGCACTGCGCTGAGTCAGCCGAGGCTCAGAGGAACCAGCGCTTGCCCGGAGGGCCCAGGCGCAGTGCGGCCGGACGGCGCCCCTCGATCTCGAAGCCGCACGCCAGTAGCAGTTCGGTGCCGAAGCCCTCGGCGATCGCCGCCGCATCGTCGATGCCCGCCCCACGCATCTCGGTGATCAGTGCAGTGACCAGCCGACGCCCCAGCCCCAAACGCCGATATCGGGCATTGACGAGCACGCCGTCGAGCACCATCTCCCGCTCCGGCAGGCCCGGATGCCACTCCCCGAACTCCAGGAACGGGCTGCGCTCATGGGCCCGCAGTTCACCGACCAGCTTCCCGTCGGGAAGCTCGGCAACGTACCGCCAGGACGTGGCCGGCAGGTCGTCGGCGAGCACCCGGCGCACCCGCGCGGTCCGTTGCACCTCGGCACCCCACCGTCGGTTGTCGCGATAGCGCCGGTTCAGCTCGTACGCGGCCGGTGACAGCGGAAGTGGATACCGCTCGGGAGGCAACCGGTACCACTCCGCCCACCAGGCGCCGGGCCAGTCCCGAGGTTCGTGGACCGGCCACACGTCCAGGTGAGCCGGGTATCGGCGGCCTGCCTCGTCCCGCATGTCGTCGTGCGGAACCGGCACGGGCTCGGCGAAGCCGGAGATGGATGCCGGGACGCCGATGGCCAACTGCCCACCCGCTGCCTGCACGAGGCGTTCCACTGTCCGGAATCGGGGATCGATCGCCCGCCCCGACTCGATCCGGGCCAGCGTCGGCTGTGGCACCCCGGACTTCTCGGCCAACTGTCGCTGACTCAGATCGGCCCGTCGACGCAACGCACGGAGCGCCTGCCCGAGATCGGCTCCGCCGGCCTCGTCGGTGTTGTCACTCGCCTCGGTCACAGGCCGATGGTCCCGGCTGGTCAGTGCGCGATCAACACCCCCGCGTCGGGCTGTGGACAACGCTGTGGACAACCGCTCGGCTCGGTGGACGACCTACTCTCCCGCGAGCCCCGTGAGAGCCGACGCCGGGCGATTCGTTTATGGCATCAGCTCCAAAGGGAGACCTGGGCAGGTGCTGGACCCGGCCGGGTCGGTCGTTCCCACGCGTCCCTTCCACCCGGCGAGGCTTCCGCCGGGTTCGTGCCGCCGCCTCGCTCCGACTCGGAACACCGCTGCGGATCACAGTCGTGGGGTGGGCACTGACCCCGGGCGGAGGGCGGGGCTACCGTGAGGGTGTGGCGCTCTCCCTGGCTATCTCGCCCTGCCCCAACGACACGTTCGTCTTCCACGCGCTGGTGCACGGGCAGGTGCCCGGCGCGCCGCCGGTCGAGGTGACGTACGCCGACGTGGACGTCACGAACACGGCGGCCGAGCGGGGCGCGTTCGACCTGGTGAAGGTGAGCTTCGCGGCGCTGCCGTGGCTGCTCGACGACTACCACCTGCTGCCCTGTGGCGGCGCCCTCGGTCGCGGTTGCGGTCCGCTGGTGCTCACCCGGGGCGACAGTGACGGCGGGCCGGACCGCACCGACCTGACCGGTGCGACGGTGGCGGTGCCGGGTGACCGGACCACCGCGTACCTGCTGTTCCGGCTCTGGTCGGCCGGGCGGCCACCGGCCCGGATCGAGGTGGTTCCGTTCCACGAGATCATGCCGGGCGTGGCGGCTGGGCGCTACGACGCTGGGCTGGTCATCCACGAGGCCCGGTTCACCTACCACCGGCACGGCCTGAGCGCCCTTGTCGACCTCGGCGAATGGTGGGAGGCCGACACCGGTCTGCCCATCCCCCTCGGCGCGATCCTGGCCCGACGCGGGGCGGTCGACCCGGAGGCCGCGGCCGGCTGGGTCCGCGAGTCGGTCCGGCAGGCCTGGGCGGACCCGGCGGCCAGCCGGGAGTACGTGCTGTCGCACGCCCAGGAGATGGAGCTCGACGTGGTCGACCGGCACATCGGCCTCTACGTCAACGAGTTCACAGCGGACCTGGGCGAGGCCGGTTTCGCCGCGGTGGCGGCACTGCTCGACCGGGCCGCCACCGCCGGCCTGGTGCCTCAGACCTCCAGCTCGCGGGCCACCGCGTGGACCAGCTGAGCGATCTTCTGCGCGGCCTTCCTGTCCGGGTATCGACCCCGGCGCAGGTCCGGCTGGACCTTCGCCTCCAGCACCTTGATCATGTCTTCGACCAGGCCGTGCAGCTCCTCGGCCGGCCGACGGCGTAGCTCTGCCATCGACGGCGGCGCGTCCAGCAGCTTGACCCCCATGGCCTGCGCGCCCCGGCGGCTGTCCACCACGCTGAAGTCGACCCGCTGGCCACCCTTGAGGTCGGTGACACCCGCCGGCAGCGCCCCCTTGGGCAGGAACACGTCGCCGCCCTCGTCACTCGTGACGAAGCCGTATCCCTTGGCCGTGTCGTACCACTTCACTCGACCCGTAGGCACCTGAAAACCCCTGCTTCACTTGAGCCGCTACTGCTCCAAGGCTAGCTGGATCATCCCGTCGAGCGCCGCTGGGAATTCGGTGAGCTCGTCCAGCACCACTTCCGCCCCGGCCGCGCGCAGCTCGTCGGCGGAGCACGGGCCGGTCGCCACAGCGATGCCGGGCACCCCGGCCGCCGCCGCCGCCACCATGTCCGCGACATGGTCACCGACGTAGTGGGTGGCGCCGTGCTCCCGCAGAGCTGTCGCCTTCTGCTCGGCGAACAGGTCGCCGGCCAGCTCGTCGACAGTGAGACCGAGGTGGTCCAGGTGCAACCGGGCCAGCCGACCGATCTTGGATGTGACGACCAGCACCCGGCCACCCCGCGCACGGATCGCCTCGACGGCCTCCCGCGCGCCGGGCAGCAGGAGCGTCGGGGTGATCGCGTACGCCGGGTAGAGCTCGCGATACACCCGCACGGCCGACTCGACCTGCTCCGGCGGGAACCAGTGCGCGATCTCGGTACGCAGCGGTGGCCCGAGCCGGGACACCGCCAGTTCGGCATCGACCGGCACACCGGTCCTCGCGGTCAGCGCCCGGTACGTCGCGGCGATGCCGGGGCGGGAGTCCACCAGGGTCATGTCGAGGTCGAATCCGACGGTCAGTGCGGGCATGTCGAGAAACGTACCGGCTACTCCCGGTCGACCGGACGTCCGAGGGGCGCGGAAGCCCGGTGCCGGGCTAGCGTGGAAAGACGATGACCACCTCACTCGCCGACCACCTGCGGTCGCTGCCCGACGAGTCACTGGCCGCGCTCCTCCAGCTGCGGCCCGACCTCGTCGTGCCCGTGCCGGCCGACGTCTCCGCCCTGGCCATCCGGGCCCAGTCCCGGGTCTCCGTGGCCCGCGCGCTGGACGGTCTGGACCAGTTCACCCTCCAGATCCTCGACGCCGCCCGGCTCACCCGGAATCCGGACGACGCCACCACCGCCACCGACACCGTGCTCGCGATGGCGACCTCCGGGCCGCAACCGCCGGCTCCGACGGCCGTCCGGGCCGCCGTGGGCCGACTGCGTGCGCTCTTCCTGCTGTACGGCCCGGAGCACGCGCTCCAGGTGCTGCCCGCCGTCGACGAGGTCTCCCCGTACCCCGCTGGGCTCGGCCGACCAGCCGCGGAGCTGGACCCGCGCACTGCCGCGCTCTGCGCGGACCCGGCGAAGCTCCGACGGACGGTGCTCGCCGCCCCACCCTCGGCCCGGGCGATCCTGGACCGGTTGGCGGCCGGCCCGCCGGTGGGCAGCGTGCCGCCGGGGGCGTTGCAGGCGCCCCCGCTCGGCGCGGCGGACCCGGTCCTCACCGACCCGACCAACGGGGGCGCCCCGACCGGCTCCCCGGTGCGGTGGCTCGTCGACAACCGACTGCTGGTCCCAGCGACGACAGGCTCGTCCACGGCCAGCGGAACTGTGGAGCTGCCCCGCGAGGTCGGCCTGCTGCTGCGCCGCGACAGCGGCCCCCTCGGGCCGCTGCGTACCAGCCCACCGCCGGTGGCCGCCGCGCCGCGCGAGCCGAAAGCTGTCGACTCGGCCGGTGCCGGCCAGACCATGGAGGTGGTCCGAAACACCGAAGGGCTGCTGGAGCAGCTCGCCGACGAGCCCGCGCCGGTGCTGCGTTCGGGTGGCATCGGTGTACGGGACCTGCGCCGGTTGGCGCGTACCGGCGGGCTGGACGAACCCACCACGGCGCTGCTGCTGGAGGTGGCGTACGCGGCGGGGCTCCTCGGTGAGCTGGAGATGCCCGGTGCGACCACCGGCCGGTACGGGGCGGATCAGCAGGTGCTGCCGACCGGCGGGTACGAGGTGTGGCGGGCCGCCTCGCTGGCCCAACGGTGGGAGCAGCTCGCCCGAGCGTGGCTGACCATGACCCGGCAGGTGGGGCTGGTGGGCCGCCGTGACGAGCGGGACCGGCCGATCACTGTGCTCTCCGCCGAGGCCGAGCGGGCCGGCGTGCCGGCCACCCGACGGGCGGTGCTCGGCGTACTCGCCGATCTGGAGCCGGCGACGGCACCCACCCCGCAGGAGGTGCAGGAGCTGCTGGACTGGCGGGCCCCGCGTCGCAGCCGGGGCCGGGACGCCGCCCACCGGGAGGTGCTGGCCGAGGCCGCACAGCTGGGCGTGACAGGGCTGGGGGCGCTCACCTCGTACGGTCGGCTGCTGCTGGGGGACCTGACGTCGACCGACGAGCGGGGTGACGACCCGCTGGGCGTGCACGCCGACGTCGAGAGCGGCGAGCCGTCCGGTGCCGCACGGGCATTGGACGCGCTGCTGCCCGCACCGGTCGACCACTTCCTGGTGCAGGCCGACCTGACAGTGGTGGTGCCCGGCCCACCCGAACCGGCGCTCGCCGTCGAGTTGGAGGCGATGACCGAGCTCGAATCGGCCGGCGGGGCCAGTGTGCACCGTGTCACCACGGCGAGCGTGCGGCGGGCCCTGGATTCCGGCTACACGGCCGACGACCTGCACGACGTGTTCCGGCGTCGGTCACGTACCCCGGTGCCACAGGGGCTCACCTACCTGATCGACGACGTGGCCCGTAAGCACGGCGGGCTGCGGGTCGGCCTGGCCGGGGCGTACCTGCGCAGCGACGACGAGACGCTGATCAGCGAGGTGTTGGCCGACCGGCGGTTGGAGTCGTTGGCGCTGCGCCGGCTCGCGCCGACGGTGCTGTGTACGCAGTACCAGGTTGGTCGGCTGCTGGGCGCGCTGCGCGACGCGGGGTACGCCCCGGTGCAGGAGGACGGCACCGGCAGCACGGTGCTGACCCGGCCGCGAATCCGGCGGGCCCCGCCCCGGGTGTCGGTGACCACCAGGACGATCGACCCGCTGGCCGCCCCGAAGCTGCCCATGCCCCGGCTGCTCGGCGTGGTGGAGCACATCCGGCGAGGCGACGCGGCGGCGCGGGCCGCCCGACGGGCACCGGCGGTGGTACGCGGCGGCGCGCCAGGGCTGGGCGGCGGCCCGGTGCCGGCGCACACCCACAGCGAGGCCCTGGCGGTGCTCCAGCAGGCGGTCCGGGACAAGGCGCTGGTCTGGGTCGGTTACGTCGACGCGCACGGGGCGACGGCGTCACGCCTGCTCAAGCCGGTCTCGATCGGTGCCGGCTATCTGCGGGCCGAGGACGAACGGACCGAGATGCTGCACACGTTCGCGCTGCACCGGATCACCGCGGCGGTGGTGGCGGACTGACCGGCGGCTACCACGGGCGCCGTCGGTCAGCGGCGGCTGCGGCGTACGGTGCCGACCACCGAGATGATCAGCAGCAGCGCGAAGCCGGCGCCGGCGGATTCCCCGACCGAGTCGACGAAGCCCTGCTGGAGCACCAGCCAGCCGAAGAGGAACCACCCGAGGAGGAGCGTCGCCGCGACGGCGTACGCGATCACAGTCGCTCGGGACACCTCGTCGGGTGGTGCGTGCTCGTGCTCCGCGATCACGTCACGGTCGACCGTCATGCCCAGCCTCCCCGCCCGGTCCGGCCCTGGACTCCAAGGGTGACACTCGTTGGTCCGGTCGGACAGGGGGTTACCGCCGCGATTCGTTCCGTGTCACTCAGGTGCCGGGGCGTCGGCCGATCAGCACCACCCGGGTGCCGACCTTGCCGAGCTCCCACATCCGGACGGCGTCGGCGTGCAACAGGTTGACGCACCCGTGCGAGCCGATCGACTTTTCGTGCAGGTAGGTGGTGGTCTCGTGGAAGCCCATCCCCTGGGTGAAGTGCTGCCAGTACGGCAGCCACACCTCGTACGGGTTCGACCATTCCTTGGGGTTCCGGTAGTTGACCGCGTACGTGCCGGCCGGGGTGCGGTAGCCGGACATGCCGGTGCGGGTCACCGTCGGTGCCATGATCACCTTGCCGCCGCGGAGCGCCCAGACGGTCTGCCGGGTCAGGTCCACGCAGAACGTGGTGCCGGTGCCGGCCTTGCAGCGGGTCGTGTCGGTGGTGGCGAGGCGCTGGGCCACGTCGAGGGTGGTTGGTCCGGCGCGACCCTCGACGGGGCGAATGCCGTACCTCTTCTGGAACTTCTTGATCGCCGCGCAGTCGGCGGCGGACTGCCGGCCGTCCACTGTCACCGCCCCGAACCCACCCAACCGGGCCAGGTGGGTCTCCACCGCGCGCTGGTGCTGCCCCTGGGGGCAGCCGGCGACGGTCGGCGTACCGGCGCCGGGGGTCGTGGTGGGTGCCGGGCGGGTCGGCTTTGGGGTGGGTTTCCGGGAGGGCTTCGCTGTGGGCGCGGCCGGTGTGGGCCGGCCGTGCTGGTCGGGCCCGGACGTGTCGCCCGCCCCCGTTGCCTGTTCCGCCGCACCGGCTGGGGCGGCTCCCCCGCCACCACTCCCGCCGGACTGCGGATCGAACGCGCACGCTCCCGCGCCGACCAGCACGACCACCACGAGGGCAACCAGCCGGGAGGCGATCCGAACATGCTTCATGGGCCCTCCCCAGACAGTCGTCCCTTTACTAGACGTTCGTGAGTGCCATCACGGTTGCGCCCGGTGAGCATCTTTCTTCCGCAGTCCCGCATCGTGCAACACTGGATGGTCGGCCAGCAGCGGGTATGCGACCCGTTCCGGCCGGTCGGCCAACCGAGGAGAGGACGCTGGCGTGAGCGGTGGACCACTGATCGTGCAGTCGGACAAGACCCTGCTGCTGGAGATCGACCACCCCGACGCGCAGGCCTGCCGGATGGCGATCGCGCCGTTCGCGGAGCTGGAACGCTCGCCGGAGCACGTGCACACCTACCGGCTGACCCCGCTGGGTCTGTGGAACGCCCGCGCGGCGGGGCACGACGCCGAGGGCGTCGTGGATTCGCTGCTCAAGTACTCCCGCTACCCGGTGCCGCACGCGCTGCTGGTGGACGTGGCCGAGACGATGGACCGGTACGGCCGGCTTCAGCTCGCCAACGACCCGGCGTACGGGCTGGTGCTGCGCGCACTGGACCGGCTGGTGCTGATCGAGGTGGCGAAGAGCAAGAAGCTCGCCGGAATGCTCGGCGACAAGATCGACGACGACACCATCCGGGTGCACCCGTCCGAGCGTGGCCGGCTCAAGCAGGCGCTGCTCAAGCTGGGCTGGCCGGCGGAGGACCTGGCCGGTTACGTCGACGGTGAGGCGCACCCGATCGAGCTGGCCGAGGCCGGCAAGGACGGGCGCAAGCCGTGGACGCTGCGCTCGTACCAGCGGGAGGCCGTGGAGGCGTTCTGGGCCGGCGGGTCGGGGGTGGTGGTGCTGCCCTGCGGCGCCGGCAAGACCCTGGTCGGCGCGGCGGCGATGGCCGAGGCGAAGGCGACCACCCTGATCCTGGTCACCAACACTGTCGCCGGCCGGCAGTGGAAGCGGGAGCTGATCGCCCGTACCTCGCTGACCGAGGAGGAGATCGGCGAGTACTCCGGCGAGCGCAAGGAGATCCGCCCGGTCACCATCGCCACGTACCAGGTGCTCACCTCCCGGCGCGGCGGCGCGTTCACCCACCTGGACCTCTTCGGGGCCCGCGACTGGGGCCTGGTCGTCTACGACGAGGTACACCTGCTGCCCGCGCCGATCTTCCGGTTCACCGCGGACCTCCAGGCCCGCCGCCGGCTGGGCCTCACGGCGACCCTGGTACGCGAGGACGGCCGCGAGGGTGACGTGTTCAGCCTGATCGGGCCGAAGCGGTACGACGCGCCGTGGAAGGACATCGAGTCGCAGGGCTGGATCGCCCCGGCCGAGTGCACCGAGGTCCGGGTGACCCTGACCGACGCGGAGCGGATGTCGTACGCGACGGCGGAGGCGGAGGAGCGCTACCGGATGGCGGCGACCGCCCGCACCAAGCTGCCGGTGGTCAAGGCGCTCGTCGAGCGGCACCCGGACGACCAGGTGCTGGTGATCGGCGCGTACATCGACCAGTTGCACCAGCTCGGGGAATACCTGGACGCGCCGATCATTCAGGGTTCGACCACGAACAAGGAGCGGGAGCGGCTGTTCGACGCGTTCCGGTCCGGTTCGTTGCGGACCTTGGTCATCTCGAAGGTCGGCAACTTCTCCATCGACCTGCCCGAGGCGGCGGTGGCGATCCAGGTGTCCGGGACGTTCGGGTCACGCCAGGAGGAGGCGCAGCGGCTCGGTCGTGTGCTCCGGCCGAAGGCCGACGGCCGGCAGGCGCACTTCTACACGGTGGTCTCCCGGGACACCATCGACACGGAGTACGCGGCGCACCGGCAGCGCTTCCTCGCCGAGCAGGGGTACGCGTACACGATCGTCGACGCCGACGACGTCCTCGGCCCGAAGCTGCCGACTGTCGACTGACGCACGCACGACCTTGATCGACTCGGTTTTCAGAAAGTCGCGGTGTCCGGGGCAGCTCAATGCCCCGATTTCCTGAAGACCGAGTCGATCAGCGCGTCGCAGGCGCGGGCGCGGCCAAGGCGCGCGGGGCGCGCGCGGGGCGAGGGGCGCGCGCGGCGAGCACGGAGCGAGCGCGGGGCACGGCCGAGCGGGGACGCCGCGTCTCTTGCGCTCGCTATGGACCTGATGTCGTAGACGAATCGGCCGTCGACCGTCGTGGACGAATCGGCCATCCACCGTCCTGGACGAATCGGCCGGCCACCGTCGTCGACGAATCGACCGTCGACTGTCCTGGACGAATCGGCCGTCCGAGTGCGCGGTGGGCCGTGGGCGACTCCGGGTCGGCGGCATAGTAGAGCACGACCCGGCCGTCAACGAGCGTCAGCGCTTGGCGGACTCCGCGACGAAGACTCCGCGCCCCGGGCGGCCAACGAGCACGCCCTGCTTCCGCAGCTTCGCCACCGCACGACTGATCGTGGACTGTGAGACGTCGTACTCGTCTGCCAATACGCGCCCGGACGGGAGCTGGGACCCAGGCGAATAGGCCCCGCTCTTGATCTTCTTCAGGAGGTCGTCGAGCAGTTCGTCCATAGTGGGCGGGATAGGCACGTGGAGCCCCTTGCAGTCGGTTGGCTCGCCCAGTATTGATCAGCCGCGTCGACGCAGGCAACGTATGTAGCGCGAGTGACGTAGGTGGGTAGATGACTCGGAGACGTTCTTGACATAGGTGACTCAGTATCGGTAGCGTCGCTCTCGGTGATGCGGTGCTGCTGCGGTCGGTTGGCGCCTCTCGTACTGGTCTCGCATCGCCGCCGAGACCTCACCCGCCGCGCTCCCCGGCGCGGTCTGCTGCCGTACCCCCCGGACGGCCGCAGGGCGGGGCGGTCTCCGTCGACCGCAACCGGCGGAGGCCGCCCCTGCACGCCGATGCATCCGACGAAGGGCGGTCACCGTGCGCAACCTGATCCGTCGGCTGCCGAGGCGGCGCGAGGAGCCACGTGCGACGAGAGGGCGGGACGATCCGCCGCAGCCCCGTCAGCTTCTCGAACGGTGCCACCACCGATGAGCGGGCGTTGGGTGATCCACCTGCCGATCACCGCGCCGGATTTGCTGCACGCCCGGATCTTCGCGCGTACCGCCGCTCGGGTGTTGGTGCGGCTCAGTGCGCAGGTCGAGCCGGGCGGGGTCACCGTCTCGGCGGAGGACCAGCAGGGCGTACGACATTGGGTCTTCTGTGATCGATCACTGCCCGGCGGCGCGCGGTGCGCCCTGCCGGTCGACCACCTCGCGCCCTGCGCCCGGCATCCGCTGCGGCCCAATCGTCGGTAGGCCCAGGGTGCGCCTGGGCCTTTGACGGCGAGCGCGCTCACCGGGAGAAGCGGTCCACCAGCACTGTCAGCCGGCGGTCGTGGCCGGGGCGGCGGAGTCGGCCGCTGCGCATCAGCGTGACCAGCCCGTGCAGGCCGCTCCAGAACGTCTCGGTGAGCGTCTCCAGGTCGCCGCCACCGGCGAATGGGCGCACCGTCTCGGCCAGCTCGGCGAAGCCCCGGGCCAGGTCGGTCGGGACGGTCTGGCTGGCGAACGGCAAGTCCACGGCGAGGGTGAACATCGCGTCATAGAGCGCTGGGCGCTGCTCGGCGAACGTGACGTACGCCGCCGCGACATCGGCGACCGCCTGTCGTGGGTCTGCCGCGGAGGCGCGGGCGGACACCAGCGCGGTTGCCAGTTCGGCGAAGCCCTCGACGGCGACCGCCGCCATGATGGCGTCCTTGCCCTTGAAGTGGCTGTAGAGGACGGGCTGACTGTATTCGATCTCGGCGGCGAGCCGCCGGGTGGTCACCGCGTCCCAGCCTTCCGCGAGGGCGAGGTCGCGGGCAGCGGCGATGATGGCGCGTTCCCGTTCCGCCCGCTCGCGCTCGCGGCGTGCCTGAGTCGACATGACAGCAACCCTAGCACCGCTAGCGAAGCTGTCGATGCTCTGCTAGCGTCGCTCTTATATCTAGCAGCGCTAGGAATTGGAGTAGACCCATGCTGGCACCCCTCGCCTACGGGCTCGCCGTCGTACTCAGCCTCTTCGTCGTCTTCATCGGTGCGCGGTTCCTGCTGGTGCCGCAGGCCGCAGCCGCTGGGTACGGGGTCCCGGCCAAGCCGGACGGCGACCCCGCCTACCTGACCGTCAAAGGACTGAAGGACCTCACGTTCGGGCTGCTCGGGCTCGCCCTGATCGCCTTCACCACTGCCGAGGCGGTCGCGTGGTACATGCTTGTCGTCGCGCTCGTTCCGCTGGGCGACACCCTCATCGTGCTGCGCAACGGTGGCACGAAGGCCGTCGCCTTCGGCATCCACTTCGCCACCGCCATGGTCGTACTCCTGAACGCCGCCCTGCTGTTCGCCCTGTAACCAGACCCAACCCCACCCGGCCCCACCCTGGCCCCCGCCCATGTTGATCAAGAGGTTTGCGTCATCATCGGGCCGATCGATGACGCAAACCTCTTGATCAACGCAGTGGATGGGTCAGGACGTGGGCGGTGGGCAGCGGTCGGGGAGGGTGACCTCGCCGGGGCGGTGCTCGAAGGTGTCCATGGTGAACCATTCGTCCAGCTCCGGGTCGAAGAGGTTCTGCAGGCCGAACTGCAACACCTGCCACCACCGACTCGGGTCGCGCTGGTCGACGTAGATGTCGCCGAGCGCGAGCGGGAACCGGAAGAACTCCCCAGGCACTGTGGAGCCGCCGACCACCCCGACCCGCCAGTGGTCCACGTGCCGGTCCTTCTCACCTTGCAGGACCTCCGGCCCCACGTAGCGGGCGGTCTTCAGCTTGTCGTTGAAGATCTGCCGGTTGAAGAACCCCGGCACCTTGCTGCACGCGCGGGGCGGGAACAGCGGAATGTTCGGCCACCTGTAGGTGAGCGTGTAGAGCGTGTTCTCGTAGATCAGGTTCGTGAACCAGATCGGGTGGTCCGGGCCACCGGCGGTCATCTGGCTGTTGCCGTCGCGGCCCTGCCAGGAGAACGGCACGTCGATGCCGAGGTCCCGCACGATGTACCGGCCGGTGCCCTGAAAGTCCGCGGGGAGCAGCGGTGGGCGCGGCTCGCGTGGTTCGGGAACGGTAGGGCCGTCGGCCTGGGCCGCCCGGGGCAGCGGTGCCGCCGCCGGGCCGGGCGCGACCACGCCGAGAGCGAACAGTCCACCGGCCACCACCGACACCAGTGTCCGACGTGTACGCCCCGACGCCATGTGTCCCCCGCCCTGCCGATGAACGTGCCAGATACCTTCGGCGAAGCGTAGGAGCAGGCGAAACGTGAGGATCGAAGGAACGAGCGGGCTCCACCGGAAGGGTGAAGCGAGAGGGGCCGGCGGTTCGCCGCAGAGCGAACCGCCGACCCCGACCGCCAGTGGGCTATCCGGCGCCGCCGGCCCGGAACGCCACCCAGGCGTCGCTCATCCGGTCGGCCTGCCCGGCCGTGAACATGTTCATGCAGGAGTCCTGCGTGTAGTCCATGAAGTTGTGGATCGGGTCGAGCCCGGGCGCGGCGCAGGAGTCCGCGCCCACCGGGCAGTCGAACTGCGGCGCCGCCTCACGCGGGGTGTCCGCCACGAAGTCGCCGGAAGCGGAGCAGCCGTGCGCGAAGGTGTGCTCCAGCATCAGCCAGTGCCCGACCTCGTGCGTCAGCGTGTCGCCCAGGGCGTACTTGCCGGCCGTACCACCAGGCATCGACTCGTCGAGCATCACCACGCCGTCGATGTAGTCGCGCCCGTTGTTGTAGCCCTTCGGGAAGTACGCCCAGCCGAGCAGCCCGTCGCCGATGTTGGCCGCGTACACGTTGAGGGTCTCCGAGTCGCCGGGGTACAGCGCCTTCTTCATGTCCCGCTCGTTCTTGCCCGGCACTACCGTGTACCAGGCGCTGTTCACCGTCCACGTCGTGTCGACGAGCGAGAACCGGAACGGCGTGTTCGAGGCGTCTCCGGCCGTACGGCCGGCGAACGAGTCGTTGAGCACGGCCATCTGCGCGGCGATCAGGGTGTTCCACCTGGTCGTCTCGGCTGCGGTGAGCGGATGGTCGGAGATCATGTGGAAGACCGTCGGCACCGTGACGCTGCCGTTCGGCAGCCGCGGCGCGTCTTTGATCACGCCGTACGCCTTGGCTTCGTTCGTGGCGTACAGCGCCGGCTCCTGGGCGGCGGCGCCCTCGGCCACCCGGGCCGCGCTGTGCGCGCCGGTGCCCGGCTCACACGCGGTGACGGACGGGGAGGCGGTCGCTGGCGCGGCCGTGGCGAGTGCCCCGGAGGCACCGCCGGACGCCAGGATCGTCGCGGCGGTGGCGGTGAGGACCGCCAGTCGGAAGGTCGGTCTTCTGCGCATCGGTGCACCTTTCGATGAGGGAGACGGTGCGGTGTCGATGACGTCGCTGTTCGGGTATGAGAACACGCCGACGGCATCGACAAAAGACCCTCTGAGCAGGGCAGATGGCGATGTAACGGAACCGGATCGGCCAGCGCTGTTTGGGCCGCTCCGGCGGGGTTCAGAGGACGCGGGTCACCTGTTCGGCGACGACTACCGCGTCCCGCCGCGCCGGGTCGAGGTTGGCGCTGATCACCACTGACGCGCCGGCCGAGAGTGGCGCGAGCAACCACTTCAGCGGCTGCTCGGTCTCGGCGGCGTCGACCAGCAGGCGGTCGCCGGCGCGCAGGTCCAGCATCGTGGCGAACTCCTGGGCGAGCGCGCCCCACTGACCGTAGGTGGTGCCGTCAGCGGTGGCCGGGTCCGACGGGTGGATGGCAGTGTGGTCGGGCGTGCCGTCGCCGTGCCGGAGCACCTCGGCGGACCAGTCCAACCAGCCCAACGGCACGTCGTCCAGCCGCCCCGGCCCGGTGCCGACGAGATAGCGGTGCGGCGCGTCCGGCACGTCCTCCAGCCAGTCGTCCTGCCGCTCCGGCGTCACGAAGACCGCGTCGAACGGCCGGTCGCCGCCCGATTCGAGCACCGCCAGGCCCGCCGTGGCGCGCGGTCGGAACGACACCGCCAGGCCCGAGGCCCAGGCGCCCAACAACACAGCGGCGGTACGCCAGTGCGGCGGCAGCAGGACCGCTACGCGGCTGCCGGGGCCGAGCCGGCAGCCGTCCCGCAGCAGGCTCGCGCTGCGTGCCGCCCACTGGCCGACCTGCTGTGCCGTCAGGTCGACACGCTCGCCGGTCGCCTCGTCGCGGTAGCTGAGCAGCGGACGATCGGCCTCGACGGGCCGGGCCGCCAGGTCGGCCGTGACGGTTGGCTGCATCTCCACGCTCCCCGGGTCGACGTCGGCATCACAGTACTCAACGACTTTGGTCGCACCGGTCGTCGGCCGATGGCCGTATCGGGTGACCGGGTAGCTCGCGCAGTGTGCGGGGAACGATCCCCGAGACGCCGCCGAGGAGCGCCAATGCCGACCGGACCCGACCCCGTCACCGCCGACCATCCCGCCGCCGACAACCCCGCCGACGCTGGCCGCCTGCCGTTGCGCCGGCGGCTCCTGCCGGTGATCGCGTTGCTGCTGCTCGCGCCGTGGGCGGCCGAGTGCTCGTGGGGTGGCTTCGCCATCGACGACTTCCTCCCGGTGCTGATCTTCCTGGGCCCGATGTACGGCGGCGCGGCGCTCCTGATCCGGGAGACCGCCCGCCGCCTCGGCGCGGGTTGGCCGACGATAGTGCTGCTCGCCGCCGCGTTCGGCGTGCTCCAGGCCGGGCTGGTCGACCAGTCGTTGTTCAACAGCGACTTCCTCGACGACACCCAGTACGCCGACACCCGGGCCGCCGCCGAGGCGACGCTGGTGCCGGGGCTCGACTTCAGCCTCCGGCAGGCGTTCGACTACGTGGGCAACCACATCGTGCTGACGATCTGCGCGCCGATAGTGCTCATCGAGTCGTTCCTCGGGCCGGAACGGCGGCTACGGCCGTGGCTGGGCCGGCCCGGTCTCGCCGTGATCGGCGCACTCTACCTGCTCGGCAGCCTGTTGATCTTCTCCGACAGCAGCGGCCGGAAGGGCTTCCTGGCCAGCCCGCTCCAACTGGCCTTCGCCGCCGTGCTGGTCCTCGCCCTGGTCGCTGTCGCAGTGCTGCCCCGCTGGCGTCACCCTCGCCCGCGCCGAGCCCGTCGGGTGCCGCATCCACTCTGGGTCGGTCTGCCCGTTGTCGTCGTCCGCCTCGGCTCCGACCTGACGCCCGGTTGGCCGGGGATGATCATCGCGCTTTCGCTCTCCGCCGTCGCCGGAGGGCTCGTCGCGTACTGGTCGTCCCAGAACGGCTGGGGGCAGCGGCACGTGCTCGTTGCCGGCACCGCGGGCCTGGTCACGGCCGCCGCGTTCGCGTACCTGGTGCCGCCATACTCCCCGGCGAGCCCGGCCGCAGCCCTGGCCGGCGACGTCGCGGTCACCGTCATCACTGTCGCAGTGATCGGCGGCGCCTGGTGGCGGCTGCGCCGTGCCTCGCCCGCTGTTCCCGTCGGCGCAAGCTGACGCCCCCCGACAACACGGCGCGCCCGTCAGCGGGTGGGCAGTTCCGGGCCGCCGTCGAGCAGCGGGCCGAGCAGGTCGTCGTACTCCTCGACCCGGGCCAGGACCTCGGCGGCGGTGAACTGGCGGACGGCCGGCTTCCGGCCGCGCGCGCCGGCCTCGACCTCGTCCCAGGTCAGTGGCGTCGACACCGACGGCACCGACTGGGCCCGCAGCGAGTACGGCGCCACAGTGGTCTTCGCCGCGTTGTTCTGGCTCCAGTCGATGAAGACCTTGCCCGGTCGGAGGTTCTTCGCCATCTTCGACACGATCAGCTTCGGGTGGGCCTTCTCCAACTCCTGGGCGATCCGCCGGGCGTAGTCGGAGACGACGTCGGACGACTGGGTGCCGGCGATCGGGCAGCAGAGCTGCATGCCCTTCTTGCCGGACGTCTTCGGGTACGACTCGATGCCGTCGTCGGCGAGGCGGTCGCGCATCAGGACCGCCACCGGGCAACACTCGGCGAGCCCGGCCGGCGGGCCCGGGTCCAGGTCGACGACCATCATGTCCGGGTGTTCGCCCACCTTCCACTGCGGTGTGTGCAGTTCCAACGCCGCCAGGTTGGCCAGCCAGACCAGGGTGGGCAGGTCGTCGGCGACCACGTAGTCGATGGTCTCCCGGCCCTTCGTCGACCCGGGTGCCGGCAGGTTCTCCACCCGCACCCAGCCCGGGGTCGCGGCCGGCGTGTTCTTCTCGAAGAACGACTTGTCGTCCACCCCGTTGGGGAAGCGGATCCGGGTGACCGGTCGGTCCCGCAGGTGCGGCAGCAGCACCGGGGAGATCCGGGTGTAGTAGTCGATCACCTCACCCTTGGTGAACCCGGCCGCCGGATAGAGCACCTTGTCCAGGTTGGACAACTCCAGCGCGCGACCTTCGACGTCCACCCGTAGCCGCTCAGCCGGCATCGTCGACCTCCTCCGGAGGCTTGTCCGGGCGCAACCGCAGCACCCGGGGGAAGCGCAGCCGGCCGTCGGGGGTGCGCTGGCCGTACTTCACCTCCACCACCACCTGGGGTGTTACCCAGATGGCGCCCCGCGCATCCTCGCGTGGCATCCCCGGCGCGAACGGTGACACGCCGGAGCGCAGCGGCTCCAGCTCGGCGAGGAGCTGCCGCTCGATGGCCGCGCCGATCCCGCCGCCGACCCGACCCCGGTAGATCAGTCGACCGTCCGGGCCGGGCACCCCGACCAGCAGCCCGCCGATCCGGCGCGCGCCCGGTCGCCAACCGCCGATGACGAAGTCGCCGGTCACCTCCAGCTTGACCTTCACCCAGTCCGGCGAGCGCACCCCTGGGCGGTAGACGGCCCCGACCCGCTTGGCCATCACCCCCTCCAGGCCGTGCTCGCCGGCCGCCTCGTAGGTGGCCGGCCCGTCGGCGAACATCGGCGGCACCGCCCATCGGAGGCCACCGAGCGCGAGCGCGTCCAGCGCCTCCCGGCGGCGCTCGTACGGCCAGCCGGTCAGGTCGTCGCCGTTCAGCCGGAGCAGGTCGAAGATCATGTACGTCACCGGCATGACCGCTGCCAGCCGGGCGGCCTTGGCCCGGTCCCGGACGTGCATCCGCTCGGCCAGCGCTGTGAACGACGGTTGCCCGCCCTGGCCGAGCAGCACCACCTCACCGTCGAGCAGCGCGTCGTCGACCTGCTCGGGCAGGGTGGCCAACTCCGGGTACGCGGCGGTGATCTCCACGCCGGAACGGGCATAAAGGTGCTGACCGCCACCTGAGATGTCGGCCAGGGCGCGGACGCCGTCCCACTTGAACTCGTACGCCCAGCCGTCACCCGCCGGGAGCGGCCCGGTCATCGCGAGCATCGGCTTGAGCGGCGCGCCGGGCACGACCCGACTGTAGTAGCAGCCCGAACACCTCGCGTCCGGTTCTTTCGGATGCGAGCATGGTCGATACCGGGGAAGGGAGCGCAGGATGCGTGCCATCTGGAAGGGAGCCGTGTCGTTCGGGCTCGTCTCGATCGGGGTGAAGCTCTACTCCGCGACCGAGGAGAAGGACATTCGGTTCCACCAGGTGCACCGCGAGGACGGCGGCCGGATCCGCTACAAGCGCACCTGCTCGGTCTGCGGCGAAGAGGTCACCTACGACGACATCGCCAAGGGCTACGACATCGGCGGCGGCGAAATGGTGATCCTCACCGACGAGGACTTCGCCGACCTGCCGCTGACCAGCTCCCGTGCCATCGACGTGCTGGAGTTCGTGCCGGCCGAACAGGTCGACCCGATCCTCTACAACAAGGCGTACTTCCTTGAGCCGGAGGGCGCGGCGACCAAGCCGTACGTGCTGCTACGCGACGCGCTGACCGACTCGGAGCGGGTGGCCATCGTCAAGGTGGCGCTGCGCCAGCGGGAACAGCTGGCCACGCTGCGGGTCCGCGAGGGTGTGCTGCTGCTCAACACAATGCTCTGGCCGGACGAGATCCGTACCCCGGACTTCGGTTTCCTCGATGAGGACCTCAAGGTGCGCCCGCCGGAGCTTGCCATGGCCAGCTCACTGATCGACTCGATGACCGGCGAGTTCGAGCCGGACGTCTTCACCGACGACTACCGGGCCGCGTTGCAGGAGGTCATCGACGCCAAGGTGGAGGGTCGGGAGGTCGTCCAGCCGGAGGAGGTCGAGGAGGCCCCGGCCGCGGCGGTGGACCTGATGGCCGCGTTGAAGGCCTCGGTGGAACGCGCCAAGGCGGCTCGCGGCGAGCAGCCCGCCCGCGGCGGTGGCGGCGGCGGCGAGCCGACGCCCATCTCGTCGGCGCGGTCCGCGCAGAAGGCAGCCGAGAAGAAGGCGGCCAAGGCGCCCGCGAAGAAGACAGCGGCGAAGAAGACCGCCGAGAAGAAGGCGGCCGAGCCGGCGAAGAAGACCGCCGCCAAGAAGACCCCCGCGAAGAAGGCGGAGCCGGCGAAGAAGACCGCCGCCCGCAAGACAGCACCCCGCAAGAGCGCCTGACCGTACGGCAGCGGCGGCGGTGTCCGCCTCGCCGGGTACGCTCCGCCGGCCGCTGGCGACCGGAGGAGCCCCCATGCCGTACACCCCTGATCTGGACCGGTTACTGACGCCCGGCGCCCGCTACACCGACCAGCACGGCGGATACCTGATCGAGGTTCACCCGGCGGGCGACGTCGTGCTGCCCACCGGCCAGGTGGTCGGGTGTGACCCGCTGGTCTGCCCGGAGGGCGAGCCGTTCACTGTCACGGTCCCGCCGGGCCGGTACGCCGCCCGCGCCTGGGTGGCAGTGGTGCTCCGGGAGGACGCCGAGGTGGACCGGCGGGTGGCCGCGTTTCAGCTGGTTGTCTCCGACGAGCCGACCATTAGCTGGGAACCGGCGGTCGCGGGCGACCAGGACGTCGCCACGCTCGGTGCGGACGACTACTTCGGGTACGGGGTGGACGCTGGCACCGGCACCCTCGCCGACCCGACAGCGCTCAGTGTCCTGGAAGGCTGGGACTACGACCGGGTCGAGGAGGTCTTCATCCCCGACAAGCTCCCCTCGTCCCCGGTCCCGGGGCTGATCACCGCTGTCCTGGACGAGGCCAGCGGCGCCAACGTCGTCACCGTGACCACCGGTTGGGGCGACGGCTGCTACGGCACCTGGATCGGCCGTACCGCCGACGGCCGGATCACGTCGTTCGTGACCGACTTCATGGTCGTCCCGGAATAACCGCCCAGGAACGCCCCGGAACTGTCGCGCTGGGCGATCCGAGGCGTCGGCGGCGGGCACGGTAGGCCGCGGTGCGGGTACCGTGTGCGTCGGCTTTCCCCCCGGCACCGGGTGCCGGCCACACTTCGCAGCAGGGAGTCGACGACGTGAGCGAGCGGACGCAGCAGACGGGCCCGGACCAGAGCCCGGCAACCAAGTCGGGGCGCCGCCTGGCCGCCCAGTTGGCGGCGAAGAAGGCCGCCGACGCGAGGCGCAAGCGCAACGCGTGGGCCAGCGGCCTCGCCGCCGTCGCCGTGGTCGGGGTGCTGATCGGCGTCTTCGTGACGATCGGCGGGGGTGACGACAAGCCGAAGACCCAGGCCGACGCGTCCCCGTCCGCCTCCGCCCCGGCCCCCGACGAGGCCGGCGCGCCGCCCGCGCCGCAGCTGCCCGCCGACGCCGATCCGGCGCTGAAGACCAAGCCGACGGTGACGCCGGGCACTGGTGACCTCAAGAAGCTCACGGTCACCCCGCTGATCAAGGGCAAGGGCCCGGCGGTGCAGAAGGGCCAGAACATCACCACCAACTACGTTGGGGTGTTCTACAAGGACGGCAAGGAGTTCGACTCCTCCTGGAAGGGCGGGCAGCCGGCCACCTTCCCGATCGGCGTCGGCCAGGTCATCCCCGGCTGGGACCAGGGCCTGGTCGGAGTGACTGTGGGCAGCCGGGTGCAGCTCGACATCCCGGGCGAGCTGGCGTACGGCAACGACGAGGCCGCCGCCGGTGGACGTCCCACCGGTCCGCTGCGCTTCGTGGTGGACGTGATCGCCGCCCAGTGACCTGTCCGGGTCGTCCCGGTTGTCGCCGGGACGCGATGGAGTTGTTCACATGGGGCTTCCGGCCCGTCACCCAGCGGCAGTAGGTTCGGCGTCACCCCGGGCGGTTCGCCGCCCGGGGTGAGCATCCGGAACCGGGACGCGGAGGTGCATGTGACGGCGCTGGACGAGCCTGGGCGGACCGCCCGGTCGATGTGGGCGTACTTCGAGCCGGTGCACACCGTCACCTACCTGCACCCCCGGGCCCGGGCCGCGTACGAGGCGGTCGGGCTGCGCGGCTACTGGCGCGGTTACTTCGCCGGCCGGGCCGCGCCGCTGGGGGCCACCGAGGCGGCCCCGGTGATCGCCGCCTTCTTCAACTTCGCGCCGCCGATGGTGGCCCGCGCGCTGCCGGCGGTGTGGCGGTTGGCCACCCCGCCGGAGGCGCTGCGCGCCCGTCTGACCGGTGCCGTGCAGGCGCTCGCCGAGCTGACCTACGAGCTACCCGAGTCGCACCTGGTGGAGGCCGCCGACCTGCTGGAGCGGGCCGCGGCGGCGGCGCAGACCGCCGGCCGGGTGCTCGGCGCGGCCAACGCGGCCCTCCCGGCCGGCGAATACCCGCTGGCGCGGCTGTGGCAGGCCGCCACCACGCTGCGCGAGCACCGGGGGGACGGGCACGTGGCGGCGCTGGTGGCCGCCGGCCTGGACCCGGTGGAGACGCTGACCGGGCGGGTCGCGCTGGACGGTTCGCCGCCGCAGTACCTGCTGGGCCGGGGCTGGTCCGAGGAGCAGTGGCACGCCGCCCGCGGGCGGCTCACCGAGCGGGGCTGGCTGACCGGTGACGGCGCGGCCACCGACCACGCCCGCGCCGAGTTCCAGGCCATCGAGGACGCCACCGACCGGGCCGCCGCGCACCCGTGGCAGGCGCTCGGCGCCCACGACACGGACCGGCTCCGGGAGCTGCTGGAGCCGATCGCCCGGTCCGGTCACACCCTGCTCCCCGAGGGCAGCCCGCTCGGTCTGCCCGCGTTGCCCGGCTGACCGGGCCCCCACGAATCGGGCAGGATGGGCCCGTGACTGATGCGGTGGTCTTCGACCTGGACGGCGTGATCGTGGATTCCGAACCGGTGTGGGAGGAGGTCCGCCGGGCGTACGTGGCGGCGCACGGCGGGACGTGGCAGCCGGACACGCAACGCCGACTCATGGGGATGAGCACCGGCGAGTGGGCCCACTACCTCAGCGGGGAGCTGGGCGTCGACCGCACCGCCGAGCAGGTCGCCGCCGAGGTGGTCGAGGAGATGACCCGACGCTACCGGGACCACGTACCCCTCATCGACGGCGCCGACCAGGTCGTCCGCCGGCTGGCCGCGCGGTGGCCGCTCGGGCTGGCCAGTTCGTCGCCGACCCGGCTGATCGAGGCGGCGCTGGCGGCGACCGGCCTGACCGACGCGTTCGGCGCCACCCTCTCCACCGAGCAGACCGAGCGGGGCAAGCCGGCACCCGACGTGTACCTGAGCGTGGCGCAGCGCCTCGGCGTCGACCCGGACCGGTGCGCGGCAGTGGAGGACTCGTCCAACGGGGTGCGCTCCGCCGCGGCGGCGGGGATGCGGGTGGTGGCGGTGCCGCACGGCTCGTACCCGCTCGACCCGGACGCCGCCGGGCTGGCGGTGGTGACGTTGAACGCGATCGGTGAGCTGACGCCGGAGCTGGTGGACGAGCTGGGTTGACCCGGGCCGAGCCGGGTAGAGACCACTGATGAAGGCCATCGTGTACGAGCGCAACGGCGACAGTTCGGTGCTGCAACTGGTCGACCGGCCGGTGCCGGAGCCGGGCGCGGGCGAAGTCCTGGTGCGGATGGCGGTCTCCGGGGTCAACCCGACCGACTGGAAGTCCCGCCGCAACGCCCCGCCGAACGGATGGCAGATCCCCGGGCAGGACGGCGCGGGGTTGGTCGAGGCGGTCGGCGAGGGGGTAGACCCCGACCTGATCGGTGAGCGGGTGTGGGTCTGGGAGGCCGCCTGGCAGCGACAGTGGGGCACGACGGCGGAGTACACGCTGGTGCCGGTTCGGCAGGCGGTACGTCTCGGCGCCGCTCCGTTCGAGCTGGGCGCGGCCCTGGGCATCCCGTTCCTCACCGCGCACCGCTGTCTGACCGCTGGCGAGTTCATGCCGGACACGCTGCGGGCCGGGGCGCTGGCGGATCACACGGTGCTGGTGCAGGGCGGTGCGGGCGCTGTCGGCAACGCCGCGATCCAGCTCGCCCGCTGGGCCGACGCCACTGTGATCGCCACTGTGAGCAGCGCGGAGAAGGCTCAGCTCGCGGCCTCGGCCGGCGCCTCCTTCGTGATCAACTATCGGGAGCAGGACGTGGTCGAGGAGGTCCACAAGATCGCCCCCGACGGGGTCCACACGATCGTTGAGGTCTCCCCCGCCCGCAACGCCGCTGTCGACGCTCGGGTGCTGCGGCACGGCGGCGCGGTCTGCATGTACGCCGACAACGGCGGGGACGAGGTGACCATCCCGATCCGGGCGATGATGGCGCCGAACGCCCGCTGGCAGTTCGTCCTGGTCTACACGGAGCCGAAGGCGGCCAAGGCGCTGGGCGTGAAGGACGTGGCGGCGGCGGCCAGCCAGGGTGGCATCCGGGTCGGCGCGGACGCCGGTCTGCCGCTGCACTACTACCCGTTGGCGGAGGCGGCCGCGGCGCACCAGGCGGTGGAGGACTCGGCGGTGGGCAAGGTGCTCATCAGCACCAGCGACGCCTGATCGGGTCGCCGACCACCCGATTTCCCCGTCAGCAGGACAGAAGCGAACAATTTTCGCAACAATGACGGTGCGGGTCACCCGCGTGGAGCGGGCGGCCCCGGCGCGGTGCGAACGCCGGGGCCGCCCCTGGGGAGGGTTTCAGGAGTACTCCCGCCCCAACAGGCGACAGTGCCGGGGAAAACGTTACGGGGCTGTCAGCTCCCGGACACTCAGCTCGCCCTCGGCGTACCGCGAACGGACGACCTTCTTGTCGAACTTGCCGACACTCGTCTTCGGCACCGTGTCGATGAACGCCCAACGCTCGGGCAACTGCCAGCGCGCCACCGACCCGGCCAGGAAGTCCCGCAACTCCTCGGCGGTCACCGAAGCGCCCTCCCGGAGCACCACGGTGGCCAGCGGGCGTTCGTCCCACCGCTCGTCCGGGACCCCCACCACGCACGCCTCCAGCACCGCCGGGTGGGCCATCAGCGCGTTCTCCAACTCCACCGACGAGATCCACTCACCACCGGACTTGATCACGTCCTTGGCGCGGTCGGTCAGGTTGATGTACCCGTCCGGCGAGAGGGTGCCCACGTCGCCGGTGCGCAGCCAGCCGTCGCGGAACTTCTCCTCGTCCGGGGCGTCGTCACCGACGTACCGGGCGGTCACCCACGGCCCTCGGACCTCCAGCTCGCCCACTGCCGTGCCGTCGGCGGGCATCGGGTCACCCGACGGGCCGACGATCCGCGCCTGCACGCCCGCCGGCACCCTCCCCTGGGTGTAGCGGTAACGCCACGCCTGCTCACCCGTCGCATCGGCGGGTGGACGTGAGACCGACCCCAGCGGGGACATCTCGGTCATCCCCCAGGCGTGGATGACGTCGATTCCGTGCCGCTCGTCGAACGCGTGCATCAGCGCCGGCGGGCACGCCGAACCGCCGACGATCACCTCACCGAGCGAGGAGGTGTCCACGTCGTGGGTGTCCAGGTAGGCCAGCAGGTCGGTCCAGATGGTAGGCACCGCGCCGGCCAGGGTGGGCCGCTCGGCGGCGATCATCTCGGCGATCGGCGCGGCCTGGAGGAACCGGTCCGGCATGATCAGCGACGCGCCGGAGAGGAAGGCCGCGTAGGGCAGGCCCCAGGACATGGCGTGGAACATCGGCACGATGGCCAACTCGCGGTCGGTCGGGCCGAGGCCGAACCCCTCCGGCATGCAGACCTGCAACGAGTGCAGGTAGATCGACCGGTGCGAGTAGGCCACACCCTTCGGGTTGCCTGTGGTGCCCGAGGTGTAGCAGAGCGCGGCGGCGTCGCGCTCGTCCACCTCGGGCCAGTCGTACACCTCGGGCCGGTCGGCGAGCAACGCGTCCCAATGGTGCACGGTGATCCGGTCGCCGGCCGCCGCCACCAGCGGCGCCGGGTCGCCGCCGCCGACCACCACGACGTGCCGCACGGTGGTCAGCTCACCGATCACCCGGGCCAGCAACGGGATGAGCGTGCTGTCGACGAGGACCACCCGGTCCTCGGCGTGGTTGGCGATGTAGACGACCTGGTCGGGGAAGAGCCGGATGTTCAGCGTGTGCAGCACCGCGCCCATGCTCGGCACCGCGAAGTAGGCGACCAGGTGCTCGTTGTTGTTCCACATGAAGGTCGCGACCCGCTCGTCGCCGGTCACCCCGCACTCGTCGCGCAGCCCGTGCGCCAGCCGTGCGGCGGCCCGGCCCACCTCGGCGTACGTCATCCGGCGGGGTTCGGCACCCGTCCAGGTGACCACCTCGGCCGTGCCGTGCACCAGCGCACCGTGGTCGAGGATCCGGGAGATCTGCAGAGGGGCGTCCATCATCGTGCTACGCATGGGTAACAAGCTAGTGTCGGCGGTCACACGTTGGGAACCCCCGTAAGTTGTCGCAGGTGAGCATCTCCTGGGCCGACTCATACGTGGGGCAGTTGCGCGCGCTCGCCGGGGACCGGACGCTGATGTTCGTCGGCGCCCGTGCCGTGGTCAACGACGACGCCGGACGCATTCTGCTGATCAAACGCTCGGACAACGGCCAGTGGGCCATGCCGGCCGGCGCGATGGAGCTGGGCGAGTCGATCGCCGACTGCGCGGTACGCGAGGTCCGCGAGGAGACCGGGCTGCGCGCGCTGCGGGTCTGCGCGTTCGCGCTCTACACCGGGCCGGACCGGACGAGCACCAACATGTACGGCCACACGTACCAGGTGTTCACGACGGCGTTCAAGGTGGAGGAGTGGGACGGGCAGTTGGCCCGGGTCACCGACGAGACCACCGACGCCGGCTTCTTCGCCCGCGACCGGTTTCCCGCCCCACTCTCCACCTCGGTCATCGAGACCCTTGCCGACCTGGACGTCTTCGAGCAGACGAACCGGCTCATCCTCAAGTAGGTCGGCCGGGCCGCGTTACTGCGGGTGGCGCATCCCGGCGAAGAACCCTTCCTGGATCCAGTTCGGGTACGCGACGGGCAGCTTGGTGGCCTCGTCCAGCTCGGTGAGGTCCTGCTCGGTCAGCGTGAGATCCGAGGCAGCGATGTTGTCGACCAACTGCTCGTGCTTGCGGGCACCGACGATCACGCTGGTCACCGCCGGTCGGGACAGCAGCCAGGCGACCGCCACCCGGGCCGGGCTCACCTCGTGCCGCTCGGCGACACCCTTGAGCACGTCGACCACTCCGAAGGCGTGCTCCGGGTCGAACGGGGTGAAGCTGGCGTACCCGGGCTGGGCGCTGCGCGCGCCACTGTCGGCGACGGCACCGTCCCGGCTGACCTTGCCGGAGAGGAAACCACCGGCGAGCGGGCTCCAGACGGTCAGCCCGACACCCTCGTTGAGCGCCATCGGCACCACGTCGCGCTCCACGTCCCGGCCCAGCAGCGAGTAGTACTCCTGCACCGAGACGAACCCGGCCAGCTTCTCCCGGGCGGAGATACCCAGCGCCTTGGAGATCTGCCACGCGGCGAAGTTTGCGGCACCGATGTAGCGGACCTTGCCCTGCCGGACCGCGTCGTCGAGCGCGCGCAGCATCTCCTCCATGGGAGTGATCTGGTCGAAGTTGTGGATCTGGTACAGGTCGATGTGATCGGTGCCCAGTCGGCGCAGGCTGTCCTCCAGGTTCTGCATGATGTGCAGCCGGGAGGTGCCGACGTCGTTCGGGCCGGGGCCCGTCCGGGAGTGCACCTTCGTCGCCAGTACGACGTCGCGACGCCGCTTGCCGAGCGCCTTGCCGAGCAGTTCCTCGCTCTCGCCGTCGCTGTAGCCGTCCGCGGTGTCGACGAAGTTGACGCCCGCGTCCAGCGCGGTGTCCACCAGCCGCTGCACCTCGGGCAGCGCCAGCCCACCCAGGGTGCCCCAGAGCGGGTGCCCGCTACCGCCGAAGGTCATCGCGCCGAGCGAGATCTCCGAGACGTACACCCCGGTGGTGCCCAGCAGTCGGTACTTCACGTGTGTCGCTCCTCGTGGTGGGTCGGAGGCCGAGGTCAGGCACTCCGTGGTCACTATGTCGGACACTGTGTCCGGCAACGAGCGTACGTCGCCCAGCCGACCCCCAGCCACCTAGGATTCCGGCTATGCCCTCGATCACCCGCCGCCGCCCGCGCAACCCCGACGGACGCGCGGCAGTCGAAGCGCGGGTGCTGGCGGCCACCGAACGGCTCCTGAAGGAGGGAATCCGCTTCACCGACCTCGGCGTGCAGCGGATCGCCGCCGAGGCCGGCGTGGCCCGGTCGACCTTCTACACCCACTTCCGGGACAAGACCGAGCTGCTCATGCGTCTCGCCGGCACCATGCGGGAGAGTTCGTTCGACCGCACCGGCGACTGGGACCCGGGCGGCCCCGGCGACCCGCTCGCGCGGCTGACCGAGGTCTTCGCCGACGTGATCCGGATATACCGGACGTACGCCCCGGTGCTGGCAGCGGTCAGCGAGGTCGCCGCGTACGACGAGGCGGTCCGGGAGTACTGGGCGGCCGGGCTGGAGCAGTTCGTGGCCCGCACCGTGGACGCGCTCCGGGTCGAGCAGCAGGCCGGGCGTACCCCCGCCGACCTGGACGTGCCAGCGGCCAGCCGGCTGATAGTGATCGGCGGCGACCGCTTCCTGGCCGACCACGTCAGCACGACCGCGGCCGACCCCGAGACCGACGCGGCAGCCGCCCGGGAGTTGGCCGCGACCTGGTGGTACGGCGCCTACCGCCGCCCCACCTGACCGCGTAGGGCCCGGCTGACACCGACCGCACCGGAGCGGTCCGGGGCGGTCGGTGTCGAGACGCTCAGATCATCGTCTGGGACTTGGCCTCCATGTCGGCGGCGGCCTCCTCCTTCGACTCGCGGGTCAACGGCTTGCCGCCCGGAGCCGGGGCCTCCCCGCCGAGCGGGTCGGCTCCACCAGTGGCACCCTGCGGGCCGGCGCCCCGCAGCTGCGTGTTGGGCAGCGTCAGAGTGACCACCACCGCCACGATCGCGATCAGGCCGGCGGTCAGGAAGACCATGTCCAGCGCGTCGACGAAGGCGCCCTGGATGGCCGCACGCACCGGCCCCGGCAGGGCCAGGATGGTGGCCGGATCGTTGATCGAGATGTTGCTGCCGCCACTCGCCGCGACAGCGGCCTGCTCCTGCGGCGGGAGCTGCGCGATCGCGCCGGGCAACCGGTCGGCGAGCCCGCCGGTCAGCCGGGACGAGAGCACCGTGCCGAGGATCGCCACCCCGAACGAACCGCCCAGCGACCGGAAGAAGGTCGCCGACGAGGTGCCGGCACCCAGATCGCGTACCGAGACCGCGTTCTGTACCGCCAGAATCAGCGACTGCATACACAGGCCCAGCCCGACGCCGATCACCACCATGTACCCGAACGCCACCCACAGCGAGGTGGCCACCTCCAACTGGGTGAAGAGGAACATGCCGACCAGGAGGGTCACCGAACCGGCCACCGGGAACCACTTGTAGCGGCCGATCCGGGTCATCGCACGACCGGTCAGGATCGAGGTGATGATGATGCCGGCCATCATCGGCAGCATCAGCAGGCCGCTTCGGGTCGGCGAGGCGCCCTTCACGATCTGCAGGTACAGCGGGATGAAGATGATCGAACCGAACATCACCAGACCGATGATGAGCAGTGCCGAGTTGGCCAACGCGAAGGTGGCGCTCCGGAACAGCCGCAGCGGCAGGATCGGCTCGGCCACCCGGGCCTCCTGGAGGACGAAGAGCACCCCCAGCACCGCGCCGGCCACGAAGAGCCCGATGATCACGCCGGAGCCCCAGGCGTACTCGTTGCCGCCCCAGCTCAGCGCGAGCAGCAGGGAACTCACCCCGGCCACCAGCAGGCCGGCACCGAGCCAGTCGATCGAATGGTCCCGACGTTCGAACGGGATCAACCGCATCACGTGGTAGCAGACGACGATGGCCAGGATCGCCAGCGGCACGTTGATGTAGAAGATCCACCGCCAGTCGGTCTCCGCGAAGTAACCGCCCACCAGCGGCCCGGCGACCGACGAGATCCCGAAGACCGCGCCGAACAGGCCCTGGTACCGACCACGTTCCCGCGGTGACACCACGTCCGAGATGATGGTGAACGCGAGCGTCAGCAGACCACCCGCGCCGAGACCCTGGATACCCCGGGTGACGATCAGCTGGGTCATGTTCTGCGACAGCCCGGCCAGCAACGACCCGACCAGGAACGTGCCGATCGAGAAGAGGAAGACCGGCCGGCGCCCGTACAGGTCGGCCATCTTGCCGTAGAGCGGCGTCGACGCGGTCGAGGCGAGCAGGTACGCGGTGACCACCCAGGAGTAGTGGTTGATCCCGCCCAGCTCGCCCACGATGGTTGGCAGCGCCGTACCAACGATGGTCTGGTCGAGTGCGGCCAGCAGCATGCCGGTCATCAGGCCCAACATGAGCAGCCGGATCTGCTGACGGTTCAGCACCGGCGCATCTGAGGCTTCGGTGGTCATGTGCCCTTCTATCCCGCCACCCGCAGAACATGCGCCGACCCACCAAAAAACCCCACCCCCACCCCCACCCCACCCCACCCCACCCCCTCCACCCGGGTTGATCATGAAGTTATTGCCACGACACGCCGCGCCGAGGGGCAATAACTTCATGATCAACCGAGGGGTGGGGTGGGGTTAGGGGGTGGTGAAGGTTTTGGTGATTGCTGCGCAGAAGGCGGGGAGGTCGTCGGGTTTGCGGCTGCTGGTCAGGTTGCCGTCGGTGACGCACTCCTCGTCCACCCAGGTGGCTCCGGCGTTGGTCAAGTCGGTACGCAGGGTCGGCCAGGAGGTGATCCGCCGGCCCCGCACCACGTCCGCCTCGATCAGCGTCCACGGACCATGACAGATCACCCCGACGGGCTTGCCCGCGTCGAAGAACGCCTTCACGAACCGCACCGCGTCCGGGTCGCCCCGCAGGAAGTCCGGGTTCGCCACCCCTCCGGGCAGCACCAACGCGTCGTAACCGGCGACGTCGGCCTTGTCGACCGTCACGTCCACGTCGTACGTCCTGGAGTGGTCCAGGTGGTTGAAGGACTGGATGGAACCGGGCTTCAGCGAGACCAGCTCGGCCGTCGCGCCAGCGTTCTCGACCGCCTCGCGTGGTTGGACGTACTCGACCTCCTCGACGCCGTCGGCGGCCAGGAAGGCGATCCGCTTGCCCTGCAATGTCGCTGCCATCTCGGTACATCTCCTCTCCGGGGGTACCTCATTTCCCTTCCCGCCCTCGAACACCCGAAACAGGGCGGACAGGTTCGGACCGGCGAGGACCGGTCAGGGGCCGCCGAAAGACCGCCTGAGCAGCGGCGGGGCCGGTCGGCGCGCAGGTTTGTCCGCCAGGCCGCTGGGGACCCGGGGAGGCATGGCAGGAGCAGCAGCGGAGCAGCGCCGGTTCGCCACCGTCGTGGAGAGCTGGCTCGGACGCCCAGTACTGATCGTCGGTGACGCCATGTTGGACGAATGGCGGTTCGCCGACTCCGACCGGCTCTGCCGGGAGGCGCCCGCCCCGGTCCTCACCCTGCGCCGGCGGATCTCCGCCGCCGGTGGGGCCGCGAACACCGCGGTCAACGTCGCGGCCCTGGGCGGTCGGGCGGTGCTGGTGGCACCGGTCGGCGCCGACGTCGCCGGGGACGAACTGCACGACTGCCTGGACCGCGCGAGCGTCTGGGACCGCACCGTCAACCAGCCCGGGCGACCCACCCCGGTCAAGCGGCGAATGTTGGCCGGCAACCAGATCCTGCTGCGTGAGGACTCTGGCGACCCGGAGGACGCGCTGGACCACGAGGGGGTGACCCGGCTGCTCACCGCCCTGAGCTGCGCCACCGAGGAGTTGCGTGCCGCCGCAGGTGGGGAGGCGCCGACACTGGTGGTCTGCGACTACGGCCTGGGAGCGCTGCCCGCGCCGGTCCGCGCGTGGCTGGTGGAGAACCGCCAGCGGTACGCCACAGTCGCGCTGGACGCCCACGACCTGGCCGACTGGCGGGGCCTCGCGCCGACAGTGGTCACCCCCAGCTTCGCCGAGGCGACCCGGCTGTTGGCCCGCGCGGGCGGTACGACCCGACCGACCGGCGGGACGGAACTGCACCTGGAACACCCGGGCGGCGACCCGGTCGACGGACCGTCCGAGATGACAGTCGGCGCGGCACCGGGGACGGTACGCGCCGACGACACCGCCGCCGAGCTGGCCCGGGTCGACCGCCCGGGACCGGTCGGTGAGCCGACCCCGGGCGAGGGACGGGTGGCCCTCACCGGTGACGGGCTCAGCGTCACCGGCACCGGCGTCACAGTGAACACCCGGGCCGGAGAGGGCGTCGACCGGGCGATCCTGGCCCAGTCGCGGCTTGCCGAACTGCGTGCGCACACCGGTGCCGACGTGGTCGCGGTGACCCTGGACACCGAGGGTGCTGTGGTCGGCGGCGCCGACGGGGAGCCACGACGCAGCCACAGCACCCCGGTGCCGGCGAGCCACGCGGTGGGTGCCGGCGACGCGTACCTGGCGGCGATGACGTTGGCCCTGGCCGCCGACGCGCCCCTGCCCACCGCCGCTCAGCTCGCCCAACTCGCTGCCACCATCACCGTCTCGGACACCGGCACCTGCGTGTGCCGACGCGACGACCTGCTCGCCGCGTTGGACCAGCCAACCGACACCACGAGCCACCCCGCGCTGGTCGGCGGCGACGAGTTGGACGCGATCGTCGCCGAGTACCGCGAGGCGGGACGGTCGGTGGTCTTCACAAACGGCTGCTTCGACGTGCTGCATCGGGGGCATGTGCGCTACCTGGAGCAGGCCCGCGCGTTGGGCGACCTGCTCATCGTGGCGGTCAACTCGGACGGCAGCGTACGACGGCTGAAGGGGCCGGACCGGCCGGTCAACCCGGTCGAGGACCGGGGTGCCCTGCTCGCCGCGCTCGCCTGCGTGGACCACGTGGTGGTCTTCGAGGAGGACTCACCGGCCGCGCTGATCGAGGCGGTCCG
Source organism: Micromonospora sp. NPDC048947 (assembly GCF_040649495.1). Taxonomy (NCBI): domain Bacteria; kingdom Bacillati; phylum Actinomycetota; class Actinomycetes; order Micromonosporales; family Micromonosporaceae; genus Micromonospora; species Micromonospora sp. NPDC048947. The sequence goes on from NZ_JBEZFO010000019.1 coordinate 140,017, forward strand.
ACCGGACGTGTACGTCAAGGGCGGCGACTATCCGCCGGAGCTGGTGCCGGAGGCGCCGCTGGTGCGCCGGCTGGGCGGCCAGGTGCGCACCCTGGGGTACGTGCCGGACCGGTCCACCTCCGCGATCATCGAGCGGATCCGGTCGCACAGCCAGGACCCGTCGCCACACCTCGACGGCCGGGAGCCCGACCCGTCGCTGCGCACCCGCACCCAGGCGTCGTGAACCGCCCCCTGGACCTCGGCACCCCGGAGGAGTTCCGCGCCGACCGGCTGGTGGACGTGCTGATTCCGACCCGGAACCGGCCCGCCGAGCTGGCCGTCACACTGGGCGGGCTCGCCACCCAGGACGGGGTACCCGGCTTCGGCGTGGTCGTCAGCGACCAGTCCGACGGGGATCCGGCGTACACGCATCCGGCAGCGGCCACCATGGTCCGGGCGCTACGCCACCGGGGCCACCCGGTGCTGCTGACCCGCCGGCTGCCCCGACGGGGGTTGGCCGAACACCGGGCGTACCTGCTCGCCGCCTCGGCCGCCCGGTACGTCCTCAGCCTCGACGACGACATCTGGCTGGAACCGGGTGCGCTGCACCGACTGGTCACCGCGATCGGTGAGCTGGGCTGCGGGTTCGTCGGCAACGGCGTGCACGGGCTCTCGTACACCGACGACGTACGGCCGGAATCGCACTGCCACTACGAGGAGTGGGTCGGCCCGCCCACACCGGAGCGGATCCGACCCGACACCCCGCAGTGGAACCGGGCCCGGATCCACTCGGCCGCGAACCTGCTGCACATCACCGAGCAGTTGGCGCTGCCGCCGGGCGCGTGGCGGGCGTACAAGGTCTCCTGGATCGGCGGGTGCGTGCTCTACGACCGGGCCAAGCTCGTCGACGCCGGCGGCTTCGACTTCTGGCGTCGGGTGCAGGAGAAGCACCAGGGGGAGGACGTGGCCGCGCAACTCGCCGTGTTGTCCCGCTACGGCGGCGCTGGCATCCTGCCCAGCGGCGCGTACCACCTGGAGTCCCCCACCACCGTCACCGACCGGGACGTGGAGGCGTGGGAGGTCGTCCTCGCCGACGAGGACACCCCGCAGCCGGCCTGACCTACGGGGTGAGCAACTCCCGGGCGGCTTCCAGCACCTCGATCACCGGTACGTCGGTCACGAACGAGTCCCGGTGCGGGCAGTCACCGTCGCCGGGCCGGTGCGGATAGATGCCCGGTGTGCAGTCGACACCGCAGACCGGGCAGTGCACCGTCCACGAGCTGATCGGCCGGTGCCGGCCCCGCAGCGGGCTGGCCCCGTTGATCAGGTTGCCGACCCAGAAGATGCCCACTGTGGGCGCGCCCACAGCGGCGGCCAGGTGCAGCGGGCCGGTGTCGTTCGAGACGACCAACGCGCAGTCGGCGTAGCAGCCGACCAGCCCACCCAGGCTGAGCGTGCCCACCTGTGGGCGCACCGGCACCTGCGCCGCGGCGACCACCCGGTCCACCACCTCCTGCTCGGCGGGTGTGCCGGTGACCAGCACCTCGTAACCGTCCTCGTGCAGCGCACGGGCCACCTCGGCGAAGCGCTCGGCGGGCCAACGGCGGCGGGTGTCGGTGGCACCCGGATGCAACGCCACCCGGGGACGGCTGGCCGGGCCGAGCACCTGGGCGGCCTCGGCCCGGTCGGCGGCGCTCACCGCCAGCGTCGGCGTGATGGTGGTGGCCCGCGCTCCCGCCAGCGCCACCACCTCCAGGTAGCGGATCACCTCGTGCTGGTAGTAGACGTAGCGCAGCCACCGGTCCAGCGGCGGCGCGTCGTCGGCGCGCAGGCCCACTGTCAACCGGGCGCCGAGCCGACTGATCAGCGGGTTGGAGTTGGCACCCCCGCCGTGGATCTGCACCGCCAGGTCGAATTCCGCACCGGCGGCAGCGGCCACGAAGTCGTCCATCGACGACTCCGGCTCGCCCGGCTCCGGCGTACGGATCCCGGCTGCCGGCGGCACCACCAGCACCCGGTCCACCGGGCCGGGCCGGTCGCGCCAGAGCTTCGCGTGCCACGGCGCCCCGAGCAGCACGATCTCCGCCGCGGGGTACGCGCCGCGCAGCGCGTCCAGCGCCGGCAGGGCGAAGATGAAATCACCGAGCGCGTTGGCGCGCAGCACGGCGATCCGCCGCACGTCGGGAAGGCGCTCGGCGGTCGGGCCGAGCACGGACGGAGTGACCACCCGGCCCGCTACGGCTAGTCGATCTCGCCGGCGGTGTCCGGGCGGTGCAGCTCCCGGTCCGCGGCGGGATCGGCTGGCATCGGCGTACCCGTGGACAGGTCGCCGGAGCGCGGCCCGGTGCGGCCGACGGTGATGGTGCGCGGTGCGGGCCGGGTCGCCCGTGGCAGCCGGACCCGGAGCAGACCGTGGTCCATCACCGCGTCGATGGTGTCCGGGTCGACCCGCGCCGGCAGGGTGACCCGGTATTCGAAGCCGCGCGTCTCGAAGCCGCCGGGAATGCCCTGGTCGGCGTTGACCTCCGCCTCCGAGCGGGCCCGCACGCACAACTCGCGGTCGTCCAACTCGACGGCCACCTCCTCCGGCGCCACTCCGGGCAGCCGGACGACGACCTCCCAGCCGTCCGAGGTCTCGGTCAACTCGACGTCGGACCCCCCACCGCGACCACCGACCAGGCGACTCAACTCGGAGCGCAGCGACTGCAACTCCCCCATCGGGTCCCAGCCCTGCTGCCGGCTGCCGCGCCACCCCCGGCCGAAGCCGCCGAACTGCTGCTCGCTCATCACACCTCTCCGATCCGCTGGGTGGCCGTCGGCGGCCGAAGTGAACTGGGCGCGTCCAGGCCGGCGTCGCTGTCCACGCCCACACCGAGCCGGTCGACCAACTCGCCACCGAGCCAGGCGCTGATGCCGAGAATCGCCAGCGCCACCACCTCGATGGCGACCAGTGCCCCGCCGGCGGCCCGGGAATCCGCGTTGAGCCGCACCGCCCACACTGCGGCGAAGAGCAGGATCACCGCGACGTTGGCGCCGGCGTGCAGCAGACCCACCCGCTTGGCGCGGGTGCCGGTCGGGATGGCCAGCAGGTCGAACGAGCCGGCCGCCGCGGCGAGCAGGCCGCCGATCAGGCCGACTGTGATGTTCCAGTACGCGACCTCGCCGAGGAAGTCGGGACCGCCGACGGTGTCCACCACGTCGAACAGCACCGCGGTGGCCAGCAACGCGACCGGGAACATCACCAGCATCGGATGGACTGGGTGACCCAGTACCTTGAGTCGGCTCTCCATCTCCCGGCCTCCACTGGTCGGCGTGCTGCGGAACGGTCTCCTGCGGCGAGCGCGTCGGGTGAGGCCGTACCCCCGGCGACCAGGCACAAACCTCGCGCTGGTCAGGCGGCCTAGGCTGACGACGGTGGTGCCCACCACCGGGTCAACGGCTGAGGGAGGATCAACGTGACGGTGGAGATCACCTCGCACGAGGAGTTGCGCGAGCTGCTCGGCGTACCGCACGCGCGAGCCGCCAACAAGGAACGCACCCGCCTGCACGAACGGGACCGCGAGTGGCTCGGCGCCTCGCCGTTCTGCCTGATGGCCACCGCCGGCGCGGACGGCAGCTGCGACGTCTCGCCCAAGGGCGACCCGGCCGGGTTCGCCCTGGTGCTGGACGACGCGACCATCGCGCTGCCCGAGCGGCCCGGCAACAAGCGGGCCGACGGCTACCGCAACATCCTCGACAACCCGCACATCGGGTTGCTCTTCCTCATCCCCGGGCGGACCGACACGCTGCGGATCAACGGGCGGGCCCGCCTGGTCAGTGACGCCCCCTGGTTCGACGACATGGTCGTCAAGGGGCACCGGCCGGTCCTCGCCGTGGTGGTGGAGATCGAACAGATCTTCTACCACTGCGCGAAGGCGTTCCTGCGGTCCGCGTTGTGGCGGCCGGAGACCTGGCAGCCCGACGTGCTCCCGTCCCGGGCCCGCCTGATCAAGGAGGTCGAAGCCCTGCCGGAGAGCCTCGAAGATCTGGAACGGTACTACGGCCCGGAGTACGCCACGAAGATCTACGCCTGAGCTGCGCCGCCCGGCCGAGACGGCTGCCCCTCGGCCGGGCGCGAGGGACCCGGCTCGTCGCCACGCCAGTCCGACCAGCCGGCCGGGTTGCCGAACGACTCCCGGGAGATCCCGGAGCCGGTCTCCGGCCACGAACCGAACCTGTCGTTGTGCAGGTGCGCGAAGAAATAACACATGCCCTCGCAGTCGGCGTCGAGCAGCGCCATAGCGGGGTTGGCGCGGACCGCTTCGTAGTACGCCCGTCCCAGGGCCACTATGAAACCTCGGGCGTAGAGGAAGCCGTCGTCCGACCCGTCGGTCACCTCGTGGATGTCCTCCCGATCGATGTCGTGCAGCTTGCGCTCCACCACCCGATCGAGGTCGGTCAGCTCCTGCCCGCTCAGCTCGACGGTCAACTGCCCGAGACGATCCAGGAAGGCATCGAGCCAGGCGTCGATCGCGTAGGACGGCCCGTCATCGTCGTCGCCGTCGTCATCGGCGGGGTCGCGCTCGACGAGGGCCTGACGCAGGGCCAGAGGTTCGACGCCCAGCTCCGCCCAGGCCGACTCGATAAGCGCCCACAGCCGGGCCTCGTCGGCGGGGGTGGGAAGCGTCTGAGGGGTGTCGGTGGTCACTGTCACCGTCGGACCGTAACCACCGGCACCGACGCTTTCAGGACTTCGGATCGGCGGACACCATCCACAGGTGACCGTCCGAGTCGGCGAAGACCCCCGCGTACCCCCAGGGTTGCTCCGCCGGCTCGGTGATGATCTCGGCGCCGGCCGCGCGGGCCCGGCCGACGACCCTGTCCGCGTCGGTAGACGAAGCGACACCGAGGTTGAGCAGGCACTCGCTCTGGCCCTTCGGGGCAACCTCGTGCCGGCCGATCACCCACCCGAAGCCGCCGACCGGGATGAGCATCAGCCGCAGCCCGTCGTTGACCACGAACTGCAACGGCTCCGGGATGCCGTCGTCGGCCAACTCGCCCACGGCGTCGAGGCCGAGGCCGTCGCGGTAGAAGCGGTAGGAGGTGGCGCGGTCGGCTATCGGCAGACTCACGATCACCGGTGCGGAAGTCATGGGTGGACGCCTCCAAAGTGTCGGCCCGGCATGGTCAGCCATCAGTGTGTCGCTCAACTAGCGTTGGCGTGGTGACCACAGACGACTGGCTGCCGAAGACCCGCACCTCCTACGACACTGTCGCGGTCAGCTACGCCCGCCTGGTCCGCGACCTGTTGGCCCAGGCACCGCACGAACGAGCCGCGCTGACGTCGTTCGCCGATCTCGTACGGGCAGCCGGCGGCGGGCCGGTCGCGGACGTGGGCTGCGGGCCTGGTCGCATCACCGCCCACCTGCACACGCTCGGCGTCGACGCCTTCGGGATCGACCTCTCGCCCGGGATGATCGAGGTGGCCCGCCGTGATCACCCCGAGCTGAGGTTCGAGGTCGGCTCGATGACCGACCTCAATCTGCCCGACGGCTCGGTGACCGGCCTGGTCGCCTGGTACTCCCTCATCCACATCCCCGACGACGACATCGACGCCGTGTTCGCGCACTTCCGGCGGGTGGTCCGGCCCGGCGGTCCCCTGCTGCTCGGGTTCCACGTGGGCGACGAGACGACGCTCAAGACAGAGGGGTACGGCGGCCACCCGATGAACGTGCACGTCCATCGTCGACAGCCAGCCCAGGTGGCGGCCTGGCTGCGTCAGCACGGGTTCACCGTCGACTCGCAGACCACCGTCACCTCGGCGGAGAGCCGGCTCGGCGGAATCATCGTCGGCCGACGGGAAGACGGTTCAGGCCTACCTGGATGAGCGAAGGCCCTGACCGGCATTCCTCCTGGTCAGGGCCTGCGGTTCAATCACCCACGGCTCGCCTGGGTTCTTCCGGAAAGCAGACTGACCGAGCGGGAGGCTGGCGAGTTGAGCCACCGATGAGTTCAGCTCCATGACATGCCTGATGCATGTCGCGACTACTGCGTCAGGCTGATTCGGATCGTTGACGCCGTCGCCGACCATCCAGGAGTTGTCGTCGGTGTGGATCACCTCGCGCGCCGGCTCTCGACCCTCCAGCACCGTGCGCTGCACGACTGCCCCCAGGTTGTCCGGGAACCGGCCGCCGCTGAAGGGGAAGGGCAGGGATCTGAACATCTCATGCTGGTCCGAGTGTCCGGAGGTCTCGGCGGTGTGATCATCCACCGCGACAACATAGACCCTGGCCTGCGTGCCCAACGTTTCCGTGGCGGCGACGATCGCACCCACCTCGCTCAGTAGCGGCCTGGCTTGACCTGCGTCGCCACGCTGGCTGCCCTCGAATCATCGATCTCCTGCCGGTCCTCGCTCCGGCTGGCTGGGCAGTGGAACACAGGTGCTTTCGCCGGTTCTCAGGAGCCAGAGCACCTGATCGGGTTTCGGCATGGGCAACGGGTCACCGAACGAGTGAACCTCCAGCTCCGCGAGCTGCCCGCTGGCAAGGAAGAGCAAGATGCCTCCAAACCACTGCCCTTCCTGATCGGGAAACTGCCCTTCTACGCGCACCGGAGTCCGCGCCGGTGAGGCGGGAAGGTTCTTGCCTTGTGGGAAGAGGTGTATGGTCCCGCATCCACACCCGCATCCAGGGCGGGCCAGGACATCTCGCGCTTGCACGCGGAGCTCCTCAACACCTGCGAAGTGGTGGCGAAGAAGTGCTTCTAGGACTCCCGCCTCGTTCGCGCTCAGGTGCCGTAGGGGCGGATCTGGCTCTGTCACGGCAAAAGCTTATGCGCGGGTGACCGAGGCGCATTAAAGCCCATCTCTGTGGGTTTGGCGGGCGACGTCTGTCCTAGAGCGGATCCAGACGCAGCATGCCGTCCGGTGAGTAGAAGTATCGGCGTACATGCGTAGCCCAGTCTTCGATCTTCGGGTCTTCCCCCTGTGGTAGCCACTCAGACAGATGCGCGTGCTCGTCGGTGTATCCGTTGTCCAGGAGCCACTGAAGCGTTTCACGCCGCCCCGCTCCGAAGATGGCCTGGGCATCGAAGCCGATGCCCAGGTCCATGTCACCTGTGCGGAACTTCGCTCCGTAAAGGCGCGGCGAGTCCGCCGGATCACCGATCAGGAACAGCAGGAAGGCTGCTAGGTAGATCTGCTCGTACTCGTCGCTCTCACCCGGGTCCGGACCTTCGCGCCACGCTCTTTCGAGGTCGAAAATCTCGCGGAGCACCGCGTGCTGAGGTCCAGGATCATCTACGTCAACCATCCGGAGCGCTTCCCGACCGCTTTAACGGTGGCGGTGTGTTGGGGCAGGATCATCGGTCGTGACACTTGTCCTGCCGCCGCGCCTGACAGCCTCGGCTCAGACCTTGCGCGACGCGGCTCACCGCCGCGGACTAGGCACCGTCCAGCTCCCCACGTTCGAGGTACCCGCTGGGTTGCGTGCTGATCACCTTCATGCGGGACCAAGCTTCGCCGACGTCGTCGCACCGCTACTCGGGATTGCGCCTTTGGAGGCTGAACCTGGCTGGCTGACCGGGATTCCCCGTGAATTTACCCGCCGGGAGATCATCCTGGTCCCAATCGGCGAGGCCTATGAACTCCGTCGGCCGGCGTTCATCAAGTCGCCCAACGACAAGAACATCCCGGCGATGATCTACACCGATGGCTCGCGCCTGCCCGGCCCGGATGCTGTCGACCGACGAGCTCCAGTGCTCGTCAGCGACATCGTCGACTTCACCGCCGAGTACCGGCTACACCTGCTCGACGGTGTGGTCTACGCAGGCAGCCAGTACGCCGCGCACGGCCGGTTGCACCTCGGCCCTCCGTCGACCGACGCGCTAGCCTTCGGCACCGACCTCCTCGCCGGATATGGGCACACGCTGCCTTCCGCCATCGTCGTAGACGTAGGACTGGTCGACGGCTACTGGGCCGTGATCGAGGCAAATGCCGCGTGGGCAAGTGGTGCCTACGTAGCGGACCCGGACCTGGTCCTCGATGTCGTCCTCCGAGCGGCCGGCCCAACGGCTTCGGTCAGCGCCCGCGATCGACAGTTCATTCGACGGCCCAGCGGCCCGAACTAGCCCCTCAGGTCTCTTCGGTGTGAACGCGGGTGCGGCGCATCGTCTGCTGCCGTCGACTGTCATCCCGTACCGCTCAGCTCGGCCAACACCTCGCCTGCCGTCGCCAGGTGTCGCCCCCGAGCGGCACGTTCGATGCATGTCGACTCCACGAAAGGGCAATGCCGCGTAGGCGCCCCGCACAATTGCGTGCCGACTCTCTCCACCGGAGACCCCTTGACGGCTCGGCCCAGGGAGGGCAAGCAAAAGGCCCAGGTCATGATCGGCGATCAAGCCGGTGACCTGGGCCTTTCAGTGGAGCCGCCTGACGGAATCGAACCGTCGACCTACGCATTACGAGTGCGTCGCTCTAGCCGACTGAGCTAAGGCGGCAACGATCAGCAAGTGTACGGCACCCCGGCGGCACCGACCGAACGGGATACCCCCGTCGCGCCGGCCAGCACCAACCGGACATCGGCCGCCATCTGGACGCTTACCGGACAGCGGATGATCGGGTCCGGGACTACGCTGCGGCGGGTGAGCGACGAACGCGACCACCCCGAACGTCAGGACGAGACGACCGAACGCTCTGACCGCGCGCCAGCCGGTGAACGCGTCGCCCATCGGCCGCGCAGCACCGATCCGCTGGAGTTGGGCTTCACGCCGCGCAAGCCGGTGCCGTGGCTGGCGCCGTTTCTGCTGATCAGCACCGGCATCCGGACGCTGCTGGCGGTGCTCTTCGGGGCGTACCTCGACAAGCGCGAATTGCAGAACGCGTTCGGCGACGGCGTCTTCCGCCAGGTCGGGCCGGACGGCGGGCTGTGGCTCGACTACGTGGCCGACCTGGGTGACGGCTTCAACGCCACCTACTCGGTGGCGTACCTGCTGGCGCAGCCCGAGCTGACCGTCGACGGGCACCGCCTGCCCCGGGCGCAGACCCTGGTGATGGGCGGCGACCAGGTGTACCCGTCGGCGGCCTACGCCGCGTACGAGGACCGGTGCAAGGGCCCCTACCAGGCCGCCTTGCCGGTGACGCCGGCCGAGAAGCCCACGCTCTTCGCGGTGCCGGGCAACCACGACTGGTACGACGGCCTCACCGCTTTCCTGCGGTTGTTCGTCCGCTCCCGGGACCGCAACTTCGCGGGCTGGGGCACCGGGCAGTCCCGGTCATACTTCGCTGTGGAGTTGCCGGCCGGGTGGTGGTTGCTCGGCGTGGACGACCAATCCGGCTCGTACCTGGACGACCCGCAACTGGCCTACTTCGACGAGGTGGCCAAGCGACTCGGGCCGGAGTCCAAGGTGATCATCGCGGCGCCGGCGCCGACCTGGGTCAAGGCCGCCGACAACCCCACGGCGTACGACTCGATCGACTACTTCATCCGCACGATCATCGACCCGACCGGAGCGCGGGTCCGACTGTTGCTCTCCGGGGACCTGCACCACTACGCCCGCTACTCGGGGCCGGACCGGCAGCTGATCACCTGCGGTGGGGGCGGCGCGTACCTCTATCCCACCCACAAGCTGCCGGAGCGCATCGAGGTGCCACCGCGGGACACGCTGGCCCGCAAGGCCAGCTCGGCCCAGCCGTACGACCTGGTGGCCCGTTACCCGGACGCCGCGCGGTCGCGCCGTTACGGCTGGGGCATCTTCCCCCGGTTGCCGTTGCGCAATCCCGGCTTCACCACGTTGCTCGGCACCCTGCACACCCTGCTGATGCTTGCCATGGCCGGTGCGACGGCGAACTGGGCCGACAGCACCAACCAGCGACTGTTCAGCGTCCCGCTGGTGGTGATGGTGCTCGTGACTGTGATCGCGGCGGCCCTGTTCGCCAAGCCGCCGAGCGCGAGCGGCAAACGTCACGCGCGGCACTGGATTCTCGGCGTCGGCCACGGCGTCGCGCAGGTGGCGCTAGGGGCGGCCGGCACCTGGGTCTGGTTGGCGCTGCCGTTCTACGACTGGCCGTGGCCACTGCCGGCGGTCGCCGCGGCGGTGCTCTACGGCCCGGTGATCGGTCTGGTCGCCAGCCAGTTGGTGGCGGCGTACCTGCTGGTGGCGGGCTCCTTCGGAGTGAACGTCAATGAACTCTTCGCCGGCCAGGGCATCGAGGATTCCAAGTCGTTCCTGCGACTGCGCATCGACACCGACGGCACGTTGACCATCTACCCGCTGGGGGTGGACCGGGTCTCCCGCGACTGGCAGGTGAACCCCGACCAGTCCCCCACCGAGAGCTGGCTGATCCCCAAGTCCCCCCTGACCCCCCACCTAACCGAACCCCCCACAGTCCTGCACTAACCCCCACCCCACCCCCACACGGCCGAGTTGATCAAGAGGTTTGCGTCAGAAATCGAGCCCGACATGACGCAAACTTCTTGATCAACCCGGGTGGGGTTCGGGGGTCAGGGGGCGGGGGGTTTAGGGGGTGTAGTGCTGGTCGTGGGCTTGGCGGGGGGCGCAGACGGAGGCTCGGGAGCAGGAGCAGCGGGAGCCGTCGGCGTCCAGGCGGACGGTCACCGCGTCGCGGGGGACGCTGTGGCCGACGACCCGGCCGTCACCCTCAGGGGTGGAGACCCGACTACCGACCGCCGGGGCGGTCTCCTGGAAGCGCTGGTACAGCGGGTGCTCGTACTTGAGGCAGCACATCAGCCGCCCGCACGCGCCGGAGATGCGCAGCGGGTTGAGCGGTAGGTCCTGGTCCTTCGCCATCCGGATGGTCACCGGCTCGAAGTCGGTGAGGAATGTGGCGCAGCACAGGTCCCGACCGCAGGAGCCGATGCCGCCCTGCACCCGCGCGGAGTCGCGGGCGGAGAGCTGGCGCAGCTCCACACGACAGTGCAGGGTCGCGCCCAGGTCGCGGACCAGGGACCGGAAGTCCACCCGGTGCGGGGCAGTGAAGTAGACGGTGCTGCGCTCACCGCCGCTCTCGGCGGAGCCGAGCACATGGTCGACCGCCACCACCTTCATCGGCAGGCCGTGCGAGCGGATCAGCCGTTTCGCGGCCACCTTGGCCTCGGCCTTGCGCCGACGTAACGCCTCGTCCCGACGGAGGTCGTCGTCGCCGGCCAGCCCGACCAGGCGGGGGAAGCCGTCGGTCTCCTCGGTCACCCACTGCGCGGCCCACACGCACTCCGCCACCTCGGGCCCGTCATCGGTGGGCACCAGCACCCGGTCGCCCACCTGCGGGCGCAACTCGCCAGGGTCGAGGTAGTAGAGCCGCCCGTACCGGTTGAAGCTGACCGCGCAGAGCATGCCCATCCCCCCACCCTACGACGGGTCACGGCACAAGGCGCACCGGCCGGCTACGCCCCGCTGCCATTCATGACCGTCGACTCGACCTATTGCCGGGCGTCCCGTTGTGCCGTTGCTGCTCGCCCGGACGGTTGAATCCGGGGCCGGGCAGGAGACAAGACGTGCCTCGGCGGCGTTGAGTGGAGGCAGACCTGCGGGGGGTGCAGGGGGAAGACCACGGCGTCGCCGTGGGCGCCGGCTTCAGGTCAGGCGCCCGCGAGCGACGCCGTGGCCTGTCCGAGGCAACGCGGCCACGGCCGGGCCCGGTTACCAGCCGACCCGGGTGGGCTGGTCGTAGCGGGGACGCCCGTCCGTGGGCGGACGCCACGCGGTTTCGGCCAGGCTCGGCGCCCACTGACGCAGCAGCGTCTCCGCACCGTCGTAGGCGACGCAGAGCACTGCCAGCACCCGTGCGGCGATCTCGGCGGCGTCGGCCACACCCGGCCCGACCGGCCCGGGGCGCGTCGACGCACCGGTGGCGGTGGCCGCGACCACGGCGACCGCTTCGGCCGAGCGGAGCACGTCGGCCAACGTGCGGGCCAGCGCGAGACGGCTGCCCTCCACCCAGTCGGCGAGGGCGTCGGCGTAACCGGCTGTGGATTCGAGTCGCCCGACCAGGCTGTCCGGCCCCTCGTCGAGGTGGCGTAGCAGCGCCGCCCGCTGTTGCCCGTATGCCGTGGCGGCCGGGCCGGACCAGAGCACCGAGTCGGTGAGCGCGGCGGAGACGTCGTCGTACCCCCGGACGAGCCGGCGCACCGCGTGGCCGGCGCTGGCGAGCGGCGCCGGGTGCAGGTCGAGGAAGCTGCGAACCGCGTCGCCCGGCAGCACCTGCATGCGGCGCAGCAGCGGCCAGACCCGGTGCCCTTCGGGGACACCGGCCGCGATCAGTCTGTCCACCCGGCGGAGCAGGTCGAGGCCGGGCTCGGCGAGCCGGTCCAGCGCGTCCATCACGGTTCCCCGGTGAGCCGGCGGCGGGCCGCCCTGTCGACCTCGGCGTAGCGGTCGGCGGCTTCCCGCACGGCCGCCGCGGCGGCGGCCAGTCGACCGGCGGCGGCGCGGGCCTCCCGAGCCCGGTCGTCGGTGGCGGTGGTCCACTGCCGGTGCAGCGCCCGACCGATCTCGCCCGGTCGGCCCGGTGCGTCGGCGCCGAACGCGGCCTGAGCCGGATCGCTGGCGGTGACGGTGTGCGAAACGAGGGTGAGCGTGGCGCTCGCCTCGTCGAGTCGGGCGGAGAGCGCGCGCAGCGTGTCCATCTCAGGCCCCCGCGAGCGGTCGGTAGGCGGCGAACGTCTCGTTGTGCAGCTTTTCCCGGGCCCATTCGGCGGCGTCGGCCGCTGCGGTGACCGCTGCCTGCACGGAACCGGCAACGTCGCGCGGGCTGCGGGTGTGCAGCGGCCCGAGGAACCGGACGTCGGTGATCCGTCCACCGGCGGTGACCACCACCTCGACCAGGCCGTCCGGCGAGCGGACGGTCACCTCGACGGTCGACACCGCCTGGTCGAACTCGGCCTGGAGGGACTCGATCCGGCGGTAGCGTCGCACCGCCTCCTCGATCCAGGCTTCGTCGATCTCCCCCCGCGGCATCGGCCGACTCCTCCCGGGTGATCCATCACTCAGTGTGGTGCCACCGTCACCACGGCACAGGGACCGTACCGCACCGCAATCGGGCCTGTCGATGCCTGTGGACAACGGCCGGAAGTGCGGGTCAGCCCTTCCAGAGGGCGAGCATCATCGCCTCGACCGCGATCCGCGGCTTGACGTTCGCCTCGATCGCCGCACGGCAGGCGAGCACGGCCTCCAACCGGCGCAGCGACCCCTCGGCGTCCCACTTCTGCGCGCCGGCGCCGGCCAGCGTGGCAGTGTCGGTGTGCACCGGGGCGACGGGTGCGCGCAGCGCAATGGTGAGCGCGTCCCGGTAGAAGCCCGCAAGGTCGACCAGCGCCCGGTCCAGTGCGTCCCGCTGGGCCCGGGTGGCCCGGGACTTCTGCCGCTTCTCCAGCTCCTTGAGCTGCCCGGCAGCGCCCCGCATGGCGCCGGCCGCGCCCCGGCCGGTGCCGCCCGCGCCGAGCGCGGTCTCCAGTGCCGCCCGCTCGGTGGTGTCGGCCTCGGTGACCGACGCCTCGGCCTCCGCCTCGGCCGCCTCGATCAGCGCGGACGCCGCGTCGAACGCCGCGCCGACACCGGTCAACCGGCGGGGCACCGCGAGCACCGCCTCGCGTCGTTTGCGGGCCTCCGGGTCGCGGGCCAGCCGGCGGGCCCGACCCACGTGACCCTGCGCGGCCGCCGCCGCCCACTGCGCCACGTCGGGGGCGATGCCGTCCCGGCGAACCAGCACCTCGGCCACCGCCTCGGCCGGCGGCTGCCGCAGGGGTACGACCCGGCAGCGCGACCTGATGGTCACCGAGATGTCGTCCGGGTGGGTGGACGGGGCGCAGAGCAGGAAGACCGTCCGCGGCGGGGGTTCCTCGATCGCCTTGAGCAACGCGTTGCCGGCGGCCTCGGTGAGCCGGTCGGCGTCCTCGATGACCACCACCTGCCAGCGCCCGCCGGACGGGGTGCTGGCCGCGCGGAGCACCAGCGCGCGCATCTCGCCGACGCCGATGGAGAGCCCTTCCGGCACCACCATCCGCACGTCGGCGTTGGTGCCGCCCATTGTGGTGTGGCAGCCGGGGCACTCACCGCAGCCGGTGCCGTGCACGCACTGGAGTGCGGCGGCGAACGCCCGTGCGGCGACCGAGCGGCCGGAGCCGGGTGGCCCTGTGAAGATCCACGCGTGCGTCATCCCGGCGGACGGGTCCAGCCCGCCGCTCACTGCGTCGTCGGCAGCGGACCCGTCACCGCTGACCGGGCCGGCCGCGACCAGCGCGGCGGCGCCAGCGCGCAGCACGGCGGCTGCCGCGGCGGCTGCGCGCCGCAGCTCGACCACCGCCTCGTCCTGACCGACCAGGTCGGCGAAGACGTCCGGCATCAGGTCTTGTGCTCCATCGTCACCAGCTCCGCGTCGGATAACTCAGGTTGCACCGAGGTGTCCGGGCCCTGCGCCGGCCGCGGGTGCACGATGCCGCCCGGCTTGCCGAGCATCTCCTCGACCCGCCGGACCACCAGCCCGGTGATCTCGTCGGCCGGCCGGGAGGCGTCGAGCACCAGGTAGCGCTTCGGGTCGGCGGCGGCGAGGTCGAGGAACGCGTACCGGACGCGCTCGTGGAAGGCGACCGACTCGGCCTCCAGCCGGTCCGTGCCGGTGTTGCGCGAGGCCACCCGGGACAGGCCGGTGCGCGGTTCGACGTCCAGCAGCACCACCAGGTCGGGCTTGAGCCCACCGGTGGCCCAGGAGGAGAGCCAGGAGACCTCGTCGACGGGCAGTGTGCGGCCGGCGCCCTGGTACGCCAGGGACGAGTCGACGTACCTGTCACTGATCACCACGCCGCCCCGGACCAGCGCGGGCCGGACGACGGTGGCCACGTGGTGTGCCCGGTCGGCGGCGTAGAGCAGCGCCTCGGCCCGGGGGGAGGGCGCGTCGTCGCCGGAGGTGTCCAGCACCAGCGACCGGATTCGCCGGCCGACGCCGGTGGCCCCCGGCTCGCGGGTGACCACCACCTCTCGGCCGTGCCCGCGCAGCCGCTCGGAGAGCGCGGTGAGCTGGGTGGACTTCCCCGCGCCCTCGCCGCCCTCGAAGACCACGAAGAGCCCGGCGGAGACGAACGGCTCGGCGGGCATCAGCGGACGGCCCCGGATGGAGCCCCACAGGTCGGCGAGGACCGGGACGCCCTTCTTGTCGTCCATCTGGCCGAACGCGCTGATCCCGGCGAAGATGCCGGCGGCACCGGCGGCGAGCAGCAGCAGTCGGGTGGAGGAGACGGAGATGCCGAGGTCGGCGATCTCCAGCTTGCGGGAGCCGCCGACACCGACCAACACGCTGCTCAGCCCGATGGCCAGGATCAGCACCAGTCGGGTGCCGATCTGCACCACAGCGAAGACCCGGCCGCGCACCTCGTCGGCCACCTCGCCGCCCAGCAGCGTGGTGCCGGCCAGGAAGGCCATCCCGGCACCGGCGCCGACCAGCACCGCGCCGACGATCGCCATGGACAGGTGGATGGCGAAGGCGAGGGTCATCACCGCGGCGCTGGCCAGCACGATGCTCATGCCGAACCAGCGGCGTCGGGACATCTCCTTGACGACCATCGGGCCGAGCCCGATGCCGAGCGCCAGACCGACGAAGATCGCGCCGAAGAGCAGTGAGAACGCCGCGTCGCCAGCGCCCAGCGAGTTGGCGAAGAACTTGGCGGTGCCGACCACGATGCCGCCGCCGGCGAACGCGCCGAAGATGCCCAGCACCAGGCCCCGGACCAGCGGGGTCTGGCCGATGTACTTCCAGCCCTCGGAGAACTGCCGGAACATGCTCTGCTCGGCACGCTCCGCCTCACCGCGCTGTGCCTCGCTGATCTCCTTGATCCCGAACGCCACCACCAGTGCCGTGGCGAGCCGGGAGAAGGAGTTGAACCAGAGCGCGAGCTGGGCCGGCTCGGCCCAGGAGGGCAGGTCGCCGCCGACGGCACCACGGACGCCACGGTCGAGCACGGCGAGGCCGATGGCGGCGGCGACGGGGGTGAGGCCGTAGGTGGTGATCAGGGTGAGCTGGTTGGCCGCTTCCAGCCGGGCCCGGGGGATCAGGTTCGGGACCGCGGCCTCCTTGGCCGGGATCCAGAGCAGGGTGAGCGACTCGATCAGGAAGGTGGCGATCAGCGCCCAGCCGACCACCAGGCCACCCGCGGCGCCGCTGAGGGCGTAGAGCGGAATGGAGGCGAAGAGCACGAAGCGCAGCAGGTCGCAGATGACCATCGTCCAGCGCCTGTCGAACCGGTCGGCGAAGACGCCGGCCACCGGGCCGAGCACCAGCGCGGGGAGCAACCGGATGGCGGTCACCCCGCCGAAGGCGGCGCCCTGGGCGGTGCTGCCCTGCACCTGCGAGGCGGCGAAGAGGGCGGTGGCCAGCAAGCCGAGCCAGTCGCCGAAGGAGGCCGCGCCGAGCACGATCCACAGCCGTCGGAAGGGCCGGATGCGCAGCACGGACCGGATCGCGGCATAACCGGACGGATCAGCCTGGCCGCCGTTGGGCTGCGTGGCGGCGTTGCCCGACTGGTCACCCGGGCGCGACACGCCGGGCGACTCGCCGCTGTTCTGGCTTTCGATGGCCGTACCTCCACGTGCCGGCCCATCGCTGGGCACCTCCGGTGCAACACTCTAGACCCGGTGGGGGCCACCCCCCGGGCGACATTCTCCTGCTCGCTGAGCCTAGGCCGCCGGAGGCACCGGCCGCAGCCCGGACGTACGCGAGGGCATTTCGCATTCTCCGTCGGACAGTTAGCGTGCACACGTGGCCATCGAAAGCGACAAACTTCGCGAGCGCCTGGATCGGGCGACTGCCCACCTCGACCCCCCGTACGCGGTGGTCGACCTCACCGCCTTCGACGCCAATTCGGCCGCCCTGGCCGATCGCGCCGCCGGAAAACCGGTCCGCCTCGCCAGCAAGTCGGTCCGCAGCCGCGAGTTGATCAGTCGAGCGCTCGCGCGGCCGGGCTGGCAGGGCGTGATGGCGTTCACAGTGCCCGAGGCGATCTGGCTGGTCCGCGCCGGCGTCAGCGACGACGTGCTGGTCGCGTACCCGAGCGCGGACCGGGCCGCCCTCGCCGAGCTGGGCGCCGACCCGACGCTCGCCGCCGCCATCACCCTGATGATCGACGGCACCGGCCAACTCGACCTCATCGACGCGATCGAGGCCCCTGGGCAGCGCGCCGAGCTACGGCTCTGCCTGGATCTGGACGCCTCCTGGCGACCGCTGCGCGGCCGGGTGCACGTCGGCGTCCGCCGCTCACCGGTGCACAGCGCGCGGGCAGCCGGCGCGCTCGCCGCAGCCGTCGCCGGTCGGCCCGGCTTCCGGCTGGTAGGGCTCATGTCGTACGAGGCGCAGATCGCCGGCCTGGGCGATGCGCCGCCGGGCAAGACACTGCTGGCCGGCGCGATCAGGCTGGCCCAGCGCGGGTCGTACCGCGAGTTGCTGGCCCGCCGTGGCGCGGCGGTCGCCGCGGTACGCGAGCACGCCGACCTGGAGTTCGTCAACGGCGGCGGCACCGGCAGCGTGGCCGCGACCAGCGCCGATCCCGCGGTAACCGAGATCACCGCGGGATCGGGCCTGTACGGGCCGACGCTGTTCGACGCGTACCGCGCCTGGCGTCCCACCCCTGCGGCGTTCTTCGCCTGCGCTGTGGTCCGCCGACCGACGCCGGAGCTGGCGACGGTGCTCGGCGGTGGCTGGATCGCCTCCGGCCCGGCCGCCGACAGTCGACTGCCCCGGCCGTGGCTACCGGCGGGGCTGAAGCTTGTCGGCACCGAGGGCGCCGGCGAGGTGCAGACCCCGCTTTCCGGAGCGGCGGCGGCCGGGCTGAGCGTCGGCGACCGGGTGTGGTTCCGGCACGCCAAGGCAGGTGAGCTGTGTGAACGGGTCAACGAGCTGCACCTGATCGAGGGGGACGCGGTAGTGGCGACCGTGCCCACCTACCGGGGTGAGGGGCAGGCCTTCCTCTGAGACCGGGCAGCCGCCCCCACCGCCGGCCGAGGCCCGCCCGCCGCGCCGACTCAGGCGGGTTGGGGCGCCTCGGCCTGCTTGCCGACGGGGGACCGGCCGTTGTCCGGGCCGTCGACCTGGCGGTGCAGGTACTCCCGGATCAGCGCCTTCGCCTCCAGCAGCACCCGCTCGTCGCCCTCGGACTTCCGGCGGAACGCGAGCTTGATCAGCGCGTCCGCCGCCTCGACCGCGATCTCCAGCACGAAGCGCAGCTTGGGTACGTCGGTGAGCCCGAAACGCTCGGTGAGCACCCGGGCCAACTGGTCGGCGATCACGCCGTTGTTGTCCCGCTGCTCGTCGAGCAGGTGCAGGTCGACCACGTCGCCGAAGTGCAGGGTACGGAAGCCCGGGACGGTGCGGTGCATGGTGATGTACTCGTCGATGCCCGCGTCGACGCCGTCCCACCAGTGGGTCATCTCGTCGGAGGCGAACCTCTCGTCGAGGCGCTGGAGGTAGGACTCCATGGTCCGCAGGGTCAACGCCTGCACGATCGCCCGCTTGTCCGGAAAGAACTGGTAGACCGACCCGATCGCCACCTCGGCCCGCTCGGCGAGCAGGGTGGTGGTCAGCCCCTCGTACCCCACCTCGTCGACGAGTTCGGCGCAGGCATCCAACATGCGCTGTACCCGCGCGACACTTCGACCTTGCACCGGTACGCGGCGCAGCGGCCCGGTCGTGGCGGCTGGTGTGGACACTCTGCGCCACCCCCCTTCGACGGATGAACATATCTCCACGTCACGAGTCCGTGACTACCGGTACAACGAGCGGATCGCAATTGCGGTATTTACCAGCTAGAACGTTCCTGATATGAAGTCAGTTCATATTCATGAATGAGGAGTGCGCATGGTCCGCACCGCATCGCTCGGGGCTGGATGGTCCAACTGGGCCGGGAACCAGCGTGGCAGCGCCAGCGCGATCCTGCGCCCCGGCTCGCCGACCGACGTCGTAGAAGCCGTCAGATCTGCCGCCGTCGACGGCGCTCGGATCCGGGTGACGGGCAGCGGCCATTCGTTCACCGCCGTCGCACTCGCCGACGACCGTCGGATGGACCTGTCCGAGCTGGACACCATGGTCAGCGTGGACGTCGCCCACCGACTGGTCACCGTGCCGGCGGGCATGACCCTGCACACGCTCAACGGCCTGCTCGCCCGGCACGGCCTCGCGCTGCCCAACCTCGGCGACATCGACGCGCAGACCGTCGCCGGGGCGATCTCCACCGGCACCCACGGCACCGGCGCCGGCTACGGGTGCCTCTCCACCTTCGTCGAGGCGATCACTCTGGTCACCAGCACCGGCGAGGTGCTGCGCTGCTCCGCCGACGAGCATCCCGACGTCCTCGCCGCCGCCCGGGTGTCACTCGGCGCGCTCGGCGTCCTGGTGGAGGTCACCCTGCGCTGCGTTGACGCCTTCGTCCTGCGCGCCCACGAACGACCGGCCGAGCTGGCCGACGTACTCGGCGAACTGCCCGAGCTGATCGGCCGGCACGACCACGTCGAGTTCTACTGGTTCCCGTACACGTCGCGGGTCCAGGTCAAGGCCAACGACCGGGTACCGGCCAACGACCGGCCGCTGTCCCGCTGGCGCGGCTGGATGGACGACGACTTCCTGTCCAACCGGGTCTTCGCCGGCGCCTGCCGACTCGGCCGGGCCGTGCCCGCGCTGGCCCCGGGGATCAGCGCGGTCTCCGCCCGCGCCCTCACCGAACGCCAGTACACCGGCCGCTCCGACCGGGTCTTCTGCACCCCGCGCCGGGTCCGCTTCGTGGAGATGGAGTACGGCCTGCCCCGCGAGGCGTTGCCGGAGGCGCTCGCCGCGCTCCAGCGGATCGTGGACGGCCTGCCGTTCAAGGTGCTCTTCCCGGTGGAGGTGCGGTTCACCGCCGCCGACGACATCTGGCTGTCGCACGGCTACGGCCGGGACAACGCCTACATCGCCGTGCACCAGTACGTCGGTATGCCGTACGAGCCGTACTTCACTGCCTTCGAACAGGTGGCCGCCGGGTTGGGCGGTCGCCCGCACTGGGGCAAACTGCACTACCGCGACGCCGCCTCGCTGGCCACCGCGTACCCCCGCTTCGCGGACTTCCAGGCCGTCCGCGACCGGCTCGACCCGCACCGCGTCTTCACCAACCCCCACCTGAACCACGTGCTCGGGGTCTGACGGCTCCCGTCGGCGCGCGCCATCGCGGTGACCAGCGCTAGAGCGCCAGGTCGTCCAGGTTCACCGCGTCGGCCATCGCCTCCGCGCCCCTGTCGTTCAGGTGCATGCCGTCACCGCTGTCCAGCGCCGGGTGGATGTGGTCGGGGGCGTGCGGGTCCGCGACAGCGCTCGCCACGTCGAAGACGGCGTCGAAGGCGTCAGTCGTACGGATCCAGTCGTTCACCTCGCGTCGGGTGGCGAGGCCCGCCGGTGTGCTGATCTCCGGGCCGGCGCCCGCGAAGGGGCCGATGGTGGCGGCGACGATCCGCAGACCGGCGCCGTGGGCGCGGTCGGCCAGCTCGCGGAAGCCCTCGACGAGGGCGTCGGCGGTGACTGGCGGCTCGCCCAACATGGCCGGCAGACCGAGGTCGTTGATACCGAAGTGGACCAGAACGTGGGTCA
Source organism: Micromonospora sp. NPDC048947 (assembly GCF_040649495.1). NCBI lineage: Bacteria > Bacillati > Actinomycetota > Actinomycetes > Micromonosporales > Micromonosporaceae > Micromonospora > Micromonospora sp. NPDC048947. The sequence goes on from NZ_JBEZFO010000019.1 coordinate 160,586, forward strand.
GGGCGGGGATGGAGAGAACGTCACTGTCGAAGCGCGCCAGCGCGTGTTCGCCGACGCCGTCGCGCAGGAGGCGGTTCCCGGCGATGCCCTGGTTGACCACCCACCCGCGCTTCAACCGCCGGTTGAGAACGTCGACGGAGCGACGGTTCGCGCCGACAGTGGTGCCGACTCCCTCGAACCAGGAGTCCCCGAAGGCCACCGCGACGGCGGTGTCCGGGGCGGTGAGCACGTCCACACCCGCTATGAAGAACCGGGCCTCGACCTGCTCCCCTCTCGGCAGGACGGGCACTGTGACCCGGTTGCCATCGGCTATCCGCGCGACTTCCACTGGCTTGTGGGAGTAGGTGGCCAGATCGGTCCGCTCCGGGAAGTAGAGGCTCACGACCAGATCGGCGCCGGCCGCGACGGGAATGCTGACCGGGTCGCTGACGGCTTCTTCGCCCGCCGGCACGACGCCGCGCTCGGCGCCGCCGAAGGTGAGGACCGCCCGCCGGTCGCCGACGGCGACAGTGGCGGCCCCGATGGTCAACGGAGTACGGCCGTAGCGGTTCGTCAGGCGTACGCGCAGAGCGTCACCGCCGCCGGCCAGGTGCAGCACCTGACGGACTGTCTGGTCGGCGAAGCGCCGGGGTTCGCCGAACTGGAGCTGCTCGTACGGGCTGATCACTGCGGTACGGAAGCCGGCTGTCCAGATCATGGTCGTTTCGGGCCCTTCAGATGTCCAGGACGACCCGGCCGCTGGCCGAGCTGTGTTCGGCCAACTCGTGCGCGTGTGCGATCTCCGCCAGCGGAAGACGGGCGGCGATGGGGTAACGCAGATCGCCGGCGACCAGCGCGGCTGTCAGCTCGCTCGCGGCGGCCTCGTTCGCTGCGCCTGGCCACGGGTCGGGTAGCTCGCCGACCTCGAGCACCTCGCGTGCCGGGCCCTGCCTGTCGTACCACGCGGCGCGCATCACGCACCCACCACGTCGGTCGTCGTGCCCTCCTCGGCGCTGATCACCGAGTCGATCAGGGAGAAGAACGTCTGGATGCCGGGCCGGTTCGCGCCCCGGCGGCGGGATTCGGCGTAGTCCTCGGACGAACCCCAGAAGACGATGTCCAGCCACTCGTCCGCGGCCAGCCGGATCAGCCGTGCGCCGAGGAAGCCGGCGCGATCGGCCTCGAAGTCGTGCAGCATCGCCGGCCGCGCGGCCAGCAGATCCTCCGCGCACTCGGCGGGGACGCGGAACCGGGTGATCTCGACGGTGGTCATCGTGCCTCGATCCGTTCGGGTGTGGGTTCGGAGTCGCTGACGCCCAGCATCAGTCTGAGCTGGGTCAGCAGGACGTCGCGGAAGTTCGCTGGCGCCGGCATGGGATGGTGCTGAACCCGCGAGACGATCAGACCGGCCAGCGCGGCGAGCAGGAGATCCGTCACCGCCTCGGCGTCGTGGGCCAAAGTGAACGCCCCCCGGGCGGCGCCCTCCCGAACGGCGGCCAGGAAGGGCTCCCGGTAGCGCTGCTGCACAGTGGCGCTGTAGTCGCGGAGTTCGTCGTCGCGCATCGAGGAGCGCCAGAACTCGACCAGGACCTGCCTTGTGCTCTCCGAGTTGCGCAGGCTCCGGTCCACCAGCGCGACGAGTCGTCGCCACGGATCGGCCTCGGCGGCGGACACCGCTCGCAGGGCCTCCACCTCCCGGTCGGTGAAGACCTGCATGGCCTCGATGATCATGTCTTCGCGGGAGCCGAAGTAGGTCTGGAGGGTGCTGATCGCCACCCCGCCGGCCGCTGACACGTCGGTGAAGCGGGTGTTCTCGTAGCCACGGGTCGCCAGCACGGCGGCCACGGCGTCGAGAACGGCAGCCCGCTTCTCGCCGCCCGCACGCCTCTTGCGGATCATCTCGACCTCGACGGGCACAGCTCGCAGATCGGCATGACCATACGGTACGGCGGTACCGGCGAAGCGACGAGCGGCACCACCTCAGCGTGATCGGAAACACCTGGACCACGGCCACAGCCGTAGATCTTGGACAGTTTCCGTTCAAAGAAGACGGAAACTGTCCAAGATCTGGAGCGCCGCGTCACGGATCAGAGCGGCCCGGACGGGAGTTACTCGGTGCTGGTAGCCGCCTTGCGCGGGGCGGCCTTCTTCGCCGGAGCCTTCTTCGCCGCCGTCGCCTTGGCAGTGGTGGTCTTCTTCGCGGCCGTGGACTTGCTGGCGGCGGCCGTCTTCTTCGTGGCAGTCGCCTTCTTCGCTGGCGCCTTCTTCGCCGCCGCCTTCTTCCGCGGCGCCGGACCCTTCGCCCGCTTCTCGGCCAACATCTCGGACGCTTCCTCGATGGTCAGCGCCTCCGGCGTCTGCCCGCGCCGCAGCGACGCGTTGAACTCACCGTCGGTCACGTACGGGCCGAACCGGCCGTCCTTGATCACCATCGGCTTCTCGGTCGCCGGGTCCACGCCCATCTCGCGCAGGGGCGGTGCCGCGGCTCGCCGTCCACGCGACTTCGGGGCAGCCAGCAGAGCCAGCGCCTCGTCCAGCGTGACGGTGAACATCTTGTCCTCGGAGTCCAGCGAACGGAACTCCTCGCCCTGCTTGACGTACGGGCCGTAGCGGCCGTTGTTGGCGAAGACCTCGACGCCGTCCGGCGCCACACCGATCAGCCGGGGAAGGCTGAGCAGCTTGAGCGCCTCCTCCAGGGTCAGCGAGTCCGGCGTCTGCGTCCGCAGCAGCGACGACTTCCGCTCGCCGCTTGACACGTACGGGCCGAACCGGCCGGACTTGAGCACGATCGGCTCGCCGGTGCCGGGGTCGTCGCCGAGCTTGCGCTCGCCGCTGCCGCCCAGGAACAGCTCGTGCACCTTCTCCGGGGTCAGCTCGTCCGGGGCCAGGCCCTCGGGGATCGGCGCCCGGTCACCCTGGGAGCCACCCTCCTCGCCCTCGGCGGCCGGTGCCGGCTGCTCGCCACCGGGCAACTCCCGTTGCAGGTACGGCCCGTAGCGGCCGACCCGCACGACGACCTCGCGGCCGTCGTCGTCGGTGAAGAGCGGGATGGAGTTGACGCTGCGGGCGTCGATGTCGCTGAGGTTCTCGGTGACCAGCTTCTTGAGCCCGCCGGAACGGGCGATGTCCTGGTCGCCGGCACCGTTGGAGCTGCCGAAGTAGAACGCCGTGAGGAAGTCGACAGCAGCGTGGTCACCGCCGGCGATCTCGTCCAGCTCGTTCTCCATCGTGGCCGTGAAGTCGTAGTCGATCAGGCGTGGGTAGTGCCGCTCCATCAGCCCGATCACCGCGAAGGCCAGGAACGTCGGGATCATCGCCTGGCCGCGCTTGGTGACGTACCCCCGGTCCTGGATCGTCTGCATGATCGACGCGTAGGTGGACGGGCGGCCGATGCCCAGCTCTTCCAGGGCCTTGACCAGCGACGCTTCGGTGTAGCGCGACGGCGGCTGGGTGTGGTGACCCTGCGCGGCCAGCTCGTCGGCGGTCAGTGGCTGATCCTTGACCAGGGTGGGCAGCCGGCGCTCGGCGTCCTCGGCCTCGGCGTTCTCGTCGTCGCTGGACTCGACGTAGGCGCGCAGGAAGCCCGGGTCGGTGATGGTCTTGCCGGTCGCGCCGAAGTCGGCCTCCTCCTGCGAGGTGGAGACCGCCCGGATCCGCACCGACACGCTGGAGCCGACCGCGTCGGTCATCTGCGAGGCGATGGTGCGCCGCCAGATCAGCTCGTAGAGCTTGAACTCCTCGGCGGACAGCTCCTTGGCCACCTCGCCCGGGGTACGGAAGTTGTCCCCCGCCGGGCGGATCGCCTCGTGCGCCTCCTGCGCGTTCTTCACCTTGCCGGTGTAGCGGCGCGGCTCCGGCGGAACGCTGCGCTCGCCGTACAGCTCGACGATCTGTCGGCGGGCCGCCGAGATGGCGGTCTCCGACAGGTTGACCGAGTCGGTACGCATATAGGTGATGTAGCCGTTCTCGTACAGGCGCTGCGCGGTGCGCATCGTCTGCTGCGAGGACAGGCGCAGCTTGCGGGCCGCCTCCTGCTGGAGGGTCGAGGTGATGAACGGCGCGTACGGGCGACGGCGGTAGGGCTTCTCCTCGACCCGGGTGACAGTGAACGGCCGTCCGTCGAGCCGGGCCGCCAAGCCACGGGCGCCGCTCTCGTCGAGGTGCACCACCCCGGCACCGGCCCGAACCCGACCGGTGGTCGGCTCGAAGTCCTTACCGGTGGCGATCCGGTCGCCGTTCAACGCGATCAGCGTGGCGTTGAAGTTTCGCGGCCCCTCACCGGCGTTCGCCACGGCGAGGGTGGCCAGGATGTCCCAGTACTCGGCGGTGCGGAAGGCCATCCGCTGCCGCTCCCGCTCGACCACGATGCGGGTCGCCACGGACTGCACCCGGCCTGCCGAGAGCCGCGGCATGACCTTCTTCCACAGCACCGGGGAGACCTCGTAGCCGTACAGGCGGTCGAGGATCCGGCGCGCCTCCTGGGCGTCGACCAGATCGCGGTCGATCTCCCGGGGGTTGGCCACCGCCGCCTGGATCGCCGGCTTGGTGATCTCGTGGAAGACCATCCGCTTGACCGGGACCTTGGGCTTGAGCGTCTCGACCAGGTGCCAGGCGATCGCCTCGCCCTCGCGGTCCTCATCCGTCGCCAGGAAAATCTCGTCGACTTCCTTGGCCAGCTTCACCAGCTTGCTGATCTGCTGCTTACGGTCGGCGGAGACGACGTAGAGCGCCTGGAAGCCGTTGTCGACGTCCACCCCGAGCCGGGCCCAGGGTTCCTTCTTGTACTTGGCCGGCACGTCGGCGGCGTTGCGCGGCAGGTCGCGGACGTGACCGAAGCTGGCCTCCACGACGTACCCCGGGCCAAGGTAGCCCGAGATCGTCTTGGCCTTCGCCGGTGACTCGACGATGACCAGACGGGTGGTTCCAGCGTTGCTCGGCACGTCTCTCCCCGACCTCACTCCTGCTCGTGGTCTGCCGGCGCCCGGACAGCGACCGCTTTCGACCCCGCCGTCGCACCGGCGGTCCGGATGTCCAACGTAACGCGCCGCCCGCGTTTCGGGTTTCGCGGGCCGCAAACCGCTTCGACGCGGCGGTCGACGCCGCCCCACCGCGCTCAGCACTGCCGGACGGCGCCACCGTACACCGTGGGTAGGGCTCGAAGCGGGTCACTGTGACGATGGCGGACCCACCACCGAGACCCGACCCGCCCGTTTTCCGCCTGGATCGACCCGCCCGCTGTCCGGCACCGGACACCCGGCCGGCACCGCCCAATCGCGTCGATCATGGACTTGTGGTGGGCGTTTTAACCCCGGAGGAGCAATACGTCCCCCACCACAACTCCATGATCGACGCGGGGGTGGGGGTTGGGGTGGCGCGGTCAGGTTGGCCAGGTGTTGGTTGGGGCTGCAGGCGGCGGCGCGCCGACCAGCTCGGCCAGCCGGGAGAGTCGGCGGCGGCCGGTGATCCGGTACGCCGGGCCGCCCTCACCCGGGCCGAGCAGCGTTCCAGCCAGCCCCGCCGAGGCGAGCGCCACACCGATCGACTCCCAGCACTCCTGGTCGCCGGTGCCCAGCCGTAACAGGAAGCAGTCCGGAGGCTCCGCCGTCCCGGCGGCGGCGAGCCACAGCCGCAACCGTCGACCGGTCAGGTGGAACGCGTCCGGCGGGCGTTTCGTCGTACCGTGCAGCCAGGCGGCCGCGAGCGGCTTCAAGACCCGGGTGTAGGAGGTACGAACGGCGTGTCGCGCGCCCTCGGTCGGCTCCCAACTGGCCGCCAGCCCACGCGACGCCAGCTCGGCGACGAGCACGTGCACCCGCCAGGCGGCGTCCACCTGCACCGAGAGCCGGGCGGTGCCGCCCATCCGGACCACCTCACCCGGCCCGGCGAGCAACCCGGCCAGGTCGGCGACTGTCGGTTCGGCCGCGTCCGCGCCGAAGAAGACAAGTTGCCGGCCCGCGTCGTCGGTCTGCTGGGGGGAGCCGTGCCGCGCCGGGCCGGCCTGCGGCGCGCCGCCGCGGCGTCGCCCGGGAGTGGGCGTGTCGGACTCGGGCGCGGGGAACAGCGCCGGGGGCGGCTGTGCCTTCCCGGTGTCACCGAGCCCGCTCAGCGACACTCCGGCACCTCGTCGAATGCCTGTTTCAACTCCTCGGAGTTGAGCTTGCTGGTGTCCAGCGCGCTGGCGTCGTACTCCTTGTTGAGGGTCTCCACGGCGGCCCGCACGCCGTCGTAGAAGGCTGCCGGCTCGCCGGTGGCCAGGCCGTCGATGGTGTCCCGGGCGCGACCGTACGCGTCCCGCATCTTTCCCAGGGAGCCACGGAAACCGGCGGAGATGGCCTCGCCGTTCTCCGCCTCCGGGATGCCCGCCTTCTCCACCTTGCGGCGCGCGGCCTCGCTGGCCTGCTCCGCCCCATCGAAGAGCCGCACCAGGTTCTCCTTGGCCTGCGCCGGCGTGGTCTGCGCGGTCATCTGCTCGTCAGTGCTGCTGGTCAGCTTGTTGATCTCGGAGCGCCACGGGGTGAGGGCACCGCAGACCGAGGCCGCCCAGGCCCGTGGGCTGGGACCCCCGCCGCAGCCGGCCAGGACGACGATCGTGGCCAGGACCACCGTGAACTTTCCGGCGGCAGACGCCCGGCACGTACGCATGCGTTGCAGCGTACGGCCTTTGGCCAGGTGTGGCATCGGGCCGGACGGCCGGGGTGCCCCGGGGGGGGGGGGCGGGGGAGCCGGGGCCCCCGCCCGGGCGGGGGAAGGGGGTGGGCCGGACCCGGGGGGGGTGGGGGGGGCCCCCC
>NZ_JBEZFO010000020.1:0-147902 GCF_040649495.1 Micromonospora sp. NPDC048947
GGCATGTCCTGCCACCCGTCGACCTGCTTCAAACCCTTGAGGAACGCCGTCGTCGAGTACTCAGGGTCGGTGATCTGCTCCGGGGTGCCCCAACCCGAGCTCGGGCGCTGCTGAAACAGGCCCAACGAGTCATGGTCGTTCATATCGCCGAGGTGGCCCAGGTTCTCCAGCTTCGACTCCTGCAGGCTCGTCGCGATCGAGATCACCGCGGCCCGCTCCGGCAGACCGGCCTTCTTCGTCGCGGCGATGATCGCCTTCACGTTCGCGGTCTGCTCGTCGTTGAGGGTGATGTGGGACTGGTCGCCCTGCGGCTTCGGCGCCGACTGGACGGCCACGGCGGCGGGCTTGGCGTCCACGGCCGGGGTGGCGGCGTGGGCGGCGATCGGGCCGGCGAAGACACCACCGGCGAACGCGAGACCAGCAACAGACAGCATGCTCTTACGGAAGATCGTGTTCATGAGGGGTAGCTCCTTCGGGGGTAGGACACCCCGACCACCAAAGGGGGGCGGCGGCGGGGTGTGAGCACCTCGTCCGGCGCTGCACATACCAAGGGGGGAAAGTCTGGGGGGTGACGTCCATCTGGGCGTCGGGTCGGCGACCTGACGAGCCGGAGGGCTCGTGGCGCCGGGACCCTGTGTAACGACCGGCGGACCGGGGTCATTCCGGGTTGGCCCACCCGTCGGCACCCCCGTCGAGGCGGTGCCAGAGGTCGTTCGTGGGGACTGTAACGACCGGGCGTTGGCCGGCATTCCAACCAGGGCGACCTGCCCCGATGGGGCGGCGGCGGGCCGGTGGTACTGCGATCGTCAGGGTATGTAACGACCCCGCCCCGGCCATGATTCCGGCTCATGGGTGTGCCCGGTCACCACCCACAAGACCCTAGCCACGGACAAAACGCCCACACGGCGCCCGACCTGCGGCGTCAATCCGCCCCGCACACGCCGTGATCCACTCGGGTTCACGGAAGTCGGGGCATCCCGGACTCCCGGACACGCCGACATCATGAAACCCGAGTCGATCAAGCCGACCGGCCCGGTTTTGCGCCCCCGAAGGGCGCGGCCGGTCGTAGGCCCCCGGTCAGGTGCCGAGGTAGCGCAGGATTGCGAGGATTCGTCGGCTGTAGCCCGTTGCGTGTGCGAGGTCGAGTTTGTCGAAGATGGCGTTCACATGCTTCTCGACCGCACTCTGCGATACGTGCAGCCGCTGGGCGATGGCGAGGTTCGTGTGCCCCTGCGCCATCTCGTCCAACACGTCGCGTTCCCGCGGCGTGAGCCGACCGAACGGGTCGGGCCGGTCCGAGCCGGCCACCACCTGACGGACCACTTCCGGGTCGAGGGCGGTGCCTCCGGCGGCGACCCGGTCGAGTGCGTCGAGGAAGTCGTCCACCTGGGCGACCCGGTCCTTGAGCAGGTAGCCGACCCCCTCGGGACGGTCCGCTAGCAGCCGCCCGGCGTAACGCCGCTCCACGTACTGGGAGAGTACGAGGACGCCGGTGTCGGGCCACCGACGACGGATCTCCAGGGCGGCCCGTAGCCCGTCATCGGTGTGGTTGGGTGGCATCCGGACGTCGGTGACGACCACGTCGGGACGGGACCGTTCGACCGCCTCGACAAGCTGGTCTGCGGTCGCTACCGCCGCGAGCACCTCGTGCTCCTCGTCGGCGAGCAGCCGCGTCAGGCCCTCCCGGAGCAGAGTCGAGTCTTCGGCGAGGACTAGTCGCACGGCAACTCCGCCAGCACGGTCGTCGGACCGCCGGCCGGGCTGGTCACCAGCAGCCGACCGTCCAGCGCGGCGACCCGTCGCGCGAGCCCGGACAAGCCGCGTCCGGTCGGTTCCGCCCCGCCGACGCCGTCGTCGTGTACGCGCATCCGGATCCACCCATCCCGTACTCCGATGTCGACCGTGACCAGGGTAGCGGCGGCGTGTTTGGTGGCGTTGGTGAGCGCCTCGCAGGCCACGAAGTACAACACCGTCTCGACCTGCCGCTCGGGGCGGACGGGCAGCGCGCAGCGGATCCGCACCGGCACCTCGGATCCGCGGGCGACGATGGCCAGGACCTCGCCCAGATCGCTGTCGTCCAGTGCTGACGGATAGACCCGCCACGCCACCTCGCGTAACTCCTCGATGGCCCGCTGCACGTCCTCGTGTGCCTGGGTGAGCAGTGCGTGGGTGCGGTCGGCGTCGCGGGCGCGTCGGGCCCGGCCGAGCAGCATGCCGAGGGCGACCAGCCGCTGTTGGAGGCCGTCGTGCAGGTCGCGTTCGATGCGCTGCCGTTCGGCGTCGACAGCGGCGATGACCCCGGCCCGACTGGTGGTCAGCTCGTGGACCCGCCGGGTCAGCTCCGCCCGGCTACCCGCGCCGAGCAGTCGTCGCGCCAGGCGGATGTCCAGCGCGGCGATGCTGGCTACGGCCTGAACGTTGAGCAGTAACAGCACCGCCCCGACGGCGGTCTGGGACAGGGCGTCGAGAACTGTCAGCTCTCCGCGTACCGCCGCGCTCAGCACGATCCCGGCCAGCACCACGCCCACGCCGAGCACTGCGTACGCCAGCAGGCCGAGCGTGCCGGGTAACAGTCGGACGGCCAGGTAGCCGAGCTGACGGCGGGTCGCCACGGTGTTCGGCGCGGGCAGATCCTCCGCGCCGAGCAGCCCGACGAGGCGGCGATGTTCCATCCGCACCAGCCAACCCCCGTACCTGCTGGTCAGGCCGGCGACCCGACGGCTGGCGGCAGGCGCGAACGCGCACACGCTGAACGCGACGGCCGCGACCGCGAGGAAGGCGGCCTCGACGGCGGCCGTCGCGATGCCGACGGCGACGCCGACCGGCAGTCGAAGACGACCCGACCACCTGCCGGTTCGCCGTTCCCCCACCGTCTCACCCGCCTTTCGCACCGAGCCCGCTTCCCCTCGCTCCGCTGTTCCCTCCTCGCTCCGCGTCACGTGCCGCGCCCGCGCGCTACCCCGGCTGGCGCATGGGGGGCAGCAGAGCAAAGGCAGAGCAAGGAGCAGAGCAAAGGAAACCAGAGGGGGGTCGGCTAGCGCTCGTCCGAGGCCCACGATCCGCTTCGGTAGAGGGTGCCGCGCCCACCCGGGTCGGGCATCGCGTTCAGTGCGCTCTGCTCGGGTTCGGTCGGCTCCGGGTTCCGCGCGGCGCGGCGGGCTTTCAGCACGCGGGACCCGACGAACCAGGCGGCCGCCGCCACGCAGACCACGATCACCACTTTCTGGAGCGTGCCGACGTAGCCCTCGACGAGGTGCCAGTTGTCGCCCAGCAGGTAACCGGCGAGCACGAATGTGGTGTTCCAGATCAGGCTGCCCAGCGTGGTGTAGAGCAGGAACGTGGTCACCGGCATCCGCTCCACGCCCGCCGGGATGGAGATCAGGCTCCGGAAGATCGGGATCATCCGGCCGAAGAAGACCGCCTTCACGCCGTGCCGCAGGAACCACGCCTCGGTCCGGTCCACGTCGCTGAGCTTGACCAGTGGGAGCCGGGAAACGATGGCACGCATCCGGTCGCGTCCCAGCGCCGCGCCGATCAGGTAGAGCGCCAGCGCGCCCAGCACCGAACCCAGTGTGGTCCAGAAGATCGCACCGACCAGACTCATCCGTCCCTGCGCGGCGACGAACCCGGCCAGCGGCAGGATCACCTCACTGGGGATCGGCGGGAAGAGGTTCTCCAACGCCACTGCCAGGCCGGCACCCGGCCCGCCGAGTCGTTCCACCAGGTCAGTGACGTAGCCGACGATCCCGTCCTGTGGTGGCTCCGCTGCGGCGGCGGGGGTTCCGGTGGCGAACACGGCGTGGGACGTTCGAATCATGCGCCCACGTTACGAAGTAATCCTGAGAGCCGACCATGAGGCCGACCGCCCGACCGCGCGGGTCGACCACACCGGTGGGGGTGCGGAAAACCGCACCCCGCTTCGGCTCGCGGTGGCGCAGCCGCCGTGCGTACCCCTGGATGTCGCGGAGAACGCGCGGGCGCACGCCGCCGCGGTCCGCGCGGCGCGCGCCCGGGTGGTGGTCTTTCCGGAGCTGTCGCTGACCGGGTACGAGTTGGACGCGCCGGTCGTGTCGGTCGACGACCGGCGGTTGGCGCCGCTGGTCGAGGCGTGCGCCGACACGGACGCGCTGGCCCTGGCCGGTGCGCCGGTCGCGGGTGACCACATCGCGATGTTGGCGGTGACCGGTGGCGGTGCGACGGTGACGTACCGGAAGATGTGGCTGGGGGACGCGGAGGCCCGCCGGTTCCGGCCGGGCGACGCCCCGGTCGTGCTCGATGTGGACGGTTGGCGGCTGGGGCTGGCGATCTGCAAGGACACCGGCGTGGCCGCGCACGCGGCGCGGACCGCCGCGCTCGGGATCGACGTGTACGCGGCCGGCGTCCTGGAGTCGGCCCGCGACGCCGCGGTGACAGACCAGCGGGCGCACCGGATCTCCATCGCGCACCAGGTCTGGGTGGCGGTGGCGAGCTTCGCCGGGTCGACCGGCGGTGGCTACACCGAGGCGGCGGGGCTCTCGGGCGTCTGGACGCCAAACGGCGAGGTGTACGCCCGCGCGGGCACCGAACCGGGCGAGTCGGTCAGCGTCAGCCTCCACTGACCGCGCCTGAACCTGTCGTACGTCTGCGGCAGGATCGGCCCATGAGCACTGTGCCCTCCCGGCTGTCCGTGGTCACCGTGGGAGCCCGCGACGTCGCCGCGCTGCGGTCGTTCTACCGGTCGCTGGGGTGGCCCGAGTTGCCGGCGAGTGACGACGGCTGGTCGGCCTTCCTGCTCGGCGGTGTGCTGTTCGCGCTCTACCCCCTGCCGGAGTTGGCCGCCGAGGCGGCGCCGGGCGTGCCCGCGCCGGCCCCAGGTTGGTCCGGGGTCACCCTGGCCTGCAATGTCGACAGCCGCGACGAGGTCGACACGGCGTTCGCCGCTGCCGTCGCGGCGGGCGCGACGGTGGTGGCGGAGCCGACCGACCGGTCCTGGGGTGGGCGCTCCGGCTACATCGCTGACCCGGAGGGCAACCGCTGGGAGATCGCCTGGGCGGGCACGGCCCGCTTCGACGAGCGTGGCGCTCTCCTCTCCTTCGGCTGAGCATCGTGTTTGCGCGCTGACGATGATCTTTGGAATGCTTCGGGAATGACATCCTTCCCGGGAACCTTCGCCGATGATGTCGTCGGCCAGTCAGCCCAGACGCAGTTCGAGGCGTTCATCGACGAGCACCGCAGAGCGCTCAACGGCTACCTGGACGGGCTGACCGAGGAGCAGGCGCGCCGGTCGTTGGTGCCGTCCCGGACGACGCTGCTGGGTCTGGTGAAGCACGCCGCGTTCGTGGAGAAGGTCTGGTTCGACGAAGCCGTCACGTGTCGGCCCCGGACCGAGATCGGCATCCCGGCCACGCCGGACGAGTCGTTCATCCTCGACGACGGCGACACGATCGCCACCATCCAGCGCACGCATCGGGAAGCCTGCGAAGCCTCCCGCCGCGCCACGTCCACCCTGGGCCTCGACGACCTGCTCCGCGGCAACCGGCGCGGCCCGCTGCCGCTGCGCTGGGTCTACCTGCACGTGCTGCGCGAGCTTGCCCAGCATTGCGGGCACGCGGAGATCCTGCGCGAGCAGATCCTGGCGGCCGACTAGCGCCGCCGAAGGCCCGAGCCGGTCGGACGTCGCGTGGGCTGGATCAGCCTCTGACCCACCCGCCGGAGTCGGCGAAGCGACGCAGCGTCCAGCGGGCCGGCGGCCAACCGCCGGGGTCGTGGTCGGTGGTCCATTCGGTGATCGAGGCCGGCGGCACGTCCAGGTCGAACGCCCGGAACACCGGCTGCGCGCCGAGCGCGTGGAAGGCGCCCTCGACGGTCTCGCTGTGGCCGACCAGGACCACTGTGGAGCCCCGGTGCCGGTGGGCGATCTCCATGATCGCGCGGCTGACGCGGACCACCAGTTCGGCCCAGGTCTCGTTGCCCTCCTCGAACGGTCGGAACACGCCGCCACCGGCCACCGCGTGGTCGGTGCGGAAGAGGGCGGTCGGCAGGCCGTCGGCGTACGGGGGTGTGTGCCAGGTGCAGAGACCGCAGTCGGCAACGGGCCGGACGCCGAACGCTGCGCCGATCGGTTGCGCGGTCTCGACGGCCCTGCGCAGCACGGAGGAGTAGACCGCCACCGGACCGTCGGGGGCGACCTCTCCGGTGAGCCGGTTGGCCAGGTCGTGTGCCTGCTCGTGGCCCAGGGCAGTGAGGCCCCGACAGCCACGTGGCCCACCGACGATTCCTTCGAGCTGGTGGACCGACTCGCCGTGTCGTACGAAGATCAGACGTGTCCGCATCGGGACATCATGCCAGCGGTATCGACCGGGGTATCAGTCGTCCGTACGGCTGGTGGAGAAGCTGCCGGCCCGGGCGAGCAGAGCGTCCAGTTTCGCGCCCGTCTGCGCTGGTAGACGATCGCGCCGCACCAGCTCGGCGATGTGCTTCCGTAGGTCGGCGGTGCGCTCGGCGCGATCCCTGTTGCGGCGGTTGAGGTCGGCGAGGTCGTCACGCAGGTCTTCCGCGGTCTTCGGGTCGACGTCACCGCGGGCGACAGCGCTGGCGAGGACGGCGGCGAACTCGCTGCTCACCTCCCGGAAGCTGACCGGTAGCTGCTGCCCGACGGTCGGGGGCGCGGTGCTGGCGGCGGGGGGTGGTGAGGACGGTGCGGCAGGTGTCGGCGAGTGTGTGGTGGGCGCCGGGGCCGGGGCGGAGGTCGACGGCGCGGCGGCGATCTCGGCAGGGTCGGGTGTGCCCGGGTTGCCCAGCGGATTCTGCGCGAGCAGGACGCCGACGCCGGTCAGCACGGCCGCGACGAGCGCGGCGAGCGGCCGACGCGAGCGGCGGCGGGCTGGTGCGGCGGTTGCCGGGGCGGGTCGGGCCACCACTGACCGGTCGATCAGGGTGGGCGGGTGGGCGGCCGGCCGGATGCGCAGCAGCTCGGTGGGCGGCTCGACCGGCTGACCGGCGCCGAAGCGGCGGGCCAGATGCGCGGCGCTCGGCCGGTCGGCCGGGTTGGCGGCCAGGCAGGCGACGGTCAGCGCGGCGATGTCGGCGGGAAGGCCGGGCACCCGCAGCGGCGGCACCGGGGTGCCCCGCCGGTGCACCTCCAGGGCGTCCTCCCAGCTCTGCACGGGCAGTGGCGCCCGACCGGTGAGGGTGCGGTAGAGCAGCGCGCCGAGGGCGTACACGTCGCTCGCCGGGTCGGGCGGGCCGGCGGTCAGCCGTTCCGGGGCGAAGTAGGCGGGGGTGCCCATCAGCGGTTCGCCGGACTGGCTGTCGAGGCCGCCGAGCGCGGCGATGCCGAAGTCGAGCACCTTGGCGCCGGTGTCGGTGAGCATGACGTTCCCGGGCTTGACGTCGCGGTGCACGACGCCGATGCGGTGCGCGGCGGCCAGCGCGGCGGCGATCTGCCCGGCCACCCGGACCGCCTCCGGCCAGGGCAGCGGCCCGGTCCGCAGCCGGTCGGCCAGGTTGTGACCGTCGACGAGCTCCATCACCAGGTACGGGACCACGACGCCGCCGGCCAGGCTCGCCTCGGCGTAGTCGTACACCTGGGTCACGTGTGGGTGGGTCAGCCGGGCGGCGGCGCGGGCCTCGCGTTGGATGGTGGCCCGCAGCTGTGGGTCGGTGGCGAACTGCCCGGCGAGTACCTTGATCGCGACCGGCCGCCCGAGCACCTCGTCGTCGCCTCGCCACACCTCGGACATGCCACCGAGACCGATCCGCTCGTGCAGTACGTAGCGGTCGTGGAGGCGGAGAGTGGGCGTGAGCGGCGACATGGCTTCACCAGTCTGCCTGGTAACACCGCCTCCGACCACTCTGCGTGCCCGGCCCCACACTGTTCGTCCCGTCCGTGCCGGAATGGGATTGGTGCGGGTCAGGAGCAGCGCGGGGTGCCGGGCAGCGGTCGCGGTTGGATGCGGTCGGCGAGCCGGCGCAGGGCGAGGGCGGTGGCCTGCCGGGTCGGGGCGAGCAGGGCCCGGCGGGGGTGCTCGACCTGGACCGGAGCGTCCGGTCGGGCCGAATTGACGTGCCGGCTCATGGCGTCGAGCGCGGTGATGTATCCGGTGGGAAGTTCCATGGTCAACTCCTTGGGACAGGTCCGGTGGAAGCCCGGACGACGAGTGCGGTGGGCAGCAGCACGTGACCGGCCGCGGCGTCCGCGGGCGGTTCGAGCAGCAGTTCGGCGGCGATCCGGCCCTTCTCCTCGGCCGGTTGCCGGACGGTGGTGAGGCCGGCCGCAGCGGCCTCGGGGACGTCGTCGAAGCCGGTCACCGAGACGGCCGGACGATCATGGGCCGGCCGTGCGGCCAGGGCGTCCAGCACACCGAACGCGAGGACGTCGGAGCAGGCCAGGACGGCGGTCGGCGGTGCGGGTCTGTCGAACAGCCCGGCGATGGCTGCGGCTGCCGCCGGGCGGCTGTTGCCGGGGACGTTGACCACCGTCAGCTCGGCCCAGCCGACGCCGACCTCGGCGAAGGCGTCGGCGAACCCGCTGAGCCGACCTCGGGTGGTCGGATGCGGCACCTGGTCGACTCCGGCCAGCGTGAGCGGGCCGGCCGGCGCGTCGGGCAGCACGGAGTCGGCGAGCAGCGCCACCCGACGGTGCCCGAGCCCGGCGACGTGCGCGGCGACGCCGCGTGCGGCGGCCCGCTCGTCGATGCCGACGAACCGTTCGTCGGCGCCGGCGTCGTCGCGGGCGGCCGTGCTGACGAACGGCAGCCCCCGTTGGCGGATGACGTCCAGCGCCCATTCCTCGTCGGCGACGCAGTAGACACAGAACCCGTCGACGGCGGCGTTCTCCACCGCCTGTCGGGCGTCGGTCACCGCCGGGGGTAGCGGCACCAGCAGCATGCTGGTGCCGTGCCGCTCGGCCGCCGCGCCGACACCGGCGAGGAAGCGGACCGCGAACGGGTCGGTGAAGGCGTACGACAGTCGCGAGGTGAACAGCACCCCGATCGACCCGACGAAACCTCGGCGCAGGGAGCGCGCCGTGGGGTTGGGGCCGGGGTACCCGAGTTGCCGGGCGGCGTCCAGGATCCGCTCGCGCAGGGCGGTGGAGAGCTGGTCGGGGCGGCTGTAGGCGTTGGACACCGTGCTGCGGGAGACGCCCACGGCGTCGGCCACGGCTTGCAGTGTTGGCTTCACCGGCACCCCTCTGTATCGATCCAGTCTGTATCGATACAGAGACTAGCCCGACCGGTTGGCGTCGGTCAATACGTGAGCTGAGAGTCCCGTCTGCGGGGGCCTGCGACCGAGGGGTCAGGCGGGGTAGGTGTCGTCCAGCAGGCGGCCGAGGATCTCCGCCGTACGCTCGGGCGGCTCGGCCTCCACGCAGAGCCGCTCCATGGCCACCGCGTAGTAATCCAGATCGTCGCGCTTGTCCAGGTAGATGGCGCTCGTGAGCTGTTCGATGTAGACGATGTCCGGAAGCTCCTGGTCGCCGAAGCGCAGGATGGTGAACGCGCCCCCGGCGGCGGCGTGGCCACCGGCGGCGAACGGGATGACCTGCAACCGGATGTGGGGCGACTTGGTCGCCTCGATGAGCGCGGTGAGCTGACCGCGCATGACCTCGGTGCCACCGATGGGCCGGCGCAGCGCGGCCTCGTCCACCACGGCCCAGAGCTGCGGCGGATTCTCCCGGTGCAGCAGTTGCTGGCGTTGCATCCGCAACGCGACGCGCCTGTCGATCTCACCCGGACCGGCCGTCCCGTGCCCCAGCAGCACTACCGCCCGGGCGTACTCCGGGGTCTGCAACAGGCCGGGCACGAACTGCACCTCGTAGCTGCGGATCAGCGCGGCGGCGGCCTCCAGGCCCAGGTACGACTGGAACCAGGACGGCAACACGTCGCCGTAGCGGTGCCACCAGCCGGGGCTGTTCGCGTCCCGCGCGAGTTTGAGCAGCGCGTCACGCTCGTGGTCCTCGGTGACGCCGTAGAGGGTCAACAGGTCGGCGACGTCGCGCTCCTTGAAGCCGACCCGGCCGAGCTCCATTCGACTGATCTTGGATTCGGAGGAGCGGATCTCCCAGCCGGCACCCTCCCGGGTCACCCCGCTGGACTCCCGCAGACGGCGCAGTTGGGCACCGAGCAGCATGCGCAGCACTGTCGGCCCCGTTGTCGGGCCACCCTCGGCGGGAACCATCGTCACGTGCGGACCTCCGGACACCGACCCACGACGGCCGGGCGCCCCGGCCCGGCCGACGTGTAAGCATGCCATGGACCGACAGTGAGGTGAACTCCTCCGCACCGGTGAATCGGTCCCGTCGCCGGGACGACCCACCACCGGCCGGTCAGTTGATCAGATGGTCGAAATCTCCGTCTCGCGCACCGAGAACGAAGGCGGCGATCTCATCCACCGTGTAGATCAGGGCCGGCCCTTCCGGGTGTCGTGAGTTGCGGACCGCGATGCCCGCTCCCTCGGGCAGTTCGGCCAGTTCGACGCAGTTGCCGCTGGGGTTGCTGCGGCGACTCTTCTGCCAGCTCAGCGGAGGCAACTGGTGGATCGGTACGCCATTGGGTGGCTGCTGCATGGGGGCGTCTTTCTGTTACGAGCCCGCCGGTGGCCGTGGGAGGAGCGGTAACGGCGAGGGGGTGCGGTATCGACATTGGACGGTTCTGCACGTGCATCTGCTATTGCATCTGCATCCGACGGCGAGCATGATAACGCACATGATCGGTGCCCATCCGTTCACTTTGTGTTACCCCCGCACGGGCAACGATCAGGCAAAACTGGGCTCGACGCGGCGTGCCGCGTCAACCGAAGGCTGGAGGCGGTCGCGGCGATGGGAGGGTTCGTGCCGGATCCGATGAGTGTCGCCTCCGGCGTCTGCGCGGCGGGCGCGCTGCTCTCCTCCTGGCAACTACGCCGACGGGCCGTGCGCGCCGAGGCCGAGATCGGTCACCTCCAGGCAGAGCTGGCCGCCGAACGGCACGCCGCCAGTCACGACCCGCTCACCGGGCTGCCCAACCGACGCGCCTTCTACCGCCTGGCAGCCGCCCTGCTCACCGACGCCGCCGGCCAGCCGCTGATCGCCGTGGTGCTCGATCTGGACGACTTCAAGCAGATCAACGACCGGTACGGGCACGCCGCCGGCGACCAGGTGCTGATCAGTGTCGCCGAACGGCTCGCCGGCTTCGCCGGGGACAACCTCGTGGCGCGCCTCGGCGGCGACGAGTTCGCCGGGCTGCTCTCCAGCCCCACAGTCGACCGGCGCTGGATCGAGCACTCGACCCGCCGGCTCAGCGAGACCGTCGCCGCGCCGATCCGGCTCAGCGGGTGCAGCGTCCGGGTCACCGCGTCCGTCGGGCTCGCCCCGGTGACCGGCCCGGCCCAGCTCACCGACGCGCTCAGCCGCGCCGACGCGGCCATGTACCAGGCGAAGAGCCTCGGCGGCGCCCGATCGCCCCGCCAACTTGTCGACAGCGCGTTCCTCGGCGAGCGCTGACCGTTTCAGCTGGCCGGCGCGCCGAACCACCTGGCCAGCTGGCTGAGCAGGTCGCTCTGGTCGTCGCCCACCCACGCCACGTGACCGTCGGGCCGTAGCAGCACGGCGGGCACCTCCAACTCCTCACTGACGTCGACGACGTGGTCGACCCGCTCCGCCCACCCGGCGACCGAGAGCTGGCCGGTCTGATCGAGCAGAAGGCCGCGGCCGCCGTGCATCAGCTCGTAGAGGCGCCCCCGCGCCAGCCGTACGTCACGCAGGTGGCGCCCGAGCAGGTCGTGGCCCGCGCCGAAGTCGTAGCGGACCCCGATCGCGGTGATCTTCTCGATCAGGTACCTGTTGACGTCCTCGAAGTCCAACAGCTCGGACAACAGTTGGCGCACGGACCGCGGCCCCGGCTCGGGTGAGAGCAGCAGCATCTGCGCCCGGGTGTTGTTCAGCACGTCTGCGGCCACCGGATGCCGTTCGCCGTGGTAGCTGTCCAGCAGCCCCTCCGGCGCCCAGCCGTTGAGCTCGGCGGCCAGTTTCCAACCGAGGTTGAAGGCGTCCTGGATGCCGAGGTTGAGCCCCTGCCCGCCGGTCGGCGGGTGGATGTGCGCCGCGTCGCCGGCCAGCAGCACCCGGCCGACCCGGTAACGCTCGGCCAGTCGGGTGGCGTCACCGAAGCGGGAGAGCCAGCGCGGTGAGTGCACACCGAAGTCGGTGCCCGCGTACACCCGCAGTTGGTGTTTGAAGTCGTCGATGGTCGGCGGGACCGTGCGGTCCTCGACCACCCTCTCGGCCGGGACGACTACGCGGTACACCCCCTCCCCGAGGGGTCCGAGACCGAATCGGAGGTGGGTCTTGCGGACCTCGGCCACCACGTCGGCCACCGTCTCCGGCGGCACGCCCACCTCCATCTCACCGAGCAGGGTCTCGACGCTGCTGGGCTCGCCGGGAAAGCCGACACCGAGCAGCCCGCGTACGGTGCTGCGACCGCCGTCGCAGCCGACGAGGTAGCGGGAACGCAACTGCGTCCCATCGGCCAGCCGCGCTGTCACCCCGTTGTCGTCCTGGCTCAGCCCGACGAGTTCGCTGCCGCGCCGGATCTCGACGCCGACCTCGTCGGCGTGCTCGCTCAGGAGACGGTCGGTGGTGGTCTGCGGAATGCCGAGGACGTACGCGTGCGCGGTGTCCAGCCCGCCCGGCGACGGCTTGGGAATCGCGGCGAAGAAGCCCCCGACCGGGTGCTGCTGTCCGAGGGCGAGGAACCGCTCCAGCAGACCTCGCTGGTCCAGCACCTCGATGCTGCGTGCGTGCAGGCCGAGCGCGCGGACGTAGCTGGTCGGCTCGGCCTCCTTTTCGAGCACGAGCGCGTGCAGCCCGTGCAGTCGCAACTCGCTGGCCAGCATCAAGCCGGTCGGCCCACCGCCAGCAATGATCACATCGATCATGGAATCCCCCGATTTTCCCAGATTTGGGCGTCGGCTGGAGATTCTGCTGCACCACCCGGGTCTTGCCGCAAGGCCCCGGGTGCGATATATGTTGGAGGTGGCAGGGAGCGGGTTCGCTCTTTGCCTTACTTTTTTGTCAGGTGCAGACGAGCCGCTCGCCGCTCAGAACCGCCGGTCACGCCTCGCGCAACGCCGCGTGGGCCAGAGTGACCAGACCCACCTGTGACACCAGCCCACGCACGATCCGCGCCGCCCGGTCCCGGTCGGCCGCCTCGGCGTCGAGGTCCAACGCCTGCCGGGTCCAGTCGCTGAGGTCGTCGAGCGCGCGGACCGCGAGGAACCAGGCCAGGCGCGCCCCGTCGACCTCGGCCGTGCCGTAGCCGTCGAGCACGGCCCGCTGCTGGTCGGGAGTGATCGGCGCGAAGGCGAGCACCCCGCCGCGAACGAACATGAGGTCGCACTCGGGCGGGGCGAGCACCGCGTCGTCCCAGTCGATCAGCCAGACCTGTCCGTCCGCGCCGAGCAGCAGGTTGCCCAGGTGCGGGTCACCGTGGCAGACGACGTGCGAGCCGGGCCGGTCGTGCTGCTCGGCCGCGCGGCGCTCGACCTCGCGGGTCAAAAACCGCAGCCGGTCCGCCACCGCTGACCACACCCCCGCCAGCTCCGCGACCAGCGGGTCCGCGAGATCGCCCGGGTCCGGGTCGCGCAGCCGCGCGGCCGTCGCGCGGGTCGCGGTCACGATCGACTGGTACGCGGCACCGCCCGCCGGTAGCAGCCGGCTCAGTTCGTCGGTCACCGGCACCTTGTGCACGGCGGCCAGCACCTCGCCGTACGCCCGCCAGTGCGCGCCGGTCATCGGGCCGTCGAGTGCCCGCTGGTCGGAGACCCACGGCACCACCGAGAGGCGGCGGCCGTCGTGGTCGATGGAGAGCCGTCCGTCGACGGACCGCAGCGGCGCGGCGATGCCCGGCACGCCCTGTCCGGCCAGGTACGCCGTCACCACCAGACCGGCCGGGGTGCCGCCACCGCTCAGCTTGACCGCGTACCGGCCGCCGTCGGCGGCCCGGGCCAGCCACAGTCGGGCGTGCTGGTCCGCGCCGTGGCTGACGCGCTCCACGGTGGACAGGCGCAGGCCGAAGCCCGTCTCCACCCGCTCAACCACCTGCCGCACGACGTCGCGCACCATGCGGACACCATGCCAGCGCTCCGGCCACCGGCCCAGCGTTTTTGCCGCTGGCCGGGGTGTTCTGAGACGTCCTATCCGGGTATGGGATACCGGCACCAGCTACGACCGCCGAGAGGAACCGACGTGGCGACCATCCGCGCCCTCGTACTCAACTGCACCCTCAAACCGTCGCCAGCGCCGTCGAGCGCCGAGCAGCTCGGTCGGGAAGTGCTCGCCGAGTTGGCCACGCAGGGCGTGGAGGGCGAAATGATCCGGGTCGTCGATCACGATGTGCGTTTCGGGGTGTCCACGGGCGAGGGCGACGGCGACGGTTGGCCGGCGATCCGCGCCAAGTTGATGGCAGCACAGGTGCTCATCATCGCCACGCCGATCTGGCTCGGTCAGCCCTCCAGCGTCTGCAAGATGGTCCTCGAACGCCTCGACGCCGAACTCTCCGAGACCGACGATGAGGGCCGGCTCCGCACCTACGGCAAGGTGGCCGGCGTCGCCGTGGTCGGCAACGAGGACGGCGCCCACCACACCATCGGCGAGGTGCAGCAGGCACTCAACGAGGTCGGGTTCACCATCGCCGCCGCCGCCGCGACCTACTGGGTCGGCGAGGCGCTGCACACAGTGGACTACCGTGACGCCGGCCCCAAGCCCGACACCACGGGCCGCACCACCAAGGCTTTGGCGCTCAACACCGCACACCTGGCCCGGCTCCTCGCCGACCAGCCCTACCCGCCGCCGGACGCGAAGGGTGCCGGGGTCGGCCCGAGCCGCGAATAGACCTCACCGCCAGGTGCCCCACCGCTGGGGCTGCCCGGCGCGCGGCTCGCTACCGATCCGCCCCAGCCGCACCCGGCGCGGTCAGCGCCAGCCGTAGCCGGCGCGCAACGCCTGCCCGACCCGGTCGAACCGGGGCCGGTCCAACACGGCGCCCTCCCGGCGGATGCTGTCCTCGCGCATGGTGAGCACCCGGTCCAGCCGGACCCAGCTCGGCCGGTTGTCCCGGTCCCACTCCCCCGGCCCGAGCGCGAACCAGTGCCGCTGCCCGTCCCGATCGCTCTGGCTGGACAGCATCAGCCCGAACAGGGTCCGGCTGTGCCGCCCGACGACCAGCACCGGCCGATCCTTGCCCTGGCGGGGGTCGTCCTCGTACGGCACCCACGTCCAGACGATCTCACCCGGGTCGGCCTGACCGTCCCGCTCCGGGGCGTAGGTCAGCTCCCGACGCTGCAACGCGCTCACCTGACGGCGGCGGGCCACCTGCGCCGGTGCCGGCCCGGTACGGCGGGGCGACGGGATCACCGCACCGACCCGGGAGATACGCGCCGCGACATTCCTCAACAGACCAGCCACGGCGGGCAGCCTACCCGCCGCCGTGGCGGGCGGGTGCGACAGACTGGCCCGATGGACGAGCTCCCCCGCGACCTGCCGATCCTTGAGCGACGAGCGGTACGGGTGGTGGTCACCGACGGCACCGAACGGGTCCTGCTGTTCCACACCCGGGACCCGGACCACCCCCGGCTGGGCACCTGGTGGGAGCTGCCGGGCGGCGGCATGGATCCCGGTGAGACCTACCGCGACACGGCGGTACGGGAGCTGCGGGAGGAGACCGGCATCGTGGTCAGCGCCGACCAGGTGGGCGCGCCAACCTGGCGGCGTCGGGCCAGCTTTCTGCACCGCCAGGTACGGCACGTCCAGGACGAGGTTGTCGTCGCCGTACGGCTGACCGGCCCCGGCCCGGACGTGGACGAGACGCACCGGCTCGACTACGAGCGGGAGGACTACTTCGGCTTCCGCTGGTGGCCGTTGCCCGAGGTGGTGGCCAGTCGGGAACGCTTCTACCCCGGGCAGCTCCCCCGGCTGATCACCCCCTTTCTCGCCGGCACGCGGATCGACGAGCCGTTCGAACTGTGGTCGTGAGCCGGGTCGGCGGGCAGAGTGTGGGCATGAGGAGCGATCTGCACGGCCCGTTGTCCGCGTACGCCGCGCGACTTCACGCGACGGTCGGCGACGGGCACCACGTCGCCTCCCCGCTCGGCGCCTGGCTGCTGCTCGCGGTCACCGCCACGACGGCCGACCCTGATCCGGCCGTAGCGGACGGAGCCGCCGTGAAGCTGGCGCAGGCGCTGGGCACCGACCTGCCGAGCGCGGCCGAGGTGGCCCGAACACTGTTGGACGCGCCGCACCCGCTGGTCGGGTCCGCCACCGCGCTCTGGCACACAGCGGGGCAGGGCGACGACGGATCGGCGGCGTGGCGGGCCGCGCTGCCCCGCGCGACCGAGGTCGGCGTACTGCCCGATCAGGCCGGGTTGAACGCCTGGGCGCGCAAGCACACCCTCGGCCTGATCGAGACGTTTCCCCTGAAGGTCGAATCGGAGGTGGTGTTCATCCTGGCCAGCGCATTGGCGACCCGGGTGTCCTGGGCGACCCCGTTCGACGTCGCCGATGCACGCACGCTCGGCGCCAACAGCCCGTGGACCGGCCAACTACGGCGGGCACTGCGCAGCCCGAGCGGCAGCCACCGCTGCGCCATCGCGTCCACCGCGCGGGCCGGTGACGTGATCGTGCACGCCGCACCGGCCCGGACGACCGACGGCGCAGGGCTGGTCGTCCTCTCGGTGGCCGCCGCGCCGCAGGTGCCACCGGCCGAGGTGCTGGCCATCGCGTACGACCTGAGTGCCGACGCGGCCGACGGCGCGCAACCAGCGGGCAGCCGCTCGCTGTTCGACCTGCCGCTCGGCGAGACTCCGCTCTGGACGCTGACCGAGGAGCGGGTACACACCTGGGACCGTGACGGCCGCGAAGAACGGCACAACGCCGTCCTCCCCTGCTGGTCCGCTCGGAACGACCATGACCTGACCGCTTCGGCGCTCGGCTTCCCCGCTGCGGCCACCACGCTCGCGGCGGCGCTGGCGCCACGGATAGACGACTTCACGGCACGGCAGACGGCGGTGGCCCGGTTCGACAGGTACGGCTTCGAGGCGGCGGCGGTGACCGGCATGGCCGGAATCACCAGCATGCCGCCGGAGGGTGTGGCCCGCACCGCCGAGCTGCGCTTCGGCCACCCGTACGCGGTGGTGGCCGTCGCCACTGACACCCGGGCCGACGGCGTCACCGGCCCGTGGCACGGGGTACCGGTCTTCTCCGCCTGGGTCGCCGAGCCCGAGGAGGTGCCCGAGGCATGAGTTGACTCGCGGACCAGCCGGCGGCCGGGGTGCTCCGGCAGACACGAGGTCAGCTCAGAAGCCGCCGTCGCGCGGCAGTCGCGCCACCATCTCCCGGAACTCCCGCACCGTCATCGCCGTCCGCAACGTCGCGAAGACTGCGCCGGTCCCGGCCCGGGCGGTGGCCGGGTCCACCCCGGCACGCTGTTCCACCCGACGAAGGAACTCCGTCGGGCCGGCCTCCATCGGGGTCGCGCCGGCACCGCCGACCCCCAGGCCCACCCCGCTGGTCAACCCATCGGCCCCAGCATCCGGGCCGAGGACCCCTGCCGGATCCGTGGCCGGAAGGGCCGTACCGGCCGGATCCGGGGCCGGACCGGAGGCCCCGGCCGCATCGGGGGCCGGGCCGCTCAGGTAGCCGTCGACCTCGTTCGGAAGGTGCCCGACGAGGTCCCCGGGCGTGTCGCCGGTAACCCGCTCGGCCAACGTCTGGAGCACGGCGCGGGCGAGCACGCCGGCCTCCTCGGCCGGCAGGCCGGACCGTTGGGACACCGCGTCGATGAAGTACGGGAACCCGTCGCCGTCGGTCACGCTCGGGCGGTTACCCCTGGCCGGCCGCGACAAACTGCTGCTAGGTCAGCAGCCCCTCGGCCAGCAGGTGGTCGAAGATGATCTGGTCGACCGCCGAGGTGCGGTGTCGGTCGGCGTATCCCAGCCAGGCCATCTCGGCGATCTCGCTGGCCGGCCGCAACTGCCCCCGATAGCCGGCCCGGTAGCAGGTCATCCGCACTGTGATGCCGGTCGTGTGGCCGTGCGCCTGTGCGGTGAAGGTGCCCAGGTGCACGGCGCCTGAGCCGTCGATCTCGACGCTCAACTCCTCGTCGACCTCCCGGCGCAGGGTCTCCAGGTCGGTTTCGCCCGGCTCGCGCTTTCCGCCCGGCAGGTACCAGACGTCCTTGCCCACCGACCGGGTGCTCAGCACCCGACCGTCCTCGACGAGGATCCAGGCCACCTTGTCGATCTCGCGCACGATGCTCCTTACGGCCGCCGGGATCGGGGACGCTACCACCCGGCGCCGCGCTCAGTCGGCGAGCAGGTCGAGCAGCAGCGCGGCAGTCCAGCTGAACGCCGGTGAGCCCAGCCCGGCACCGGTGTCCGGGTGGAAGTACTCGTGGCAGCCGGCCCCGGCGACCAGACCGATCATCGAACGGCGCAGCCCGGCGGCCAGCTCCGGGTGCCCGTGACCGAGCAGCCCACGCCGGACCAGCCAGCCGATGTTGAGCCAGCTCGGCCCACGCCAGTAACGAAGCGGCTCGAAGTCGGGTGCGGTGCGGTCGTAGGTGGGCAGCGGCCGGTCCATCCGACGGGCCACCCCGAAGCGCGCCGACCGGGCCTCGACGACCAGCGCGTCGACATGCCGGGTCGGCAGGTCGGGCAGGATCAGCGGGGTCAGCCCGAGCACGGTACGGGCGCTCACCAACCGGTCGGTGCGCAGGTCACGGGGCTGGAACGTGCCGGTGTCCGGGTCGTACAGCCGGCGTACCAGTGCTTCGGTGATGCGGGCCGCGCGGACCCGGTGCGGTCCGGGGTCCCCACCGACGAGCGCGGCGATCTCGGCGAGGGCGTGTTCGGCGGCCCCGAACGCCGCGTTGAACAGCGGGCACTCCACCAGGAACGGGTGCCCGCCGGCCAGGTCCCGGTCGGAGTAGCAGTGGTCGCGGTAGGCGGCGACGATCGCCAGGTAGCGCGCGTAGTCCAGGTCCGTGGGGCGGTGCGCGGCGTCGGCGTGCGTGGTGTCGTGCCGACGGTACGCCCGCATCACTGCCGCCTCGGCCGGCACCGCGGCCATCGGCTCGTCCCACGCCGGGCTGTTGTCCAACCCCGACTCCCACGGGTGCACGATGCAGACCAGTCCGTCACCGGCCACGTCCCGCCGGTCGGCCAGGTAGCGCTGTTGGGCGACCAACGCGGGGTAGAGCACGCGCAGGGCGGTCGGGTCGGGCGTCCGCCGGTACGCCAACAACGCGGCGAGCGCGTGCACCGGCGGCTGGACCAGGCCGGAGGTGGCCACCGTCGGCGCTCCCGGCACGTCGGCCGATCGCCACATCTCCGGCCCCGGGAAGTACGCGCCGACCCGCAACGCCGGGTTGAACACGATGTGCGGCACCCGTCCGTCGGCCCACTGCGCCCCGAACAGGCTTGCCAGCTCCCGCCAGGCACGGTCGGGGCTAACCTGGGCCAACCCGATCGCGATGAACGCGGAGTCCCAGCTCCACTGGTGCGGGTAGAGCGTGCGTGAGGGCACCGTGTGGTCGTGCTCCCAGTTGGCGT
This sequence comes from Micromonospora sp. NPDC048947, assembly GCF_040649495.1. Lineage (NCBI taxonomy): Bacteria > Bacillati > Actinomycetota > Actinomycetes > Micromonosporales > Micromonosporaceae > Micromonospora > Micromonospora sp. NPDC048947. The sequence continues at coordinate 19,564 of NZ_JBEZFO010000020.1, forward strand.
CGAGCGTGTCGATCGCGAGCCGACGCAGCCCGGCCGCGTCGGCCGGGCCACCCGTACCGGCGGTGTCGGCGCGCACACTGCTGCGGGCCGACTCGGCGGCGGCGGGCGCGCCGACACCTGTCTGCCCAGCACCGGCGGTCACGCGGCGGCCCGCCGGGGCAGCGCGTGTCGCAGCACCGTGGCCGCCTGTTGCAGGGCGCGGACCGGGTCGCCGCGCAGCCGGCACTCCAGGGACAGCCACCCCCGGTAGTCCAGCTCCAGGAGGGTACGCACCAGCGCCGTCCAGTCCAGGTGCCCGGCGCCGGGCTGGTACCGGTTGGAGTCGCTGACCTGGACGTGCCCGAGGTACGGCGCGGCGGCGCGCAGCGCGCGGTGCACGTCGTCCTCCTCGATGTTCATGTGGAAGGTGTCGGCGACCACCCGGACCGACGGCAGCCCGAGCGCAGCGCAGAGCGCCACCGCCTCGTCGAGACGGTTGACCATGTGGTCCTCGTACCGGTTGAGGGGTTCCAGGAAGAGGGTGACGCCCTCGGCCCGGGCGTGTTCGCCCAGCTCGCCGAGGGCGTCGAGGAGCACCTGCCGGTCGCCGTCCGGCGGGCGGGGTGGCTCGAACGGCGGGAGTCGTCGGGAGAACATCCCCCAGGCGGCCGGGGTCATCACCCCGACGCCACCCAGCTCGGCGATCACCGAGAGTTGGGAGCGCAGGTTGTGGACGGCGTCGGCGGACCGCGCGCTGTCGAAGTCGCCGATGAAGTGGTCCATCTCGACGCAGACGGTGGGCATCACCACCCCGGCGGCGCGGGCCCGGCGCAGCTCGGGCAACCGGCGGGCGAACGCCAGGTCGCCGCGGCCGCGTAGCTCGATGCCCTGGTAGCCGAGTGCGGCCGCGAGGGCGTACTTCTGGATCAGGTTGGTGCCCGGCAGGAGTTGTTCCTGACAGGCCAGCGCGATGGTGGTCATGAGAACCTCAGCACGACTTGGAGGACGTCACCGGCGCCGCGGTCGAGCAGCGCGAGGGCGTCGGCGACCGCGCTGGCGTCGACGATGTGGCTGACCAGCGGCAGCGGGTCGACGCTGCGGTCGGCCACCAGGTCCATGAAGGTCTGCGCGACCCGGTCTCCGGTCCACCGGCCGGCCATGCTCGGCGCGGGGGTGGGCCCGGAGACCTGGGCGGCCACCAACTGGATGCGGTTGTGGTGGAACTCCTCGCCGAGGCCGAGCGCGTCGGCCTGGCCCTGGTAGAAGCCGGCGGCCACGACCCGGCCGGCGTGGGCGGTGGAGCGGATCGCCTCGTGCAGCGCCGGGTACGCGCCGGACAACTCCAGGCAGACATCGGCTCCCCGGCCGGCGGTGGCCTGGCGCAACGCGGCGGCGGCGGAGGTGACAGTGGCGTCCACAGTGGATTGTGCGCCGTATCTGGCGGCGTGCTCCAGCCGGTCGGGAACCGGGTCGACGGCCACCACCCGGGCCCCGGAGAGCACCGCGAGCCGGGTGGCGAGCAGCCCGATGACACCCTGGCCGAAGACGCCGACCCAGTCACCGAGGTGCAGGTCACCGGCGAGCACGGCGGTCAGCGCGATGGCGCCGGGGCGGGCGAAGACAGCGGCGAGCGGATCCAGCCCGGCGGGGAGCGCGCGGACCGCGTCGGCGGCGAGCACGGCCTCGGCCCGGTGCCCCCAGATGCCCCAGACGAGCTGCCCCGGGTGTCGGTCGGTGACGTCCGGCGCGACCTCGACGACCTCGCCGACCTCTTCGTAGCCGAAGCCGATCAACGGGTAGGGAACCGGGCTCTGTCGGGGGACGAACATCCGGGCGGCGTCGTCCCAGTCTTTGCTGAGCCGGGGATTGCTGCCCCGGTAGAGGGTCAGCTCGGTGCCGGCGGAGATGCCCGAGTAGCAGGTGCGGACTCGGACCTGGCCGGGGCCGAGCGGATCCGGCGGGCAGGGCTCGAGGCTGATGCGTCGAGGCCCGGCGAGAGAGACCACCCAGTTGCCCATGTGTCACATCCCGGTAGCACTGGGCTCCAGGATAGCAAAAAATCGCGATATGTCTTGCTATTGATCAATCGAAGGTGTTGGATCCTTGATGTACCCTTCGAGAGGAGTGCCATCGATGTCAGCACCTCCGAGGCGGATACTCGCCACCACAGTGATCCTGGCACTGACCGCGTCCACCCTGCTGGCCTGCGGCGACGACGCATCCGACAGCAACAGCAAGAAGATCACCGTCTGGAGCCTGGAGGACGTGGCCGACCGGGTCACCGCCACCAAGGCGATCATCGCCGACTTCACCGCCAAGACCGGGATCCAGGTCGATCTCGTGACCGTCAACGAGGACCAGTTCCCCTCCTTGATCGCCGCAAACGCCGCCGCCGGCGACCTGCCCGACGTGGTCGGGTCGGTCTCCCTCGCCGGCATCCGTACGCTCGACAGCAACGAGCTGCTGCACACCTCGGCGAACGCGGAGGTCGTCGACAAGCTGGGCAAGCAGACGTTCTCCCCCCGAGCGCTGGAACTCACCTCCGACGACGGCAAACAGCTCTCCGTGCCCAGCGACGGTTGGGGGCAGCTGCTCGTCTACCGCAAGGACCTGTTCGCCGCGGCCGGCCTGCCCGCCCCCGACACGTACGAGCGGATCACCGCCGCCGCGGCCCGACTGAACACCGGCGGCGTCGCCGGCATCACCGCGGCGACCGCCCCCAGTGACGTGTTCACCCAGCAGACCTTCGAGCACCTGGCGTTGGCCAACGGCTGCCAGCTCACCGACGACTCGGGGAAGGTGACACTGGATTCGCCCCAGTGCGTCGAGGCGTTCCGCTTCTACGGTGACCTGATCCGCACCAGCTCGGTGAAGGGCGCGCAGGACGTGGACACCACCCGGGCCACCTACTTCGCGGGCAAGGCCGCCATGGTGATCTGGTCACCGTTCATCCTCGACGAGCTGGCCGGGCTGCGCAACGACGCCAAGCCGACCTGCCCCCAGTGCCAGGCGGACCCGGCCTTCCTCGCGAAGAACAGCGGGTTCGTCACCGCGATCAAGGGCCCGAACGGCACCGAACCGGCCCAGTACGGCGAGATCAGCTCGTGGGCGGTTCTCGACGGCGCGGTGACCGACCCGGCGAAGTCCTTCGTGGAGTACATGCTCAGTGACGGCTACCCGCGCTGGTTCGGCATGTCCCCCGAGGGCCGTTTCCCGGTGCGCAAGGGCACCCCCGCCGAGCCGGAGGCGTACCTGACCGCCTGGAACACCAGCCAGGCGGGCGTGGACGCGAAGAAGCCCCTCACCGACGTGTACGGCGACGAGGTGCTGGCCACGCTGCGCCGCAGCCCGGACACCTTCGGGCGCTGGGGGCTCAGCCAGGGGCAGGGCAAACTCGTCGGCGCCATGCTCGGCGAGTTGCCGGTGCCCAAGGCCCTGGGCGACCTCGTCTCCGGCAAGTCCGACGCGGCGGCCACCGCCAACCGCGCCACGAAGGACGTGGACGCCATCAAGGCCGGCGTCAATTGACCACCACCGCGCCCGGCCCCGGCCGCTCCCCCACCAGGGAGCGGTCGGCGCCACCCCGGCGCCGACAGTTGACCCTGCGCCGCCGCGAATCCCGGGCCGGGCTCGCGCTGGTAGCACCGACACTGCTCGTCACCATCGCTGTCATCGGCATTCCGATCGTGTGGACGGTGGTGCTCGCCTTCCAGCGGGTCCGGCTGGCCACTCTGCGCAAGACCGGTCTGTTCGGCGAGTTCACGATGGACAACATCGACCGGGTGCTGCACACCCCCGGCTTCGCCGAGACGCTGTGGGTCACGCTGATCTACAGCATCGGCGGCACCGTCGGGTCGATAGTGCTCGGCCTGGTGGCCGCACTGGTCGTCCGCCGGCCGTTTCGTGGTCGCACCCTGGTCCGGGCGTCCATGCTGCTGCCGTACGTGGCGCCGGTGGTCGCCGTGACGTTCGTCTGGCAGGTGATGCTCGACCCACAGCTCGGCATCGTCAACGCGTGGGGTCAACGCCTGCTCGGCTGGGACGCCCCGGTTCCGTTCCTCACCCAGGAGTCGACAGCGTTGGCCACGGTGATCGCCTTCGAGGCGTGGCGGTACTTCCCGTTCGCGTTCCTGTTCCTGCTGGCCCGGCTCCAGGCGGTGCCCGGCGAGTTGGAGGAGGCCGCCCGGGTCGACGGCGCCACCCCCACCCAGCGGTTCCGGCACATCCTGCTGCCGCAACTGCTGCCGGTGATCGCCCTGCTGGGCGTGCTGCGCTTCATCATGACGTTCAACAAGTTCGACGACGTCTACCTGCTCACCGGCGGTGCGGCCGGCACCGAGGTGGTCAGCGTGCGGGTGTACGAGTTCCTCACCGCCCGTACCGACATCGGGGCCGCGGCCGCGCAGGCGGTGGTGCTGGCCGTGGTGCTCATCGTGTTCGTGCTGATCTATCTGCGCTTCTTCGGACGGAGGGTGAGCTGATGGACCGGGACGTGGTCGAGACGGTGAGCCTGCGTTGGCTGCGCCGCCTGGTGATCGCCGTCTTCCTGGTGATCACGGTCTTCCCCTTCTACTACATGCTGGTGCTCTCGGTGCGCCCCATCGAGCGGCTGCTGCTCGACCCCGGGGCGCTGGTGGTCGGCTTCGGTGAGCTGACAGTCGCCACGTACGCCGAGGTGTTGAAGGCCACCGACGACGGCGGCCAGGGTTTCCTCACCTTCATCCGCAACAGCGGTCTGGTCGCCGTCGCGGCGACAGTGCTCACTCTCCTGGTCGCGATCCCCGGCGCGTACGCGGTGGCCCGGCTGCGGTTCTTCGGCCGGCGACAGGTGGACTTCCTGTTCCTGGCGGTCTACCTGTTCCCGTCGATCGTCATCGCGATCCCGTTGTTCGTGGTCTTCACCCGGGCCGGGCTGCGCGGCTCGCTGTTCGGTCTGGTGCTCGTCTACATCTCGCAGACGTTGCCGGTGTCGGTCTACATGCTGAAGAACTACTTCGAGACCATTCCGGTCAGCCTGGAGGAGTCCGCCGCCATCGACGGCGCCGGCCGGCTCGGCATCATCCGCCGGGTCAGCCTGCCCCTGGCGATGCCGTCGATCATGGCGGTCGCGCTCTACGACTTCATGATCGCCTGGAACGAGTTCCTCTTCGCCCTGCTGTTCCTGGTCGACAAACCGAACAGGTGGACGGTGTCACTCGGGTTGTCACTGCTCGCCGACGGGGTGGAGGTCCCCAAGACCGTGCTGATGGCCGGGTCGGTGGTGCTCACGCTGCCCATCGTGATCCTCTTCTTCGCGAGCGAACGGCTGCTCACCGAGGGGCTGACCAGCGGCGCGGAGAAGGGATGATCGTCTCGTCCGGGTCGCCCGCCCGGCCGCCACCGGCCCGGATACGGTGGCCTCATGGCCAACCCGACCCGCTGGGCGACCGACACCGGTCCCGAGCACTCACAGTGGTATATCGACCGGTTCCGGAAGCTCGCGGCCGAGGGCGCTGACCTGGCCGGCGAGGCCCGACTGGTGGACGCCCTTGTCGCGCCCGGCTCCCGCATTCTCGACGCCGGCAGTGGCACCGGCCGCGTCGGCGCCGCGCTGGCCGAGCGGGGTCACACGGTGGTCGGGGTGGACGCCGACCCCGCGCTGGTGGATGCCGCCCGCGCCGACTATCCCGGCCCGACGTGGCTGGTCGCCGACCTCGCCGAACTGGATCTACCGGCGCTGGGTGAGGCCGAGCCGTTCGACGCGGCGGTGCTGGCCGGCAACGTGCTCGCCTTCGTCGCCGTCGGCACCGAACCGGAGGTGCTGCGCCGGGTCGCGATGCACCTGCGGCCCGACGGGGTGCTCACCGTGGGCTTCGGCACCGAGCGTGGTTACCCGCTGACCGCGTTCGACGCCGACGCGGTGGCCGCCGGCCTGCGGGTGGAGCAGCGCTTCGCCACCTGGGACCTGCGCCCGTGGCGTGACGACGCGCCGTTCGCGGTCACCGTCCTGCGCCGCCCGGCCGACTGAGCACCGTCTGCCGCGCGCTGCTCCGCCACGCCGCAGGGCCGGGTCGCCCTCAGTCCCCAGCGGCGACGGCGCGGGCGGCGGCCGGGTCGAGGGTGGCGCCGGCAGGCACCAGGCTGACCAGCCCGGCCGGTAGCCGCACCGGCCGCACGTCGCGGTAGCCGAGCATCGGGAGCACCTCGCGGTTGGCCAGCACGTACCGTCGGCCCAGGTCGGTGACCACGGAGACCGCGCCGCCGGTCGCGCCGGGCGCCGCGGCGGCCTCGACCACAGCGCCGCGGCCTGGCTCCACCACCACATGGTCGGCCAGCACCGCGCCGCCGGTCGTCGCGGTGCGAGGCACGGCCGTCAGGTCCCGCAGCGGTACGCCCCAGCGCACCTCACCAACCCCGCCATCGTCGCCGATGCGGGTGCAGAGCGCCCCGCCGTCGCCGGCCGCGAGCCGGGGCGGGGCCGGTGGTGGGGCGTTCGGACCGGTTGGGGCGAGATCAGGCACCGTGGGCAGCGCCGCGAACCGACCCAACGTCATCGGCACCGGCTCGACCTGCCCGGTGCGGGCCAGCAACAACCCCGCCTGCAACTCGGTGATGCCGGCCAGGCCGGCGTCGAGCGCCACCGCGTACTGCCGGCCGCCACCGGAGTTGCTCACCAGGTAGACCGTGCCGATCGCCGCACCCGGCACCCGGCTGGCGGGCCGACCCAGCGCGGGCAGATCGAGCGGGGCGAGGTCGGTGCCGGCGGGCAGCGAGTTGAGCAGTGCCGGCGCCACCCGGACCGCCTGGGCGCGGGTGGTGGCGAGCGCTGCCAGCACCCGGCTGGGATCACGGACGAGGTAGCGGCGCTGGTGCCAGACCAGGTGCAGCCCACCGTCGGGGTGACGCAGGAGCAGCGCGTCGTCGCCCAACTGCCGACCGCCGTCGGGCTCGGTGCCGATCAGCAACGCCGAGCGGGGCGCCTCGCCGCCCGCACCGGCCGGGACCGTTGAGCAGACCGTCCACGCCGTGGCGGCCAGCCGGCCCGGGGCGGGCAGCGAGTCGGGTGCGTCGGCGATGCCCAACGGCAGCCCGCGCGGCACTCCGTCGATCGTGCGTCGGGACACCAGGACCGTCTTCGAGCGGTCCGCACCGACGATGAGCAGCGCCGAGGCGTAGTTGAGCACCGGGTGCAGCTTCTGCTCGCGGTAGACGAACCGGGCGCCGGACTCCTTCTCCACGATCACCGCGCCCGGGTCGCGCCACCCCTTGCCGCCGCCGGCGAACAGGCCGTAGAGGGCGAAACCACCGAGCCCGATCGCCGCGACCAGGACGCTGGCCAGGCCGGCGCCGGCCAGCCGCCGAAACGGCGACTGCGCGGGGTCGGTCTCCCGCATGACCAGGGCGGCGACCGCCCGCTGGACGCTGAACTGGTAGGAGTGCAGCTGGTCCTGCCGCGACGGCATGAGTCTCCTCCGGTGGATCGGCCGGGCACAGGATATGCGCTGCGTCGATGTCCCGTGGACCCTGCGTGGCCGCCCGTCGCGGGGCAACCGGTACCATCCGTGGACGAATCCGGCGGCGAGAGGGCATCCGTGGGCGCGCGTTTCGAAGAGCTGGCCTGGCGGGAGACCCCGATCGGCGCGATCAGCCTGCGCCGACGCCGGGACCCGGCACTCCAGGTCGAGGTCTACGAGGTCAAGCTCGACGACGAGTACCTGATGTCCAGCCTCTTCCCGGTCGCGGAGATCGAGCTGGCCCGGCTCGGTCTCGCCGAGGTGGCCGGTGAATCGCTCGACGTGGTGGTGGGCGGTCTCGGGCTGGGTTACACCGCCTGCGCGGCGCTGGGCGACCCCCGGGTGCGCTCACTGTTCGTTGTGGAGGCGATCGTGGACGTGATCGACTGGCACCAACGAGGGCTGTTGCCGTTCGCGGCGGGGCTCGCCGAGGACCCGCGGACCCGCTTCGTGCAGGCCGACTTCTTCTCGGCGGTGGCCGGTGACATTGGCTTCGACACAGAGGTGCCCGGCCGGCGGTTCGACGCGGTGCTGCTCGACGTCGACCACTCCCCGCGCAACGTCCTGCACCCGAGCCACGCGGCGTTCTACCCGCCGGCCGGGTTGCGTCGCCTGGCCGCCCTGCTGCGCCCCGAGGGCGTCTTCGCGCTCTGGTCGGACGACCCGCCGGACGCCGAGTTCACCGCCGCGCTCACCGAGGTGTTCGTGAGCGTACGCGCGCATGTCGTGCCGTTCGCCAATCCGCTGACCGGCGGGGAGTCGGCAAACACCGTCTACGTGGCGCGTACCGGCTCCTGATCGACTTCGGTGTGCCGCGCGCGCATGGTGTCGGCCGGACGGGGAACGAGAAGCCGGGGCCGGCCGCACCAGGCGCGGCCGGTTACGGGAGGTCGACATGCGTGCACTGCTCTGGGTTGTCGGCGTGGTCGCCGGCGTGCTGATCCTGCTCGGGTTGGTTCTCGAGGCCGTCCGCTGGCTGATCATCATCGGTGTGATCGCGCTGGTGATCGTGATCGTCTGGGGCTTCGCCAAGGGGCGGCAGGCAATGAGTCACCAGTCCCGCCGACGGTGACCGGCGGCGGGGCCGGTCAGAACCAGTCCGGGCGCATGTCGAGCGTGGTTCGGTCCATGTTCGCCAGCAGGTCGAACTGCGGGCCGGTGCGGGGCAACTCGACTGCGAAGAAGTAGCGGGCGGCCTGCCGCTTGCCGGCGTGGAACGCGTCGCCGGCGCCCTCCGCCGGCAGCGCCAGCACCTGCTCCAACCACATCCACGCGATCACCACGTGCCCGACGGCCTCCAGGTAGGCGCTGGCGTTGGCCAGTGCGAGCACCGGGTCACCGTCGGCCCACAGTCGGCGGGTGACAGCGGTGACCCGGTCCACCGCGGCGGCCAGCCGGTCCGCCAGCTCGGACGCCTCTCCCCCGACCTTCCGGGCCCGCTCGACCGTGTCACCGATCGTCGTGGTCAACAGGGCGAGACCAGCGCCGCCCTGCATGATCATTTTGCGTCCCAGCAGGTCCAGTGCCTGGATGCCGTGGGTGCCCTCGTGGATCGGGTTGAGCCGGTTGTCCCGGTAGTGCTGCTCCACATCGTGGTCGCGGGTGTAGCCGGCACCGCCGAGCACCTGGATCGCCAGGTCGTTGGCGGCGAGGCACCACTGCGACGGCCAACTCTTGGTGATGGGGGTGAGCACGCCCAGCAGCAGGTGCGCGCGCTCGCGGTCGGCCTCGGCCGGTGCGGTCTTCTGCTCGTCGAGCAATCGCGCGCAGTAGAGCACCAGCGCCAGCGCCCCCTCCACGTAGCTCTTCTGGGCCAGCAGCATCCGTCGGACGTCAGGGTGGTCGATGATCGGCACCTGCGCGGCGGCCGGGTCCTTCGCGCCGACCGGCCGGCCCTGCGGCCTCTCCTTCGCGTACGCCAGGCTCTTGAGGTAGCCGGTGTAGCCCAGCGCGGTGGCGCCCGCCCCGACCCCGATCCGGGCCTCGTTCATCATGTGGAACATCTGCGCCAGACCCTGATGCGGCGCACCGACCAGGTGACCGACGGCTCCGGCGCGGCCGGCCGGGGTATGCGCGCCGTCGCCGAAGCTGAGCAGGGTGTTTGTGGTGCCCCGGAATCCCATCTTGTGGTTGAGCCCGGCCAATGCCACGTCGTTGCGCTCGCCGAGCGACCCGTCCGGGCCGACCAGCACCTTCGGCACGATGAACAGCGAGATGCCCTTGACGCCGGGCGGCGCGCCCGGGATGCGCGCCAGCACCAGGTGGACGATGTTCTCGGCCAGCTCGTGGTCGCCGCCGGAGATCCACATTTTGGTGCCGAAGAGCCGGTACGTGCCGTCCGCCTGCGGCTCGGCGCGGGTGGTGATGTCGGCCAGCGAACTGCCGGCGTGCGGCTCGGACAGGCACATGGTGCCGAAGAACCGGCCGTCCAGCATGGGCCGGACGTAGGTGTCCACCTGCTCGGGGCTGCCGTGGGCCAGCAGCAGGTTGGCGTTGCCCAGGGTCAGGAACGGGTACGCCGAGGTGGCCACGTTTGCGGCCTGGAACCAGGTGAAGCACGCCGCAGCGACGGCGTGCGGTAGTTGCAGGCCACCGACAGCGGCGTCCAGCCCGGCAGTGAGCAGGCCCGTCTCGGCGAAGCTGTCCAAGGCCGCACGGACCTGCGGGATCAGCCGCACCCGCTGCCCGTCGAAGGTGGGCTCGGCCAGGTCGGCGGCGCGGTTGTGCGGGGCGAACTGCTCGGTGGCCACCCGCTCGGCGAGATCGAGGGCGTCGTCGAAGGTCTCCCGGGAGTGCTCGGCGTAGCGGGGCCGCTCGACGAGCTCGGACACCCGCAGCCACTCGTGCAGCAGGAAGTCGAGGTCACGGCGGGAGAGCAGGGTGGACGGCACGGCACTCCTCAGCGGGCACGGGGGCGGGTCGGGCCGGGGCGACGGCCCACTGTCGCCCCGCCCATCCTGGCGGATCCACAGGGCGCGCACCACCGGCCCGGGCCGGCTTCGACGAGCGGAACTTGTCACACCGACCGCCTAGCGTCGTTGCCCGTGAGCGCACCTGGAGACGTCCCGCCCGAGATCCTCGACCGGCTGCGGCCGATCTGTCTCGGGCTGCCGGAAACCTACGAGGAGCCCGCCTGGGTAGGCACCCGCTGGCGGATCCGCAAGCGGACCATCGCTCACGTGCTCACCGTCGACCCCGATCGCCAGCCGGTGCACGCACGGGCTGCCGCAGTCGACCAGCCCGCCTGCCTGCTGACCTTCCGGTCGCCACTCGACGAGATCGCCGGGCTCCTCGCCACCGGGCACCCCTTCTACAAACCGGACTGGAGCCCGAACGTGATGGGCATGGTCCTGGACGGGAACACCGACTGGGAGGAGGTGGGTGAGTTGCTCACCGAGAGCTACGTCGTCATGGCCCCGAAGCAGCTCGCCGCGCGGATCGGCCCCCCGGCACCGCCGACCGGCTGAGCGCCGTTGGCACCCTCTCGCCGGATCAGCGGCGGCGGTGTCCTGCGACCGGCGGTTTCGGCCGGCGCGCTCCGGGGATACCGCGCCGGATGGCAGTAGCCGTCGGTCACCGGCCGAAACCGAGGCGCCGCCGGGCGGGTGAGGAGCAGGTCCATGTCGTCGCTGCCCACCGAGGAGGATCACCGGTTGACGCCGGTGTTCCAGGAAGACCGGGTGTGCACGGGCGTGACCACGGTGCGCGGGCGGGTGTTCCTGAGCTACCCGTCGGCGGATCGGCCCGGCGTGCAGGTGGTGGAGGCGCTGCCGGACGGCCGTCGTGTCCCCTACCCCGACGCCGAGTGGAACAGTGCCAACCAATCGCCGAGTGGGGCGTTCGTGCACGTCAACGGGTTGCGCGTCGGCCCGGATGGCCGGTTGTGGATCGTCGACTCGGGTTCGCCGCAGATCGGCGGCGCGCAGGTGCCGGGCGGTGCTCGGCTGATTGCTGTCGACCCGGATGACGACAACGTGGAGCGGGTCTACCACCTCGATGAGGCGGTGCACCCGGGCAGCTACGTCGACGACGTCCGATTCAACGGCCGGATGGCGTACTGCAGCGACGCCGGGGCGGCCGGCCTCATCGTGCTCGACCTCGACTCGGGTCGGTCGAGACGGGTGCTGGACGGGCATCCGAGCACGGCGGGCGGCCCGGTGGTCGCCGACGGTCGCGTGCTGCGCGACCCGGGCGGCGCCGAGGTACGCCTGCACGTGGACCAGTTGGAGGTGTCGCCGGACGGTCGCTGGCTCTACTACCAGCCGGCCTCGGGCGGAATGTCCCGGATCGTCACCCGCTGGTTGGACGACCCGTCGGTGTCCGCCGACGAGCTGGCCCGGACTGTCGAACGCTGGTGTGACACACCCAGCACCGGTGGCACCGCCATCGACGCCAACGGCACCATCTACCTCAGCGATCTGGAACGGCGGCGCGTCCTCGTCCTCGCACCCGACCGCAGCGTACGGACGCTCGTCGCCGACCCCCGGCTGGCCTGGGTGGACGCGATGTGGCTCGACGCCGACGCGCGGCTCTGGATGCCGGCGGCCCAGCTGCACCTGACCGCCGGGCTCAACGGCGGGGTCTCGGCCGTCGACTACCCGGTGCAGATCTACCGGATACCGGTCGAGGCCGGGCCACCCGCCCGGGACCACCCCTGAGTGCCCGGTCCGGCAGCCGCCGGTTCGCACCGGGAAACCCCGGCCTGAGTAGAAACTCGACAGACACGATCACCGGGTACCAGGCGTACCCACCGGAGATCGCGCTGCCGGCGGTGGCCGCCGGTCGCTTCGTAGCTCCCATCCGCTGCCGAGGCAGATCGCGGCCCACCTCGATGCCTCCGGGTGAGCCCGCGCGGTCGCCGTCGTGCAGGTGTCACGCATCGCGTCGCGCAACACATCGACATTCTCGATATCCTGGCCGGCATGCACCGAAGCCGTGTGTACGCGCTGCTGATCGACGCTCCCGAGGCGGAGGCCGCCCAGGCTGCGGAGTTCTGGTCGGCGGCGCTCGGTGTCGGCACCCGGCCCGTTCCGGCCGAGCCGCAGTTCGTCGGCCTGCACGAGGCGCTGCCGGGGCTGGTCACCGCGGTCCAGGCGGTCGACGACGCGCCGCGCTTCCACCTCGACATCGAGACCGACGATGTGCCGGCCGAGACCGGGCGGTTGATGGCTCTGGGTGCCACCGAGGTGTCGCGGTGGCTGGAGTGCCGGATCCTGCGGGCGCCCGGTGGCCACCTGCTCTGTGTGCTTCCGGTGGCGAGTCCGCCGGAGGTGTTCGCGGCCGAGGCCCGCACCTGGTCGTGACCCGCCGACCTGTCGCAGGTCGGGATTACGCTCCCGGCCATGGCTGATTTCGTGTTGGTGGCAGGGGCGTGGCTGGGATCCTCGGCATGGGACGAGGTGGTGGCACCACTTCGGGCGGCCGGCCACGGCACCCACGCGTTGACCCTCTCCGGCCTCGCCGAGAAGCAGGGCGTGCCCGCCGGGCAGCAGACCCATGTGCGGGACATCGTCGACGAGATCGAGCGCGGCGACCTGCACGACGTGGTGCTGGTCGGGCACAGCTACTCGGGCATTCCGGTGGGTCAGGCCGCCGAGCGGATCGGCGACCGGTTGAGCCGGGTGGTCTTCGTGGACGCGGAGGTGCCTGTCGACGGTGGGTCGTTCGCCTCCGCCTGGTGGCAGGGCCAGGCGGCCTTCGAGGCGCAGATCGCCTCCAACAACGGCTACTGGGCTCCGCTCGGCGCGGCCGACGCGGACGGTCAGGGTCTCACCGACGAGCAGGTCGCCCGGCTGATCGAGGGCTGCACGCCGCATCCGGGAGCCACCCTGACCGAGCCGGCCGTGCTGGCCCGGCCGTTGGGTGAGCTGCCGGCGACGTACGTCAAGTGCCTGCTCGACGGGCCTGAGCCCAACGACACTGTGGCGAAACTGCTGACCAGCGACCAGTGGCGACTGGTCACCATGGCCACTGGTCACTGGCCGATGTTCTCCCAGCCCACCGAGCTGGCCCGGATTCTGTTGGCGCAGGTCGGCTGACCTTCGCTGGCCTGCGCCCGTGGCCCAGGCCAGGGCGAGCCGAGCCGCTGACGACGGCACCATCGAGCGCCGCCGCAGCCCTCAGGCCGGATCCAGGGTCTGGATGTGGCGCACCGGCGACGCGAGCAACCACAGCACGGCGAGCACGCCACCCAGGCCGGCGATGGCCAGGGTGGGCCGCAGCCCGATGGTGGTGCCCAACGCCCCGCCGACCAGCGCGCCGAGTGGTCGGATGCCGTAGTTGACGGCGCTGTAGGCACCGGCCCGCCGTCCCAACGCGTCGTCGGGGGTCACGGCGATGAGGAGGGCGTTGAGGTTCACGTCCATCAGCATCACCCCGACGCTGGAGACCAGCTCGATGGCCGCCAGCATGGCCACCTTCGTCCAGGTGGGTCCGGAAACCAGCGCGGTCAGCGCCAGCGGCGCGGGAAAGAGCATCGCGCCGATCATTGCGGTACGGCCCAGACCGATGGCGCGTGAGACCCTCGGTGCGAGCGCCGCGCCGGCAAATCCGCCGATCGCTCCGAAACCGAGGGCGATGCCGATCGCGCCCGCCGACAGGTGGAGTTCGCGGCTGGCGTAGAGCACCAGCAGCGCGCCGGCGATGAAGGTGAAGAAGTTGACGGTGCTGGTGCAGCCGAGGGCGGCCCGTAGCACCGGGTGTCGCAGTACCAGCACGAGCCCTTCGCGGACCATGCCGAGGGTGGACGTCCGACGCGGTGCCGGCGGTGGCTCGGTCACCGGGATGCGGCTGAGCAGCAGCGCGGAGCCGAGGAAGCTGACCGCGTCGGTGACGATCGCGACCGGCGCGCTGAGCGCCTGGACCAGCCCACCGCCGACGGCCGGACCGGCGATGAAGGAGAGCGACCGGCTCATGCTCATCTTGCTGTTCGCGTCCACGTACGCCGATCTCGGCACCAGGCCGACGAAGAACGCCTGGCGTGCCATGGCGAAGAGCACCGCTCCGAAGCCGGTGAGCAGTGCCACCAGGTAGAGCTGGGTGAGGGTGATCGCGTCGAACAGATAGGCCACCGGCAGGCTGAGCAGCACCGCGGCGCGGAGCAGATCCGCGATGATCAGCAGTCGTCGCTTGTGGGTGCGCTGGTCCACCCAGGCGCCCAGGAACAGGCCCAGCAGGTTGGGCAGCCAGATCAGCGCGGTGAGAACGCTGACCTGCACGGGTGTGGCGGTGAGCAGGGTGACGGCGATCAGCGGTAGGGCCAGTTCGCTGATCCGATCGCCGAAGTTGGAGATCGTCTCGCTGATCCAGAAGGTGCGGAACCGCCGGTCACGGTGCAGGGCCGGCGGGGGCGCGGTGTCGGCGGGGGCGTCGGTGGCGGTCATGACGCGGCCGGGCCGTCGGCGGGCTCGGCCGGGGCTTCGTCTCCCGGCTCGGGCAGCAGGTAGCGCAGCATCCGGACGATCCGCGCGTCGGGCGGGGCCGACTCGTCCTTGCGCCGTACGTACGGGGCGATCAGCTCTTCAATGGACTCCTCCAGTTGCCGCAGCTCGTCGGCGGTGGCCACGAACCGGGTGTCGGCCATGCCGGCCAGCGCGCGCCACTCGGGGTCCAGTCGGGGCTCCTCATGCAGCAGCCACTGCTGGGGTGCGTCGGCGTTGCGGGCGAACATCTCGCCGCGGAGCTGCTGGCCGGCGGACTGCCCCTCGGTGCCCTCCGGCACCGTGAAGCGGAAGCCGCGGGCTGCCGCCTGCCACCAGCGTTCCCGCTTGCTGGTGGCACCGTCCCAGTCGAGGACCAGGCCGAACGTCGCGAGGTGCCGCAGGTGCCAGCTGACCACCGACGGTGTGGCGCCGACGTGCGGCGAGAGCCCGGTGGCCGTGGCCGGGCCGTGCCGCTGGAGGTGCTCCAGGATCGCCAGCCGGACCGGGTGGGCCAACGCCCGCAGCGCCTGCGGCTCGCTGATCTCGAAATCCCCGTACGGATTCTTGAGAGACATGTTTCGAGAGTATTCTCTCAGGTGGGATCGGGGCAACCCCGAGCCGCGTTGATCAGGCGATGCCCAACCGCGCCAACGGCTCGACCAGTTCCCGCTCCTCGTAGCTGAGGTGCGACAGGAGGGCGTCGGTCAGCAGGTCCACCGCGGCCCGCAGCTCGGCGAGGCCGTCCGGAGACCCGACGTACGCGACCAGGGCCCGGTCGACACCCTCCAGCACGTCGTGGATGACGTGGTGCTCCTGCTCCAGCCGGTCGACCACCGGACCGAGTCGGGGGTCACGTGCCCGCAACCTGGGGAAGAACGACTGGTCCTCGATCGTGTGGTGGGTGGTGACGATGCGGCAGTACGACTCGCAGTAGACCCCGAGGGTCCACCGGTTCTGCCTCATGGTCATCGTGTTGATGTGGGACCGGGCCGCGCCGGCGTCGATCTCGCCGGCCGCCACCTGCTCGATCAGGTCGTGAATCTGGGCCAGCTCGGCACGCAGGCCGTCGTGGATCTGCACGAGGTGGGCGCCGGTGGCCTGCTCCTGCGGGGTGTAGGTGCGCTGCGGGTCGGGCGCGGGCCCGGTCGGCCGGGTCGACTCGTCCCACACCTGCTGCTCGCTTCGCCGTACACCGTCGTCAGGGGTGGGCACCACGGCGAACGCGCCACCGGACGCGGTGGCGCGGCTCGCCCGGACCGGCGGCGCAGCGACCGGCTCCGGCTCCGGTTCCGGCGTACGCTGCGGAGTCGCGCCCCGGTCACGTTCTGCCGCGACCAGCTCGCGGACGGCGGGGGCCACCTCGCCGGCGAAGCGGCGCAGGTCGTCGGGGTCGTCGCTGCCCAGGATGAAGGTGCCGACGCCCTCCTCCAGTGCCAGCTCCGCCAGTTCCTCGGCCCACTGCTCGGCGGGCCCGTTCAGCGGACTGCGCCCGACGCGCGAGAACTCTCCGGCGATGTTGAGCAGCCGACGCACGTCCCGCGGGGACCGGCCGGCCTGCTGCGCCGCGTCGTCGATGATCGCGTTGCCCCTGGTCAGGTCGCCGGGCTGGAGGTAGCCCAGCGTGGGCAGCCAACCGTCGGCCCGACGACCGGTGAGCTGGAGCATCCGGGGCTTGTACGCGCCCAGCCAGATCGGCACCGCGTGGGCGGGAGCGGGACCACGCTTGGCGCCCACCACCCGGTGGAACTCACCGTCGACCCGCACTCCGCCGCGCGTCTCGACGTCCCAGAGCTGACGGACGACCTCGATGGCCTCCTCCAGCGCTCGTACGCCCTGGCCGGGAGTCAGCCGCCGACCACCCATCGCCTCGATGGCATCCCAGAAGGCCCCCGCCCCGAGGCCGAGGCCGACCCGGCCACCGCTGAGCAGGTCCAGGCTGGCCACACTGCGGGCGAGCACCGCCGGCGGGCGCAGTGGCAGGTTCGTCACGTTCGCCGACAGGTGCACCCGGCTGGTACGGGCCGCCACGAAGCTCAGCAGCGTCCAGGTGTCGAGGAACGCCGGCTGGTACGGGTGATCCTGGAAGGTGACCAGGTCCAACCCGACCTGCTCGGCCAGGACGGCGACACCGACCGTACGGTCCGGATTGTCAGCGCTGGGCGTGACGAAGGAGCCGAAGACCAGGTCGTGGCCGTAGTCGCTCATCTGCGAGCCTCCCGATTTTCCGACGCCTCGGACGATGCGTCGCGGCCTTAACCTTATGTCACACAGAATATCTTCTGCCAACAAGGTCTGCGCCGCTGCGGTATTGTCGGGGGATGACGGGTGCCTCTCACCGGCCGGACCGGCCCGATCCGCTCGACGACGACCTGGGCTGGATGCTGGGCATCGTCTTCCGCGGCTACGTCCGGGCGGCCGAGCACACGCTCGCCGACTTCCCCGGTGGCCCGCGCGGCTACCAACTGCTCACCGCGGCCAGCAACGGGCCGGCCCGAAACCAGGGCGCGATCGCCGAGGAGATCGGCATCGACCGCACCGTCCTCACGTACCTGATCGACGACCTGGAGCGGCCCGGGTTCGTCGCCCGGCGCGCGGACCCGGCTGACCGGCGCAACCGACTGATCGAGGTCACCGACGCCGGCCGTGCCGCCTGGGAGCAGCGGCGGTTGGCGCTGCGGCAGGTCGAGGCGCACCTGCTGGGGGCGCTCACCTCGACCGAGTCGGCGACGCTGCGGTCACTGCTTCAGAAGGTCGCCTGCTCGGCCCAGGCGGTGGACCCGTTGCGCGACCTCTGCGAGGTGGTGACACAGGTACAGGCGGATTCGGCGACGGCACCGGCCGCCGCGCGCCGGACCGGTGCCGCGACGGCGCGCAGCGGACGAACCGCCACCCCCCGAGCCCGCCGCGGCACGCCCGACTGACCTGCGGATACTGCGGGCCCGCCCGCCACGGCCCGATGTCGTGGGGTCGAGCGGTGCCGGACAGGCCCGCGATGTCGCTACCGCGCCGGGTCAGCGCACGTGCACGAACACCGGGTTCGAGTAGAACCACAGGTCTTCCCACGGGCTCTCCAGCCCGTCGGCGAGCGGCTCGGCCTCGTCGGTGCTGGTGCCGCGCACCCGCGCGTAGGTGTCCGCCTCGACATTGCGCAGTGTGTGCCGGATGACGTAGCTGTCGCCCTGCCGACGCCAGTCCCGCGGGCCGAACCGCGCCGCCACCTTCGTGGTGGGGTTGGTGTCGGCGTCCAGGCTGGCGCTCGGGCCGGTGATCTGACCGACGATCAGGTCGACCCGGCGGACCTCGGGCCGGTCGCCGTTCGCGTTCACCCCACCCAGCGGGCGGAACGTGATCTCGATGTCGACATCGGTACGGTTCCGACGGCTCACCGTGATCGTCTCGCCCACCTCGGCGGTCCTGCCCTGCGACGTGGCTGTGACGTCGAGGCTGCGGATCAGGTCACCGGTGGTGACCCAGATCCGGCCGTTGCGCAGGCCATCCATGATGTCGCCATAGTCCTGGCGGGCGTGCACGTAGGTCTTGCTGTACTCGCCGGGCCAGAAGTCGGAGCCGCCGCGGGTCCAGTGCACGTGCGAGTCCGAGGTCGCGGTGATCCACCAGCGTCGGCCCTCGCCGAGCAGTGAGTCCCACAGGCCGCCGACCCGGGCGGTCATCTGGTCGAAGCCGCCGTAGGTGGGATGGTTGCCGTAGCCGCCCCGCTTGCCACCGTTGAGCGGGCCGGCCTGGTGACCGGGCGCGCCCTCGAAGCCGATGTAGACGTCCGGCGCGGCGTTGTTGCCGTTGCGGAACTCGCGCGGGGTGTCCTGACCGTAGACGCCGAGACCGGGCGCCGAGCGGGACGCGTGGTGGGCGATCACCAACGGCTTGTGCGGCATGCCCCGGGCGACCTTGAGGAACTCCACCATCTTGGCCTCGGTGTCGCGGGCCGGGTCGGTGGGGAACGCGTCGTACTTGGCGAACCGGCTCTCCAGCTCGAAGAGCTGCTTCGCCTCGTCCTCGTGGCGCGGGATCATCAGCGTGTGGTGGTCCAGCGAGGGCGCGTCGAACTCCATGCCCCAGAACTGGAGCACCTCGGGGACCAGTTTGCGGGACCGCAGCAGGTCGGGGTACGCCTGCTCGATGTTCACCTTCGAGTGGGTCGGTCCACCGTGGTCGGTGCACATCGCCCAGGTCAGGCCGAAGTTCTTGGCCATGATGGCGTTGGTGACGATCGGGTAGACCGCATCCGCGCCCTTGTGGAAGACGATCGGGGACTTCGTGGTGTCGAACTCACCGCTGTACTCGGAGTGGATGTGGTGGTCGCCCGCACGCCACGCCCGGTTCCTGGAGTTACCCCGGTCGGTCTTGTCGTCGTCACCCGGCCGGCGGTCCTCGCCGGCCCACGCCGCACCGGCGCCGACCAGTGGGCTGGCCGCGGCCAGCGTCGCGCCGACGCCCGCGTACTTGACCAGCTTGCGCCGGGACAGCTGCGCGTGCTCGGTCTCTTCGGGATGCTTGTCTCTCACGTGAGAGCCTCTCCTCGATCAAGCGAATGCTCTTTCGATCAAGGAGCTTCGGAGAGGGTGGTGAACACCCGCCGTACGCAGCGGGTGCGCGCGATGAACAGCCTGCCCCGACCTGTCGGAGTGCCGGGCCGGGACGGCGGCGGGTCACACCGCGACCGCGCGGAGTGCCGATCAGGACTGAGGCCGCACCGCCACCCGGTCAGATCCGGGCGCGCGGCAGCCAGCCCAGGAATCGGAGCCGGACCCGGGGCAACGGCATCGTGGGCAGGTCCTGGGCGGCGGCGACGAGGCAGGAGCCGAGATAGACCGCGAGGGAGGCGCGCGCTCCACCGAACTCGGCGAGCAGTTGGCTCTGCTTGGTGGCGCAGGGCCACTCGCGGCCGCATCCGGTGCAGGTCCAGCTCGGCGGGTTGGGGAGGTGCTCCGGCAGCTTGGCGCGGCGGTACCGACCGACGACGCTGTTGTCCGAGCGCACGTCGCGTCGCCGTGCCGCGGGCCCTTCGTTGCGGTGGGCCACCGGGCGGGCACCGGGCAGGTAGCGCCCGACGGTGCCGAAGAGCACCCCGACGCGGATCAGGGCGTCCGGTCCGACGTGCTGGGTCAGCAACGCGGTCATCAGGTAGTGCCCCAGCAGGTCGAAGGCGTCACGGTGCAGACCCAGGTCGCGGCAGAGGTCGACGAACTGCGGCGTGGTCAGTGGCACCCGATCGTCGAGGGCGCGGCGCAGCACCTCACGGAGCCCACGTCCGAGCCTCTCCAGCGCGTCCCCCTCGCCCAGACCCAGGCTGTCCTCGTCCGCCACCCGGGCCAGCGCCTCGGCGACGGCCAGCCGAACGACGCGGTCAGGATCGGTACTGTCCAACGCTTCCCCCTCCGTGGATCGGCTCCCGGCAGTGACCCGGTCATCCTCCGACGAATCATGAACAAGATTTCGCTGTCGGACGCGAGGGCGGCTAGGACAGCAGACGTAGAACCATTCGGCGCGCTAGCCAGAAAACGAAGTCGACCTGCCGACACATCACAGTGATTCGGAGGACGCCACGTCGGTGATTGTCGTATGGTGACATTCCCATCTACGGATATTGCACCTCAGCGTCAGTGAATGGTCAGACCAGATCCGACACCCTCAACCGGTCGCTGCCGTCCCGCTCGCGACGTTCCATCCCACCGCACCGCCGGCCAACGATGTGCCGGGTCACCGCCGAGCACCCCGGCACGTCCCGAACCTGCCGTCGGCACCCGTTCCAGGACCCGGCGGCACCTCCACCGGACGGAGACAGCGGATGACGTCATCGCCAGTGCAGACCCACCAGTTCGACAGCCGCGACCCGGCGGCCATCCAGGAATTCCTGTCCGCCACGTACGACCCGAAACTGCGCATCCAGAGCAGGAACGGATACCGGCTCACCCACCACCGCGCCGACACCGGCCCCTTTGCCATCGCGACCACCCGCCAGACCGGGCACCTCGAGATCGATGCCAGCACCCTCGGCGGGCTGGTCATCGGTCACACCCGCACCGCACACGTCGATCGCTCCTGCGCCGGATCGGCCCACCGGTTCGGCCCCGGCGAGGTCTTCCTCGTCACCAGGCCGGAGGAGCCATGCACCGTCCACTGGCATCCCGGTGAGGTGGAGCTCTGCGTACTGGACCTGTCGGTGCTGGCGCAGGTGGCCACCACCGCACCGGCCCGCCGGCCCGGCCGGATCGAGTTCACCGAGCTGGGTGCCGCCAGCGCAGCCCTCGCCCGGCAGTGGCGCAACACCACCAGCTTCGTCCGCGACGTCGTGTTGAACAGCCCGGCCGCCGGGGCACAGTCGCTGGTGATCGGCAACGCCGCCCGGATGCTGGCCGCGGCGGCGCTCGCGGTCTTCCCCAACACCGCGTTCACCGAACCGACCGCCGCGGACCGGAACGACGCCACCACCGCCACGCTGCGACGGGCGATCACGTTTCTGGAGGAGCACGCCGAACGGGACATCAGCGCGGCCGACATCGCCGGCGCGGCCGGCGTCTCCCTCCGGGCGGTGCAACTCGCCTTCCGCCGTCACCTCGGCACCACCCCGATGGCCTACCTGCGTCGGGTTCGACTCGTCCGGGCACACCACGACCTGCTGCACGCCGACCCACGCCAGGAGACGGTCTCGGCGATCGCCAGCCGGTG
Organism: Micromonospora sp. NPDC048947; assembly: GCF_040649495.1. Taxonomy (NCBI): domain Bacteria; kingdom Bacillati; phylum Actinomycetota; class Actinomycetes; order Micromonosporales; family Micromonosporaceae; genus Micromonospora; species Micromonospora sp. NPDC048947. The sequence continues at coordinate 41,144 of NZ_JBEZFO010000020.1, forward strand.
GGGATTCGCCAGCCACAGCAGGTTCACCGCGCGATACCACGCCAGCTTCGGTGTGCCGCCGCGCGAGACGCTGAACACCTGAGACCCCCGACCAGGACGCCAACCAACCAGGCGCCCGGTGTTCAACTGAGGACGCGGGCGAGACGCCGAACGGCCTCGTCCATGAGTTCGGGCGCGGCTGCCGCGTAGGTGAGGCGAAGGTGCGGGGCCGGGGGTTCGGCCGCGTACCAGGGCCGACCCGGGAAGACGGCGACGCCCTCGGCCGCCGCGGCAGCGGCCAGCGCCGCGTCGTCGGTGCCGGCGGCGAGGGGCACCCAGAGGTGCATGCCGCCACGTGGGACCGACTGCGGGGCAAGGCCTGGCAGGTGCCGGCGTAGCGCGGTCAGCAACGCGTCCCGGCGTGTCCGCAGAGCGGCGCGCAGTGCCCGGCGATGCCGCGACCACGCCGGAGAGGTGAGGAAGTCGATCGCCGCCTGTTGCAGTGGACCGGCGACGAAGAAGTCGTCGAGCAGCCGGGCGGCGCGCAGTCGCGCTCCGGCCGGGCCCCGGGCTCCGATGGCGGCGACGCGCAGCCCGGGGGCTGTCGACTTGGTCAGCGAGCGCAGGTAGATGACGTGGCCGTCGGGATCGTCGCTGGCCAGTGGTGGCGGGACCGGATCGTCGATGGTGAGGTCACGGGCGTAGTCGTCCTCGATCAGGAACGCACCCGCGTCGCGTACCGCCTCGGCGACCTGCGCCCGGCGGTGCTGCGCCAGTGTCGCGCCGTGCGGGTTGGCGTAGAGAGGCTGGCAGTAGAAGAGCCGGGCGCCGGTGCGAGCGAACGCGGCGGCGAGCTGGTCGGGCCGTACCCCGTCGGCGTCGGCCGGCACGGGCACCACCCGCAGCCCGGCCGCGCGGGCCGCTGCCAACGCACCCAGGTAGGTCGGCGACTCGACGAGCAGGGCGTCGCCGGGCGCGGTGAGCGCCCGCAACGCGGACGACAGAGCGGCCTGCCCGCCGGGGCAGATCAGCATGTCCTCGGCGTGCAGCCCCGCACCGGCCTCGCGGGCGAACCAGGCGCGCAGGTCCGTGCGACCCTCGACCGGCCCGCGCTGCCAGCTCGCCGGCTGGCGGGCGGCCCGGGTGAGGGCGGCGCCGAGCGCGGCGGCGGGCTGGAGGTCAGCGTGGAGGTAGCCACCGGACAGCGGGATCGTTCCGGCGGGCGTCAGCGCCAACAGCGCCTGCATCTCGTCCTGACCGAACCGGCGGGGCCCGAGCGCGACGGTCTGCCAGGACAGGTCGGGCACCCCCGGCTCGTCCGGTGATGTGGCCACAAAGGTGCCTCGGCCGGGCCGTGCCTCGATCAGCCCTTCGGCCGCCAACTGACGGATCGCCTCGGCGACGGTGACCGGCGACGCCTGATGTCGGGCGGTCAACTCGCGTACCGAGGGCAGCCGGGCACCGGGACCGGCGGCGACCGCGAGACCCCGCAGATCTTGGATAACGCGTTGGGCTGCGTTACCGTTTTCCATGAGGGACAAGAGTAGCGCTACTGCCCGAAACACGGTAACAGCGGATCGGGTCCTCGGGCTCGGCCTCGGCGCCCTGGGTGTGCTCGGCTTCAGCCTGTCGCTTCCGGCCACCCGCATCGTCGTGCAGCAACTCGACCCGTGGTTCGTCGCCTTCGGCCGGGCTGTCGGCGCGGGGCTGCTGGCTTTGGCGTACCTGCGTCTCACCGGCGCACCGCGGCCCACCCGCGGTCAGTGGCAACGGCTGCCGATCGTCGCCCTCGGCGTCATCGTCGGCTTTCCGTTGTTCACCTCGATGGCGCTACTCACCCAGACCTCCGCGCACAGCGCTGTCGTCATCGCCGCGCTGCCCGCGATGACGGCCGTGTTCGCGGTGCTGCGGGCCGGCGAACGCCCACCGCCGCTGTTTTGGATCGTGAGCGCGGGCGGACTGCTGGCGGTCCTCGCGTTCCTCGGCGTCAGCGGCGCGGTACGCGGAGCCCTCACAGTGCCCGACCTGTTCCTGCTCGCGGCGGTGGTGCTCTGCGGCCTCGGCTACGCCGAGGGCGGCGCGCTCGCCCGCGAGTTGGGCGGCGCTCGGACGATCTGCTGGGCGTTGCTGCTCTCGCTGCCCATCACCGTTCCCGTCACGGCGTTCGCCGCCGCCACCAGCCCGATGCGGGCCGACGCTCTCGCCTGGTCGGCGTTCGGCTACCTCACCGGGGTCTCGATGTTCCTGGGCTTCTTTGCCTGGTACGCGGGCCTGGCCCGGGGCGGTATAGCGCAGGTGGGCCAGGTCCAACTCGCCCAGCCGGTGCTGACCCTGCTGTGGTCGGCGCTGCTGCTCGGCGAGGTGGTCTCCCCCGCCTCGATCGCGGCGGCGCTGGTGGTGCTGGCATGTGTCGTGGCGACCCAACGCATCCGCCAGAGCCCGAGGACGGTCGTGGCGCGACGCGAGGCCGGCGCGGGATCGCCCTAGCCCCGGTCGCGCTCGCGGCTGTCGCGGGCGGTCTGCAACTCGGGCACCGAGGCCTCCAGCAGATCGGCGAGGCCACGCAGTTGTTCGGCGACCCGGGCCCCGAGCGGGGTCAGCGAGTATTCGACGCGCGGTGGGATCGCTGTGAGCACCTCCCGGGTGAGCATCCCGTCGCGTTCGAGGGTCTGCAGGGTCTGGGAGAGCATCCGCTCGCTGACCCCGTCGATGCGGCGACGCAGCGCGTTGAACCGGTAGCTGCCCTCGCCGAGCGCCAACAGGGCCAGCGAGGCCCACTTCGAGGTGACGTCCTCGAAGGCCGCCCGGGAGGTGCAACCCCTGGCGAAGACATCGCTGACGAAATCCTGGGTAGGCCCCGCCGGGTCCTGGGCCGGCATGTCGCTCACCTCACCAGCCTATCCCATGCCTCCCATCGGTTAGTGCTGTAGATTCGTAAGTGCTTACTGATCTGTCCCCACCCTCCGGAGGTTCCCATGCCCACCTATGCCGTCACCGGCGCCACCGGCCGGTTGGGCCGCCTGGTGATCGAGCAACTGCTCGACAGCGGCGTACCCGCCGCCGAGATCGCCGCCATCGTCCGCAGCCCGGAGAAGGCCGCCGACCTGGCCGCGCGCGGGGTCGAGATCCGCAAGGCCAACTACGACGACCCGTCGACGCTGCCCGGCGCCGTGGCCGGCGTACGCCGCCTGCTGCTCATCTCCGGCGACGCTCCCGGCCAGCGCGTCGCGCAGCACACCGCAGTCATCGACGCCGCCAAGCTCGCCGGGGTGGAGCGTCTCGTCTACACCAGCATCCTGAAGGCCGACACCACAGCGAACCCGCTCGCCCCGGAGCACAAGGCCACCGAGGAGGTCCTTGCCGCGTCCGGTCTGACCTACACGGTGCTGCGCAACGGTTGGTACACCGAGAACTACACCGACCAACTCCCGCAGTACCTGGGGTCCGGCACGATTCTCGGTGCCACCGGCGGCAGCAAGATCTCCACCGCGACCCGGGCCGACTACGCGGGGGCGGCCGTGGCCGCGCTGACCCGCGACGAGGACGGCAACGCCGTCCACGAACTGGGCGGCACCGCTTTCACCTTCGACGAGCTGGCCGAGGCCGTCACAGAGGTGACCGGCACCAGAGTCGTCCACCAGGACATGTCCGCCGCCGAGCTGGCCTCGGCCCTGGAGAACGTCGGCCTGGACGCGGGCACCGCCGGTTTCGTCGCCGCGCTCGACCACTCGATCGCCAACGGCGAGCTGGCAACCGACAGCGACGACCTCAGCCGTCTGCTCGGCCGGCCCAGCACCCCGCTGCGCGACGCCATCCGGGCCGCGCGGGCCTGAACCGGATCCCTCACCGAGACGGGCGACGGGGCCTCCGTTCGCCGTCGCCCGTCACCCGGTGAAACCGCAGACGTATCCTCGACGGCATGGTGAGGCACGTCGATGAGCAGCTCCCCCGGCCCGTCGAGCCGCCATGTCGACACGCCGTGCGGTCCGACCTGGACACTCCGGCCGCGACCCGGTGAGCGGCGACGACTTCGTCGTCCGGGCCGCCGTAGCGCAGGACGACCCCGAACTGGTCTTCGACGTGCTGTGGCAACTCGCTCCCGACGACGCGCGGCCGGACCCCGCCCGGCTCGCCGCCGCCTGGCGTGACCTGCACGCCCAAGCCGGCCGCCGGCTCCTGCTGGCCGTCGCCGGGGACACCTTCGTGGGCACCCTCGACACCCTGGTCGCCCCCAACCTCACCCACGGCGCGCGACCGTACATGGTGGTGGAGAACGTGGTGGTCGCGCCCGACTGGCGCCGCCGTGGGGTTGCCCGGGCCCTCATGCTGGCGGCGCTCGACGAGGCGACGGCAGCCGGCTGCTACAAGGTCCAACTGGTGTCGAACGCCGCGCGTACCGATGCCCACCGGTTCTACGCGTCCGTCGGGTTAACGCAGTCCGCGCTCGGCTACCGCAGGTACCTCACCACCGCGACGTGACACCGGGCGCTCCCGCGTCCCGGCCGGCTACTCCGCCTCGTCCTGTTCTTCGGTGAGCTCGGCCAGGACGTCGGCCGCGTCCCGGTTCCCACCGTCGGCGAGCCGGCGAAGCTCGCCGACGTCCGCCCGCTCCGCGGCCAACTCGACGAGTTGGTCAGCGGCGTCCTTGTCGCCCCGGTCGGTGAGACGCCGCAGCTCGTTCATGTCGCCGAGTTCGGTGGCGAGTTCGACAAGTTGAGCCGCCGCGTCGGCGCTGCCGTCCTCGGCCAGCTGACGTAACTCCGTGAGGTCACCCCGCTCCCCCGCGAGCTCGACAAGCTGGTCGACAGCGTCCCGGTCACCGTCCTTGGCCCGTTGGCGCAGGTCGGCAAGATCAGGGTCGGACATCGCGCACCTCTTCGCAGTTGGCGCGGGCCGGCCTGGTCCCGCTCACCATCGAGAACCTAGACCAGGGGATGTCGTGGTGGCGAAGGAACAACGGACACGGCCTGTGCGCCGATCCGCTCAGCCCACCTCGGTCGACTCCGTGATCAGCAGGCCGCTGAGCAGACTGCGCAGGGTCCGCTCGACGAGGTCCGCGCGGGGGGCCGGTCCGGAGGGCTGAATGAACGCCGCGACCAGGTGCGGGTGTGCCGCGAGATCCAGCCCGGCGAAGCTGAACGCCCCAGCGGCGGATTCACGGCGGGCGAAGAGGCTCACCACGCCTGTCATCATCGCGATGGCCTCGAACTTGGCGGCGACCGGGCAGCGCACGGGTTCCAGCACCCGGATGCAGTTGTCGAACCAGGCCAGGCCCTCCGGGCCGATGCCGGAGGGCCGGTGGATCACGTCGAGCAACCACGGGTGGGTGCCGAACAGCGCCAACTGCCGTCGTCCCAGCAGCACCATCGTCTCCAACCAGTCGCCCTCCACCTGCGGGTACGGGCGCAGCTCCCCCACCGCCCGGTCGGTCATCAGGTCCAGCAGGTCGTCACGGGACGTCAGGTAGCGGTAGAGGGACCCGGCGCCGGTGCCGAGCGCGGCGGCCACGGCGCGCATCGACACCGCCGCCAGTCCTTCGGCGTCGGCCAGGGCGATGGCGGCCGCGACGATGGCCTCCCGACTGTGCGCTGGCGCGGGGCCGCGGCTGCCGCGTTCGGGTCTGCTCCAGATCGGTTGCCGGCCCGGGTCGGCGTGACCGGTACTCGCGGGTGCGTCACTCACTGATCTACTGTAAACTGCGAACGGCGTTTGCAGTTGTTGTCGGCGTGGGAAGGGTGGACCGGACATGGAGCAGGTCAAAGCACGGGACGGCGCGACGATCGTGCTGCACTCGACGGGAGCGGGGCCGGGGATCGTCGTGGTGCACGGTGGCGGCGTGACGATCGACGTCTACCGGCGGCTGGCCAGGGCGCTCGCCGACCGGTTCACGGTGCACCTCTACAACCGACGGGGACGGGCCGACGCACCACCGAGGTCGATGCCCTACACCGTCGATCAGGAGGTCGACGACCTCGCCGCGGTGCTGGAGCGCACCGGGTCCGGCAACGTCATCGGCCACAGCGGCGGCGGTTTCCTGGCGCTCGAAGCCGCGCCCCGACTGCCGATCGAACGGCTCGCCCTCTACGACGCCGCGGTCTCGATCGACGGCAGCTTCCCGTCGGCGTGGCTCGCGCCCGCCCGGGCGGCACTACAAGCCGGCGACACCGCCCGAAGCCTCGCCATCACGACTGCGGGAATCAACTCGCAGATGGCGGCGGCGAGACTCCCACTCGCCGTCCGGGTGGCGATCATCCGCGCGTTCCTGCGTACGCCGATCGGCCGGACGATGGGCGAACTGCTGCCGACGACGTTGGACGAGGCGGCGCTGATCCTGGCGCACGACGGCCCGGCCACCCGGTGGGCCGAAGTGAGCGCCGAGGTGCTGCTGGCCTGCGGAGCCGACGGCCCGCCCTACTACGTGCAACAGAACACGGCACTGGCCCGTGCGTTACCGCGCGCCCGGACACTGATGATCCCGCGCAGTGGCCACGACGCCATCAACCGGGCGCACCCGAGGATCGTCGAACCGCTCGCCGACTTCTTCGCGGCGCCCGTGACGACGCGGCGGACGCCGCACTCCTGAACGGTCGCGCGATCGCACACCGTCATTGATCTTGGCTAGGCTGGTGGGCATGCCCGCACACCACCCGCGCCGTCACACGATCGAGCCGGTCGACTGGTGAGCGACGCAGCAGTGCCCGCCCCGCGGGGTGGGCCGTCCACACCGGGCAACCGCTCGGGTTGGACCGACCGATGCGACCAGCTCGCCCGGTCACGGCCCTTCGAGATCGCCATCGTCGTGGTCATCCTTGCCAACGGCATCGTTCTCGGCCTGGAGACGTACGACGATCTGAGCCCGGCGGGCACCGCGCTGCACGGGCTGGAGCTGCTCTTCCGGGCCGTCTTCGTCGTCGAGATCGCCATCCGGCTGGCCGCTTACGGCAGACGCCCACAGGACTTCTTCCGGCACGGCTGGAACGTCTTCGACTTCGTGGTGATCGCGGCGATCTTCATCCCGGGTCTGCACGGCGATCCGGCGCTGCTGCGGGTCGTCCGGGTCGCCCGCATGGTCCGCCTGGTGCGGTTCTCGCCGGGTCTGCGGACCATCGTCTCCGCGCTGTGGCGCAGCCTGCCGGGCGTGACCGGGTTCCTCGCCCTGGCCGTCGTGACGCTCTACGTGTACGGCATGGCCGGCTGGCTGATCTTCGGCGACAGGTATCCGCAGGAGTACGGCGACATCGGCCGGTCGCTGCTGACGTTGTTCGTGCTGTTGTCGCTGGAGACGCTGCCGGACCTCATCGAACAGGGCCTGGCGATCTCACCATGGACGCTGCTCTACTACGTCAGCTACGTGGTCATCACCGTCAACCTGCTGCTCAACATCCTCATCGCGGTCATCGTGAACTCCATGGAGGAGGCTCGCCGATTGGAGATGACCGAGCGACTGGCCCCCGGATACGACGAGGACGGCGACGGCGTACCGGACGAGGTGGACCGGATCGCGCTCACCCAACGGCTGGACGACCTGCGGGCGGTCATCACCGAGTTGGAGCGCGAGCTGCGCATCGACCGGGACGACGGGCACGGCCGACCCCATCGGGACGACGCTCGCGCCAGACGGTGATCCGACGCTCGCGCTCCGTCTACGGGTTCGGATAGTGTCGACGGCGGTCCCATCGGCCTCCCTGAAGGGGCAACCGAGCATGACGACCAGTGTCGACAATGTCCAGACCGCCACCGATCCCACTGACACGCTCGGCACGGTGATCGACGACGTGGTCCGCCCGCAGGCGCCGATCGTCGACCGGGACGGGGTCTTCCCCCGTCCGGGTGTCGACGCTCTCGCCGCAGCCGGTCTGCTCGGCCTGGCCTCATCGACCGAGGTCGGTGGCGCCGGCCACGGCATGCGGGCGGTCGCCGAGGTGATCGAGCGGCTGGCCGCCGAGTGCGGGTCCACAGCGATGGTGGTGCTCATGCACTACGCGGCGACCGCCGTCGTCGAGGCGCACGGCCCGCGCGACGTCCGCGCCGCCATCGCCGCCGGGGATCACCTCACCACGTTGGGCTTTTCCGAGTACGGATCGCGCAGCCACTTCTGGTCGCCGACCGGCACCGCGACAGCCGCAGACGACGACACAGTCCGCCTCGACGCCCGTAAGAGCTGGGTCACCTCGGCCGGCGAGGCCAACAGCTACGTCTGGTCGAGCCTTCCGCTGAGCCGCGACGCCGGTCCGATGACCTTGTGGCTGGTGCCGGCCGACAGCGCCGGCCTGAACGTGGCCGGCGACTTCGACGGGCTGGGTCTGCGGGGCAACGGCTCTCGGCCGATGACCGCCGACGGGCTCCGGGTTCCGGCGACGGCGAGGATGGCCGCCGACGGGGCCGGGCTCGACACCGCTCTCGGCGCGGTCCTGCCCTGGTTCCTGGTGCTCAACGCCGCTTTCTGCCTCGGTCTCGCCGACAGCGCCGTGGCCGAGGCGGGCCGTCATCTGACCAGGACCACGCTCGCGCACACCGGCGCCGCCCTGCGCGACGCGCCAGTCACCCGACGCGACCTCGCCCGGCTGATGATCCGCACCGCCGCGCTGCGTGCCTTCCTGGGTGACACGCTCACCGCTCTGGAGACGGGCCGGGACGACGCGATGCTGCGGGTGCTCCAGGTCAAGGCGCTCGCCGGCGAGACAGTCGCCGACGTGACCGATGGCGCGATGCAGCTCTGCGGGGGCAGCGCCTTCCGCAAGGAGTTGGGTCTTGAGCGTCGTTTCCGCGACGCCCGCGCGGCCCGGGTGATGGCGCCGACCACCGACGCGCTGCACGATTTCGTCGGTCGGCTCGCCACCGGGCTGCCGCTGCTCGACGAGGCCAACCGCTGATGCCCGCGCCCACCGTCCTGATGGGCGCCGTCGCGTACGACCCCAAGGTGGTGACCATCTGGGAGGGCTTCCGCACCTGGCTGCGCGGGCGGGGCCTGGACTTCGACTTCGTCCTCTACTCGCACTACGAACGACAGGTGGAGGACCTCGTCGCCGGGCGGATCGACGCGGCCTGGAACTCTCCCCTGGCCTGGCTGCGGGCCGAGCGGCTGGCGGCCGCCGACGGCACTGCCGTGCGCGCGCTCACCATGCGCGACACCGACCAGGACCTCACCTCGATCGTCGTGGTTCGCGCGGACTCGCCGGTGCGCCAGCTCACCGACCTCGCCGGACGGGTGGTCGCCGTCGGGGCGATCGACAGTCCACAGGCGACGCTCATTCCGCTGGGCCACCTGGCGGCGGCCGGTGTCACTGTCGACATACGCCGTTTCGACGTGGGTGTCGGCCTGCACGGCGACCACATCGGCGGCGAGCGCGACGCGGCGCGCGCCCTGGTGGCCGGGGAGGTCGACGCCGCCTGCATGATCGACGCCAACCACCTGGCGTTCGTCCAGGAGGGCACGCTACCGCCCGAGGGCACCCGGGTCGTGGCCCAGACCGCACGCTACGACCACTGCAACATGACTGTCCGCGCGCCGGAGTCCGAAGGCGTCCGGCTCTTCGGCACGCTCCTGCTCGGCATGTCGTACGCCGATCCGCAGGTGCGTCCACTGCTCGACCTGGAAGGGCTGACGGCCTGGCGGGAGGGCCGCACCACCGGGTATGCCGCCCTCGCCGCCGCTGTCGACGCCAGCGGTTTCTACTCTCCCGACGGGCGGGTGACGGCCCCGCACTACCGACCGTGAGCGTGACACCTGTCGCCGCTGTCGACCTGGGTGACCTGGGTTTCGGCAGTGGCGCGCACCTGCTGGTGCAGCGCGCCCTGGCCGGGTTGCCGCCCGGCAGCCGGTTGGCGGTCTCCGGTCGCGACCCGGCGCTGCGCGTCCACCTGCCCGCCTGGTGTCGTGGCCGGGGTCATCGGGTCGAATGGCCTGACCGGGGCGAGGCGAACGAGCTGGTGGCGGTGGTGGTCCGGGGGTCGGCGGATGACGACCGCTGGTTCGGCGCTGAGCGGGCCGGGCCGGCCCTGCCGTCGGCGCTGAGCAGCCGTCCGCCCGCAAGGTGGGGGCTCGGCGCCCGGGGCGCGCTCCTGGAAGCCGGTGGTCCGGAGGCCCGGTTCGACCTGGACGACCGCGACCTGGTCTGGGCCGACATCGCCCCACACCTGTACGCGCAGGCCGCCGCCCGACAGTGGGACCCGCAGACCGCGGTGCCGTGGGACGACCCGTTCGCGCTGCCGGCCGACGTCGAGGCCGCTGTGGTACAGGTGATGACCTATCTGGTCGAGAACGAGCAGGCCGCCCTCGTCGTGCCGGCCCGGTTCGTGGGGCGCATCCATCCGCACTTTCGGGAGGTGGTGCAGCTGCTCGCCGTGCAGATGGCCGACGAGGCCCGGCACATGGAGGTCTTCAGCCGGCGGGCGCTGCTGCGGGGCGCCGAGATGGGCACGTCGTCCGCTGGCGGTCGGCAGTCGCTGTTCACCCTCGTCGCGGAGTCGGACTTCGCGTTGGCGTCGTTCCTGCTCTCCGTGCTCGGCGAGGGCAGCTTCGTCGATCTGCTCTCGTTCCTGCACGAGTTCGCCCCGGACCCGGTGACCCGCCGGATCTGTTGGCTCGCGATGCAGGACGAGCGCCGGCACGTGGTGTTCGGCATGGCACACCTGGAGCATCAGGCGCGGCTGGATCCGCTGCTGCGGGACCGGCTGCGGGCGGCCATCCACCGCCGCCACGACGCGCTGGTCGACACGGCCGGGCTCAACGCTGATGTCTTCGACGCGCTGGTGGTGCTCGCGGCGGGTGGCTGGCAGCCGAATGACGTGTCCGCCGGCTTCGACCGGGTGCGGGCTCTGAAGCACGCGATGGATCAGGGCCGTCAGCGCCGCCTCGTCCGGCTGGGTTTCCGGGACGACGAGGCGGCGGCGCTCTCCGCCCTGCACACCCGCAACTTCATGTAGCCGATCCCCGCGCACGGCACGGCGTGCGCGGGGATCGCGGTACGGCAGGTCAGCGAGCGCTGGTCACTGGCCGAGCAGGGTCCGGATCTGACGCGCGTAGCCCGCCACAGTGAAGTCCGGGCCGACCGAGTCCACCAGGACCAGGTCGTTGATGGTGTGATCGACGCGCAGCGACAGGATCGCCTGGTACTCGGGCGAGTTGTACCAGGTCCTGGCGGTTTCCGCGTCCGGGAACTCGATCAGCACGACCGAACCGGGCCAGCTGCCCTCGAGAACCTGCACCTCGGCGTCCAGGACGAGCCACTTGGCGCCGTACGCCTCGGTGGTGGCCTGCACCTGCTCCAGGTAACGCAGGGAATCCTCGGTCGGAACTCCGCCCGGGATACGCAGGTGGTTGATCAGGTAGGTGCTCATGTCTCACTCCTCAGGTGTGGGGTGCTGCTTCCCGGCCGAAGGCGTACGACCGGTCGTCTTGGATTGGGTACGCGCCGCGCGGATGGGACGACGCGGGCTGTCACCGCTGGGATCGGACCCGGATCAGGTGAGGATCCGGGCCGTGGTGATCGTGAAGAACTCCTGGAGTGCGGCCGGGTCACCGGATGCCTTCGCCCGCGCTGCCGCCCCCTCGTAGCTGGAGACGACGAAGCCGGCGAGATCGGCGGCGGGTTCGTCGCCGTGCAGTTCACCGGCGGCCCGCGCCTGCTCGATCGCCGTGGCGAGCGCGGCGACCCAGCGGCCGAAGCCGGCGTCGACCGCGTTGCGCAGAACATCGCTGTGTGCCGGGATCTCGGTGGCGAAGTTGCCGAGCAGGCATCCGCGATCACCCATGGTGTCGCCGAGGCCGGTGATGTATCTCAGGTGAGCGGTGATCCGCTCCAGCGGCGTGCCGCCCCGCTTCTCGTCGAGCATTTCCAGCCCCATCGCCGCTGAGTATCTCGCCACCGAGTCGAGGGCGAGGTCTTCCTTGCTGGCGAAGTGGTTGTAGAAGGTGCCCTTGGGCGCCCCGGCAGCGGCGACGATGTCCTGGACGCTCGTGCCGTTGTAGCCGCGCAGGTGGAACAGGTCCAACGCCGCGTCGGACAACCGTTGCCGGGTTCCGACGGAGGCCGGTGACTTCGGTCGTGGCATCTCGTGGCCCTCCTCTCGCCCGGGGTTCCGGCTGACTGACAGACACTACGATATGACCGGTCGTCTCGGAATGCCAGTGATGTGACCGCTGTCATCCCCCAGGTACTGTGGAATGGTCATGAACAGCGATTTCAGCGCGGTCCGCGAGGAGTTGCTGCGGCTACGCGAACAGACCGAGGCTCAGGCCACCGCCCTGGACGGCGACCTGCGGAGTCTTTTCGAGGCGTCCCGGTCGTCCAACGCCGATGACGAACACGACCCCGAGGGCAGCACCATCGCCTTCGAACGCGCGCAGCTCACCGCCGTCCTGGACGCCACCCGCCGACGCCTGGCCGAGCTGGACGTCGCGCTGCGACGGGTCGACGACGGCAGCTACGGCGTGTGCGAACGGTGCTCCCGTCCGATTCCCGCCGAGCGGCTCGTCGCCCGCCCGTCCGCGCGTACCTGCGTGGCCTGCGCTAGCCGACGGTGACGGCGCCCGCCGAGCGCGAGGGCGGTGGGCGCCGTCGTACCGGTGATCAGCTGGCGCAACAACCTCCTGCTGGCGCGGCGTCGAGGGCGACGAGGCTGATCGGCGCGGACCGCAGCCCACCGGAGACGCCTGTGGACAGTCCACGCCCCGTCGGTTGCGACCCACAGCAGTCGTCGCCCGCCGAGACGGCGGAATCACTGCTGCACACGCCGGTTTCGGGCAGGTCGAGCTGGACGTCGCGGGCGGCCGCCCAGTCACCGGCGAGCGCGGCGACCACGGAGCGGACCTGCTCGTAGCCGGTGGCCATGAGGAACGTCGGCGCCCGGCCGTAGGACTTCATGCCGACGGCGAAGTAGCAGTGCTCCGGATGGGCGAGCACGTCCACGCCGTGCGGCGGCACCGTGCCGCAGGAGTGCTCGTTGGGGTCGATCAGCGGGGCCAGGGCACGGGTCGCACCCAGCACCGGGTCGAGGTCCAGCCGCAGCTCGGCGGCGATGCCGTGGTCGGGGCGGAAGCCCGTGGCCGCGACGACACGGTCGACGGTGATCGACTCGGCGCTGCCGTCGCCGTGCCGCAGGGCCACACTCACCCGGCCGTCGGTCGGGGTGAGCGCCCGCACGGAGAAGCCGGTGAGCAGCCGGATCCGTCCGGCGTCGACGTGCGCACGCAGCCGTGCGCCGAGCGCGCCCCGCGCCGGGAGGGCGTCGGCGTCTCCACCACCGTAGGTACGCGTCGGCGCGGCGGCCCGGATGGCCCAGGTCACCTCGGTGCCGGCCTCGACGGCGGCCAGCTCCGCCAGGGACAGCAGGGTGTTCGCGGCCGAGTGACCGGCGCCGACCACCAGTGTGTGCCGGCCGACGAACCGGCCCCGGTCGGCGCCGAGGACGTCCGGCAGCGCGTGCTCCAGGTACGCCGCCGCCTCCGCCTCCCCTCGCGCGCGCAGACCGGACGCGCCGAGGACGTTCGGCGTGCTCCAGGTGCCGGAGGCGTCGATGACGGCGCGGGCGACAAGCTCGCCGCCGTCGGCGAGGCGGAGCAGGAACGGTGCGGTGTCGCGCCCGGCGGTACGCAGCCGGTCGAGGCCGAGCCGGCTGATCGCCTCGACCCGTGCCCCGTACCGCACGTGTGGCTTCAGTTGCGGCAGCTGCGCGAGGGGCCGGAGGTAGTCGTCGACCAGCTCCGCGCCGGTGGGCAGTGTCCCCGGGTCGGGGGCGACCCAACCGGCCTCGTCGAGGAGCCGACGGGCGGCCTGGTCGATGTTGTAACGCCACGGCGAGAAGACCCGCACGTGCCCCCACTGGCGTACCGCGGCGCCCGGGGTGTCGCCGGCTTCGAGGACGGTGAAGGGCAGTCCGCGTTCGTGCAGGTGCGCGGCGGCGGCGAGACCGGTCGGACCGGCGCCGATGACGATGGTGGGAAGGTCGTCCAGAGCGGTCATCAGTGGCTCCTCGGTGTGGTGGCCCGGGTCGAGGGCCACGGCTGGTCAGGTGATGGTGGGGCTGCGGCGTTCCAGCAGGACGACGTCGCGCCAGCGGTCGTGATGGCGACCGACCCGCTCGCGTACGCCGATGACCCGGAAGCCGGCTCGTTGGTGGACTGTGAGGCTGGCGGTGTTCTCCGGGAAGACTCCGGACTGGATGGTCCAGATGCCGGCGGCCTCGGTGGAGGCGATCAGCGCGCTCAGCAGCAGTCGGGCGATGCCCCGCCCCTGGGCAGCCGGGTCCACGTAGACGGAGTGTTCGACCACTCCGGCGTAGACAGCGCGGGTCGAGGTCGGTGAGACGGCGATCCAGCCGAGCACCACCCCGTCGCTGTCGACGGCCACGAAGCGGTGCGCGGCCAGGCGCGCGGCGTCGAACGCCGCCCAGGTCGGGGCGGTGATCTCGAAGCTGGCATTGCCGGCGTCCAGACCGGCCTGGTAGATCGCCAGGACCCGGTCGGCATGGGCGTCGGTCATGGGCCGCACGGCGATGTCGACCATCAGCGGGGTTCCCTTCCGAAAGAGAATCAGAGGACTGTCTCGACGTCCATCGAATCAGACAGTTGCACACTGATTAGAGAAGTGTCAACCTAGAGCAATGTCGAATCAAGCAGGTCCGGCCGCTGACGTGTCGTGCTGCGCCCCGCTGGCCGAGCAACGCGTACCGGCCGAGGCCGCTGCGGTGCTCGCGCCCGCGTTCAAGGCCCTCGGCGACCCGGTGCGGCTGCAACTGCTGTCGATGATCGCCTCCGCCGAGACCGGGGAGATCTGCGTCTGCGACCTGACCCCCGCGTTCGACCTGACCGGTCCGACCATCTCGCACCACCTCAGGACACTGCGCGAGGCGGGGCTGGTCGACGCCGAACGCCGGGGCACCTGGGTCTACTACCGCGCTCGGTCGGGCATCCTGCGCCAGCTCGCCGCACTGCTCACCGTGGCGCCGGCGACATGACAACGACCCTGCGGAGCGAGCCGGGCGAGAGCGCCGTCGTCGGCCGACTCTCCCGACTCGACCGGTTCCTGCCCGTGTGGATCGGTCTGGCGATGGCCGCCGGCCTGCTCCTCGGTCGGCTGATACCCGGGTTGGACAGCGTCCTGGACGCGGTGCAGATCGGCGGGATCTCGCTACCGATCGCGATCGGCCTGCTGATCATGATGTACCCGGTCCTGGCGAAGGTCCGCTACGACCGGCTCGACACCGTCACCGGCGACCGCCGGCTGCTGATCTCCTCGCTGGTCCTCAACTGGCTGGTCGGCCCCGCCGTGATGTTCGCCCTGGCGTGGATCTTCCTGGCCGACCAGCCCGCGTACCGCACCGGCCTGGTCATCGTCGGCCTGGCCCGGTGCATCGCCATGGTCATCATCTGGAACGACCTCGCCTGTGGTGATCGGGAGGCCGCCGCCGTCCTGGTCGCCCTCAACTCCGTCTTCCAGGTCGTCGCCTTCGGTGTACTCGGCTGGTTCTACCTCTCCGTGCTCCCCCAGTGGCTGGGGCTTCCCGGCACCGAGTTGACGATCTCGGCCTGGGACATCGCCGCCAACGTGCTCGTCTTCCTCGGCATCCCGCTGCTCGCCGGCTACCTCAGCCGACGCCTCGGCGAGCGCGCCAGGGGCCGCGCCTGGTACGAGGCCCGCTTCCTGCCCAGGATCGGCCCGGCCGCCCTCTACGGGCTGCTGTTCACGATCGTGATCCTGTTCGCCCTGCAAGGCGACGCCATCACCAGCCGGCCTCTGGACGTCGTCCGCATCGCCCTGCCCCTGCTGGTGTACTTCGCGCTCATGTGGGCCGGCTCCTACGCCCTCGGCCGGGCCATCGGTCTCGGCTACCAACGCACCACCACCCTCGCCTTCACCGCCGCCGGCAACAACTTCGAACTCGCCATCGCCGTCGCGATCGGCACCTTCGGCGTCACCTCCGGCCAAGCCCTCGCCGGGGTCGTCGGCCCGTTGATCGAGGTGCCCGTCCTGGTCGGGCTCGTCTACGTCTCCCTGTGGGCCCGCCGCCGCTTCTTCACTCCCCCGCGATCCGCGACCACGTAACCGGAAGGCAACCCCGACATGAGCGACAGACCCAGCGTCCTGTTCGTCTGCGTCCACAACGCCGGCCGTTCCCAGATGGCCGCCGGCTGGCTGCGCCACCTCGCCGGCGACGCCGTCGAGGTCCGCTCGGCCGGCTCCGCGCCGGCCGAGACGATCAACCCCGCCGCCGTGCAGGCCATGCGCGAGGTCGGCATCGACATCACCGACCAGACCCCCAAACTTCTGGAGTACGCGACAGCGCAGTCCTCCGACGTCATCGTGACCATGGGCTGCGGCGACACCTGCCCGGTCTTCCCCGGCAAACGCTACGAGGACTGGAAGCTCGACGACCCGGCCGGCCAGGGCGTCGACGCCGTCCGCCCGATCCGTGACGAGATCCGGGACCGGGTGGAGAAGCTCCTCACCGAACTGAACCCCACCGAAGGACGCCAACGGTGATCCTCGGTCTCCTGGGCCATCGACGACTCGGCCTGGAAATTGTCGCCAGGTAGTCCTTCTCGAGGAACCAACGTCTTCACTTCTGCAACATGATCGAAGCGGCCTCCGCCACGACACCCAACGACCAATCAAGCTGACGGCACGTGCCCTGACTCGCGCACTCAAGGCAGCCGCCCGAACGCCACGGCCGGTCAAGTGCCCGAGTCCAGTGAGCATCAAGGGTTCTCATCGCGGCGAACAGCTCGCCTGCACGACTCACCGGTTCATCGATCGGCACGGCGACACCCTCCCGCGATCACGACTGTTGGCCCCACCTGGGGGCAGAGACCACGTGTCGTGCTCCCCAGGTGGGTGTGCGGCCGAGGACCCGGGAGTTTGCCGAAACCAGGGAAACCGACCAACTGCAACCTATTCCAACTTGTAGGAGCAGGGCAACCTATCTCATGGAACTTGTTGGAACAGGTCGACTCGTGATCAGATTGGACTGCCGAAACCAGGAAACCCGATGGAGCTCGACCCATGCCGACTGAACGAGTGGACTACCGGCGCATCGCCAACGAGATCGCGGGAAAGATCAAGTCTGGTGAGCTTGCTCCGGGCGAGAAGCTACCGTCCACCCGTGAGCTGGCCGAGCAGTACGGCGTACACATCTCCACCATCAACCGGGTCATGACGATCCTGAAGGATCGCGAGCTGGTCGAGGGCCAACCAGGTAAAGGTGTCTACGTCGCAGAGGTTGAGAGCTGAACGCTCCGCCTCCTTGATGGGCCGGGGCCTCAGCGGGCACCGGCGTAGACAGCGCCGTCGCCGAGTTCCTCCTCGATGCGGATGAGCTGGTTGTACTTGGCCGTACGGTCGGAGCGCGACAGCGAGCCGGTCTTGATCTGCCCGCAGCCGACGCCCACGGCCAGGTCGGCGATGGTGGTGTCCTCGGTCTCCCCGGACCGGTGCGACATCACCACCCGGTACCCGGCCTTGTGGGCGGCGTCCACCGTCGCCAGGGTCTCGGTGAGCGTGCCGATCTGGTTGACCTTGACCAGGATCGCGTTGGCGTAACCGCCGTCGATCCCGTCGCGCAGCCGGTCGACATCGGTGCAGAAGACGTCGTCGCCGACCAGCTGCACGCGCTCCCCCGCCGCCGCCGTCAGCCGCTTCCAGCCGGCGATGTCGTCCTCAGCCATCGGGTCCTCGATCGAGCTGATCGGGTACCGGGAGACAAGGTCGAGCAGGTAGTCGATGTGCTCATCGACGGTCCGCTGACGGCCCTCGCCGACGTAGTCGTAGACGCCGTCGTGGAAGAACTCCGAACTCGCGGGGTCGAGGCAGATCAGCACGTCGGCGCCGGGCTGGTAGCCGCTCTCCTCGATGGCCCGCGACACGAACCGCAGCGCCTCGTCCGCGCCCTTGAAGTGTGGCGCGAAGCCACCCTCGTCGCCGACGTTGGTGTTGTGCCCGGCGGCGGCCAGGGACGCCTTGAGGGTGTGGAAGACCTCCGAACCCATCCGGACCGCCTCGGCGAAGGTCTGCGCTCCGACCGGGGCGATCATGAACTCCTGGAAGTCGAGCGGATTGTCGGCGTGCGCGCCGCCGTTGATGATGTTCATCATCGGCACCGGCAGCAGGCGGGCGCCGACACCACCGACATAGCGGTAGAGCGGCTGCCGGTGGGCCAACGCCGCCGCCTTCGCGGTCGCCAGAGACACCGCCAGGATCGCGTTGGCACCCAGTCGACCCTTGTCCTTCGAACCGTCGAGAGCGATCATCGTCTCGTCGATCAGGGCCTGGTCCTCCGCGTCGAGCCCGAGCACCGCGTCGGCGATCTCGCCGTTGACCGCGGCGACGGCAGTGCTGACCCCCTTGCCGTGAAAACGCGTCAGGTCCCCGTCACGCAGCTCGACCGCCTCGTTCGCTCCCGTCGACGCGCCGGACGGCACTGCCGCCCGCCCGGTCGACCCGTCGGTGAGGACCACGTCGGCCTCCACCGTCGGGTTGCCCCGGCTGTCGAGGATCTGCCGACCACGCACGCGGCTGATTGCCGTCATCACACACTCCCTGCTCAAGCTGCCTGTTCGCAGCCAGACTGGCAGGAAACGGCGGCCCTGACACCGCGACGATGGACACGTTGACCCGTACCCCGGGGTGCGGGTTTAGGGTCGCGGGATGCGGGTGGGTGAGTTGGCACGACGGACCGGAACCACGGTCCGGGCACTGCGGTACTACGAGTCGGCCGGGCTGGTCGTGCCCCGGCGGCTGAGCAACGGCTACCGCGAGTACGACCCGATCGCGGTGCGGCTGGTGGCCCAGATCCGCGAGCTGATGGCGCTCGGCCTCACCGTCGAGGAGACCCGCCCGTTCGTCGAGTCGATCGCCGGTGGCGCCGACGACACCGACGTGTGCGCGGCGGCGGTGGCCACGTACCGCAGCACCATCGGCAACCTGCAGGAACGGATCGGCAAGTTGACCGCCCAGCGGGACGCGCTGGACGCCCGCCTGGACGCCGCCGCGACCCAGGTCGTACCCGGCAGTCCCGCCGAAGGCGCCGACCCCACCGCGCTGGTCGGCGTCCGGTTGCCACCGCTGTCCTTCTACGGCACCGACGGCCGCCCGGTCGATCTCGGCGCGCTCGGCGCCGGGCGCAGCGTCATCTTCGTCTACCCACTGACCGGACGACCGGGCGTCGACCTGCCCAACGGGCTGCTGGAGATCCACGGCGCGCGCGGCAGCACCGAGCAGGCCGCCTGGTTCCGCGACCACCACGCGGAACTCCGTGCGGCCGGTGCCGCACGGGTCTACGGCCTGTCCGCGCAGTCGACCGGTTACCAGCGGGAACTCGCCCACCGGTTGCGGCTGCCCTACCCGCTGATCCCCGACCCGAGGCTGACCCTGGCCGACGCGCTGCGGCTGCCGACCCGCACCGCCGGCGACATGACGCTCTACGAGCGGCTGACCCTGATCGTCGCCGACGGCGCTGTCGAACACGTCTTCCACCCGATCCCGGACCCGGCGTCGCACCCCCTGCACGTGATGCGGTGGCTCACGAAGCGACGCCAGGCCCCCGGATCGGTTGCGGCCTAGAAGTCGTCGTCGAAGGCGACGGTGCCGGTCACCCCGACCTGGTACGCCGACACCCGCCGCTCGAAGAAGTTGGACAGCTCCTGCACGTCCTGCAACTCCATGAAGCCGAACGGGTTGCTCGACCCGTAGTGCGCCGCGATGCCGAGCTGGGCGAGTCGGCGGTCGGCGACGTGCTGGAGGTACTCCCGCATGTCGGCCAACGTCAGACCGGGCACACCATGGCCCACCAGGTCCTCGGCGAACTGCACCTCACACTCGACCGCCTCGGTGAGCATCCGGCGAACCTGGTCGGCGAGGTCGTCGTCGAACAGGTCCGGCTCCTCGGCGCGAACGGTGTCGACGACGTCGAACGCGAACGCCATGTGCATGGACTCGTCGCGGAACACCCAGTTGGTGCCCGAGGCGAGGCCGTGCAGCAGGCCGCGGGAACGCAGGAAGTAGACGTATGCGAAGGCCCCGTAGAAGAACAGCCCCTCGATGCAGGCGGCGAAGCAGATCAGGTTGAGCAGGAACGTGCGCCGGTCCTCGCGGGAGCGCAGCTCGCGCAGGTCGTTGAGGGAGTCGATCCACCGGAAGCAGAACTCGGCCTTGCGACGGATCGAGGGGATGTTCTCGATGGCGGCGAAGGCCTCGAAGCGCTCGGTCTCGTCGGGCACGTACGTGTCGAGCAGGTTGAGATAGAACTGGACGTGCACGGCCTCCTCGAACAGCTGCCGGGACAGGTAGAGGCGACCCTCCGGGCTGTTGACGTGCTGGTAGAGGTTGAGCACCAGGTTGTTGGCGACGATCGTGTCACCGGTGGCGAAGAACGCCACCAGGCGGCTGACCAGGTGCCGTTCGGCCGGCGACAGCTTGTCCAGGTCGGCGAGGTCGGCGTGCAGGTCGACCTCCTCGACCGTCCAGGTGTTGCGGATCGCGTCGCGGAACCTGTCGAAGAAGTGCGGGTAGCGCATCGGGCGGAGAGTCAGGTCCATCCCGGGGTCGAGCAGCATGTGCGTGGTCCTTGTGTCGGTGGTGCTGGCGTCGGTGGTGGCGGTTTCGGCGTGGGTCACTGGCAGGCCTCGCACGACTCGGGGTTCTCCAGCGAGCAGGCCAGCGCCTCCGCGTCGACGACGACTGGCGCGACAGCGCTGACGGTGGCCTGCTGGATCCGCGTCGCGGGGCGCGAGCGCAGGTAGTAGGTGGTCTTCAGCCCGGCCTTCCAGGCGTACAGGTACATCGAGGAGAGCTTGCCGATGGTCGGCGCGGCCAGGAACAGGTTCAGCGACTGGGACTGGTCGATGAACGGGGCGCGGGCGGCGGCCAGGTCGATCAGCGCCCGCTGCGGCAGCTCCCACGCGGTGCGGAACAGCTCCCGTACGCCGGCCGGCAGCTCGGCGATCTCCTGCACCGACCCCTCCGCCCGCTTGATCGCCGAACGGATCCGCTCGGTCCACAGACCGCGGGCCTTCAGCTCGCGTACCAGAGCGGTGTTGACCTGGAGGAACTCCCCCGACAAGGTCTCGCGCTTGAACAGGTTGGACACCTGCGGCTCGATGCACTCGTAACACCCGGCGATCGAGGCGATGGTGGCCGTCGGCGCGACCGCCACCAGCAGCGAGTTGCGCAGCCCGTACGCCTCGACCCGCTCGCGCAGCGCGTCCCACCGGGCGGTCTGCGTACCCTCGACACCCCACAGGTCGGGCTGGAGCTGGCCCCGCGCGGCCCGGGTCTGCGGGTACGCCGGATGCGCGCCGAAGTCGCGCGCCAGGTCGGCCGAGGTCTCCAGCGCGGTCAGGTACAGCTCCTCGCTGATCCGGGTGGACAGCTCCCGGGCGGCCGGCGCGTCGAACGGCAGCCGCAGCGCGAAGAAGACGTCCTGTAGGCCCATCAGCCCGAGTCCGACCGGCCGCCAGCGGGGGTTGCTCGCCGCCGCCTGCGCGGTCGGGTAGTAGTTGATGTCGATGACCCGGTCGAGGAAGGTCACCGCGGTCCGCACCGTGGCGCGCAGCCGCTCCCAGTCGATGCCGTCGGCGGTGAGGTGGGCGGCGAGGTTCACCGAGCCGAGGTTGCACACGGCGGTCTCGGTGTCACTGGACACCTCGACGATCTCGGTGCAGAGGTTCGACAGGTGCACCACGTTGCCCGGCTCGGCGGTCTGGTTGCAGAGCCGGTTGGCGGCGTCCTTGAAGGTCATCCAGCCGTTGCCGGTCTGGGCGAGGGTCCGCATCATCTTCCCGTACAGCTCCCGTGCCGGGACCTGCCGCACGTAGAGACCCTGCGCCTCGGCCTGGCGGTACGCGGCGTCGAACCGCTCGCCCCACAGGTCGGGCAGCTCGGGCACCTCGTGCGGGTCGAACAGCGACCACGGCTCGTCGGCCTCGACCCGCCGCATGAACTCGTCCGGGATCCAGTTGGCCAGGTTGAGGTTGTGGGTGCGTCGGGCGTCCTCGCCGGTGTTGTCCCGCAGTTGCAGGAACTCCTCGATGTCCGGGTGCCACGGCTCCAGATAGACGCAGGCCGCGCCCTTGCGTCGGCCACCCTGGTTCACAGCGGCGACGCTCGCGTCGAGCGTGCGCAGCCACGGCACGATGCCGTTGGACTGCCCGTTCGTGCCCCGGATCAGCGCTCCCCGGGAGCGGACCCGGGAGTACGCGATGCCGATGCCACCGGCGAACTTGGACAGGTTGGCGACCTGGGCGTACCGCTGGTAGATCGAGTCCAGCTCGTCGAGCGGGGAGTCGACCAGGTAGCAGGAGGACATCTGGGTGTGCCGGGTGCCGGAGTTGAACAGGGTCGGTGAGCTGGGCAGGTAGGCCAGGCTGGACATCAGCCGGTAGAAGTCGACAGCCTCGTCCGCCGTCCGGGACAGGCCGCAGGCCACCCGCAGCAGCCAGTACTGCGGGGTCTCCAGCACCAGTCGGCTGATGGGGTGGCGCAGCAGGTAGCGGTCGTACACGGTGCGCAGGCCGAAGTACTCGAACCGGCGGTCGCCGTCCGGGTCGATGGCGTGGTCGAGCGTCGCGGCGTGTGCGGCGACGAACGCGGCGGTGTCGTCACCGATCAGACCCTCGGCGTGGCCGACCCGGATCGCCGCGCTGAACGAGGTGATGCCCTGTCGACGCACCTCCTTGTCGACGTAGCCGGCCAGCAATCGCGCGGCGAGGCGCGAGTACTGCGGCTCCTCACCGATCATCTCGGCGGCGGTCTGGATGGACAGCCGGTCAAGTTCGGCGGTGGTCGCGCCGTCGTAGAGCCCGCTTATGGTGCGGGTGGCCACCCGCATCGGGTCGACGTCGGTCAGGTCGTCGGCCCACCGCTCGATCGCTCGGACGATCTTGTTCACGTCCACGGGTTCGGTGCCGCCGTCGCGCTTGCGGACCTGCATCGGCGTCCGTCGCGCTGTCGCGTCGCCGCTGGCCGGGACTACCTCGGTGACTGTCACCACTCGCTCCTCGGAGTTCGAGACCTGGTGGCCCGGACGCGAGGAGACAGACACCGACGGACGCCACGCCAGCCCGGCGTGGGTCAGGTGGCGTCAGCCGTCCCACGCGGCCTCGGACCGCCGCGCCACCCGGATGCGGGTACGCGGCGCGCTGGCAGGTCTTCGGACTCGCGGGCACGACCGGGCTCGCCGGTCTCCTACTGGCCGTCGCTTCCCAGGCCGATTGATGGCCCAGTGCTGATGACGGCGGTCGTTCCCACTCACCGCTGCGGGACAGTCCCGGATTTCCACCGGGTTCCCTGTTGCCTCGACCGCCCCGGATGAGCGGCCGAACCAGCTGCGCTCGACACCATATATAGGGACGCAGCCGTTGTCACACCCCACATGTCGGTCTCGGGCGTGTCGGCGGCCGACTCGGTGACCACCGTCACCACCCCGGCCGACAACACCCCGTCGACCGACGCCAGGCACCGGAGACGGGGCCCTGCGCGCTGGTGTCGACAGTCGACAGGGATGTGGCGTATCGAGGCCACGGTGCCGCAGACCGCACCCATATGTCACTGTCTATGCCTTGAGGTGGGGTTGAACACCCGATCTCCACGGGCTCGCCACCCTGCCACCTTCGCCCGTCAACGGGCACGATGGACGGTGAGGCGGATCGACCCAGCGAGGCAAACATCATACGTCTGTGGGCCCACGGTGATCGACATCGTTGACGGGCTGGAGCGGCGCTCCGTATACTCCCTGTGATCATCTGATCTTTAGCCTAGCCGGGCGAGGAACGCATGCCGCAGATCACTGCCGTCACCGTCGAAGACGTCCGCTTCCCCACCTCCCTGACCGCTGACGGGTCAGACGCCATGAACAAGGACGGCGACTACTCGGCGGCCTACGTCGTCCTGCACACCGACGGCGTCGACGGCGTGGGCGCGCCACTCGCGGGGCACGGCCTGACCTTCACCATCGGTCGAGGCAACGACATCGTCGCGGCGGCGGCAGTCCACCAGGCACAGCTTCTGGTGGGCCTGGACGTGGCGACGATGGCAGCGGACATGGGCGCCGTCTACCGCCTCCTCACCTCCGACTCGCAACTGCGTTGGCTCGGGCCGGAGAAGGGTGTCGTCCACCTGTCCCTGGCGGCCGTGTTGAACGCGTCGTGGGACCTGGTCGCCCGGGTCGCCGACAAGCCGCTGTGGCGGCTACTCGTCGACATGTCCCCCGAGCAACTCGTCGACATCGCGGACCTGCGCTACCTGTCCGACGCGCTGACCCGGGACGAGGCACTGGCCATCCTGCGGGCCAAGGAGTCCACGAAGGCGGCCCGCCTCGCCGAGCTCGACCGGACCGGCTACCCCGCCTACACCACCTCGGCGGGTTGGCTCGGCTACGGCGACGACAAGCTGCGCCGGCTGTGCCAGGAGGCGGTGGACACCGGCTACGGCTACGTCAAGCTCAAGGTGGGCGCCAACCTCGACGACGACATCAGGCGATGCGCGATCGCGCGGGAGATCCTCGGGCCGGATCGCAACCTGATGATCGACGCCAACCAGGTGTGGGACGTCGGTCAGGCCATCGACTGGGTCACCGCCCTCGCCCAGTTCAAGCCACTGTGGATCGAGGAGCCGACCAGCCCCGACGACATCCTGGGCCACGCGGCCGTCCGCCGCGCCGTCGCTCCGATCGGCGTCGCCACCGGCGAGCACTGCCACAACCGGGTGATGTTCAAGCAGCTGTTCCAGGCCGAGGCCATCGACTTCTGCCAACTGGACACCGGCCGGTTGGCCAGCATCAACGAGATCGTCGCCGTGCTGCTGCTCGCCGCGAAGTTCGACGTCCCGGTGTGCCCGCACGCCGGCGGTGTCGGGCTGTGCGAGATGGTCCAGCACGTGTCGGTGCTCGACTACGTCGCGATCTCGGGGGACCTCACCAACCGGGTCACCGAGTTCGTCGACCACCTGCACGAGCACTTCACCGATCCCTGCATCATCCGGGACACCGGCACGGGCAGCGGATACGTCCTGCCCAGCCAGCCCGGCTACTCCACCCGGATGCGTCAGGAGTCGGTAGCGCTCTACCGCTTTCCCGACGGCCACTACTGGGCGACGACAGACCCGACTACCGTGTCATCTCCGGAGGCGGCGTACGTGATCGCGGGTGGGAAGGCCACCCTCACCGGCCGCTAGGGGGATCATGTCTCGCACTGACGAAGTGGTCAACGGCATCAAGCGGATGATCCTCGAAGGGCAGTTCAGGCCCGGGGACCGGTTGCCCATCGAGAAGGACCTCGCCGAGCAGCTCGGAGTCTCGCGGGGGTCCCTGCGCGAGGGGATGTCGGCCCTGTCGATCCTGGGCATCGTCAACATCCGCCAGGGCGACGGCACCTACGTCACCAACCTCGACGCGCCACAACTGCTGGCACCGATGGGTTTCGTCGTGGACTTCCAGGGCCAGGGCGACCCCCGGCACATCCACACCGTTCGCCGGCTGCTGGAGTGCGAGGCCGCCTGCCTGGCGGCGACCAGGATCACCGACGAGGCCCTGGCCCAGGCGGGTGACCTGCTCGAAGAGGCAGCCCGGTTGATAGGCCAGTCACCGCCGGACCACGAGCGGATCATGGAGATCGACATCGCCTTCCACCGGATCATCGCGGTGCACGCCGAGAACCCGGTGCTCGTCGGTCTGATCGAAGCCTTCGCCGGGCGCACCATCCGGGGCCGGCTCTGGCGGAGTCTGCACGAGGAGGGCGCGGACCTGCGCACCCATCACGAACACGTGGCGATCCTGAAGGCCCTCGTGGCGCGCGACCCGGAGCGGGCGCGCACCCGGATGGCGAACCACCTGATCGGCGTGGAGGAGTCGTTGCAGGGGTTACCCGACGACGCTGACGCCAGCGTCGAGACGGCCCGGTCGTGACAGCCGACCCTCACGACTGCACGTCGAGCAGCCCCTCGTCGTACAACGCCGTCCAGAGCTGATCCGGGACGTCGACACCAGTTCGACGCAGGGTCTCGGTCACCTGGGCCTCGTCACGCATGCCGACGACCGTCGAGACCACGGCCGGGTGACGACGGACGAACGCCAACGCCGCCTGGGGCAGCGTGACGCCGTACATCTGGCAGACCCGCGCTATCCGGCGGGCCTGATCGATCACCTCCGCCGGCGCCTGCTGGTAGTCGTAGACGGCGTCGGGCGGCGGAACGTCCCGGGCCAGCAGCCCGGAGTTGTAGACACCGGCGACCACCACACCGACGTGGCGGGCCTGCGCGACGGGGAGCAGGTCGGTCAGCGCGCCCTGCTCCAGCAGTGTGTACCGGCCGGCGCACATCACCACGTCCACGTCGGTCTCGGCCACGAAGCGGGCCAGCATCGCGGACTGGTTCATCCCCGCCCCGACGGCACCGATCACGCCCTGCTCCCGCAGCTCCACCAACGCCGGGATCGCCTCGCGCGCGGCCTGCTCCCAATGCTCGTCCGGATCATGCAGATACACCACGTCGATCCGGTCCAGGCCGGTGCGCCGAAGGCTCGCCTCCAGCGAACGGCGTACGCCGTCGCGGCTGAAGTCCCAGACCCGGCGATGATCGGCCGGAACGTCGAACCCCTCCGGATCCCGCCGGTGCGCCGTCTCCGGTGATGGCACGAGCAGCCGGCCGACCTTCGTCGACACCACGAACTCGTCGCGCGGACGGGAGCGCAGGGCCGCGCCCAGGCGCCGTTCGGACAGGCCCAGCCCGTAGTGCGGTGCCGTGTCGAAGTATCGGATGCCGCCTGCCCACGCGGTGTCCACGGCGGCGGCGAACTGCTCCTCCGACGTCGCCCGGTAGAGATTGCCGCCCTGGGAGGCGCCGAAGCCCAGTGGGCTCAGCCGCAGCGGCGGCCCACCGCCGCTGCGGACCGCCGAACGGGCGGGGTCGCGCGCACCCCGCTGGACGACAGCGGTCACCGCTCGTCCCGATCCACGTTGGTGCTGCCGGTCATCGCCGCGACCAGATCGTCGGTGGTGACCTCGTCGGCGCGGAGTTGGGCAGCGCGCCGACCGAGGCGCAGGACCTCGACCCGGTCGGCGATCTCGAGCACCTGCGGCATGTTGTGGCTCACCAGCACCACCGACATGCCGGCGTCACGGGCCCGCCGAACGACGTCGAGCACCCGCCCGGTCTGGACCACCCCCAGGGCTGCTGTGGGCTCGTCGAGGATGACCACGTTGGTCGCCCAGATGATGGCGCGGGCCACCGCCACGCACTGCCGCTGCCCACCGGAGAGCATCGCGATGGGGGTGGTGACCCGGGGGATCCGTACGCCGAGTTCGTCGAGGGCGGCGGCGGCGCCCTGGCGCATGGCGCGCTTGTCCAACAACCCGAGCCGGCCGAGTGGCCCGGAGCGGAGGATCTCCCGGCCGAGATACAGGTTGGCGGCCACGCTGAGGTCGTCGGCGACGGCGAGGTCCTGGTAGACCGTCTCCACCCCGGCCCGTCGGGCATCGACCGGAGTGGAGAACTGGACCGGGCGGCCGCCCACCCGGATCTCGCCCTCGTCGGGCGGGTGCACACCCGACAGGGTCTTGATCAGCGTGCTCTTGCCGGCGCCGTTGTCACCGATCAGCGCGACGACCTCGCCTCGGCGGACCGTGAAGTCGGCGCCACGCAACGCCTCGACGTGCCCGAACCGCTTGACGACGCCGCGGGCTTCGAGGACCGGCGGTTCCGCGTCGGTGGGTTGCTGATCGCTGTCCGCGGTGGCCGTGGGGATCGCGCCCATCACTGCACCGGCGGGTTGGCGCAGCTGGGCTCGAGCACCGCCTTGATCTCCGCCGAGTCGATGTTCTCCTTGGTGACGAACGTGACGCCGGTGTCGGCCGATGCCAGCGGCGCCTTGTCCCGAAGGTGCTTGACCATCTTGTCGACGCCGAAGTAGCCCATCTTGAACGGGTTCTGCACTACCAGCGCCGAGATCTGGCCGTTGCGTACCCCGGCGATCTCGTCCGGTGCGGCGTCCCAGCCGATGATGACCACCTTGCCGGACTTGCCGGCGGCCTGGATGGCCTGCGCGGCACCGAGCACGCTCGGCTCGTTGGCCGCGAAGACGCCGGCGAGCTTGGGGTTGGCGGTGAGGATGTTCTCGGTGACCCGTCGGGCCTCGTTGACGTCACTGCGGCTCGGCTGCTGGCCGACCAGCTTCAGGTTGGGGTACTGGGCGAGGCCGGCCTTGAAGCCGTCGACCCGCTCGGTGTTGGTCTGCGATCCGGGCTGGAACTCGACGAGCGCCACCTCGTGGTTGCCGGGGCCGAGTTCGGTGGCGAGCAGCTTCGCCGCCTCGGTCGCCGACGCGCGGTTGTCGGTGGCGAAGAGGGGCACGTTCGACGGCTGCGGGCTCGTGCCAGAGTCGATCATGGCGACCGGGATGTTGGCGCTGAGCGCCTTGTCGGTGGCCGGTGCCAGCGCGCTGGAGTCGGTCGCCGCGTAGACGATGCCGTCGACCTTCTTGGTGACGAAGTTCTGGATCAGGTTGACCTGGCCCTCGACGTCGGTCTCGGTGGTCACCCCGTCCCACTGGACGGTGACGTCCCCCGCGCGCTGCGCGGCGCATTCGGCGCCCGCCTTCACCGTGTTCCAGTAGTCGGCCCCGACCGCCTTGGGTACGACGGCGAGCTTCAACGGGCCGCTCGCGTCCTTGGTCGCGCCGTCGCCGCCGTCACGGACCTCGACCCCGCCGCAGGCGCTGAGCAGGGCGGTCGCCGCGGCCGCGGCCAGGATCGCCTGCGCACGCAGGAGTCGTCCTCGCGTCCGCCGGCTGGTGGTGGTGTGTGCCATGGTGTGTGTCCTTCCTCGTTCGGACTCTCGGAATGGCATGTCAACCCCGTGATTCCAGCCGCCGGCGGCGGTACTGGTCGAAGTAGACGGCGGCCCAGATGATCACGCCAACGATCACCTGCTGGTAGTGGATGCTGATGTCGAGCAGGACGGCGCCGTTGCGGACCAGGGCGATGAGGAACGCGCCGATGATGGTTCCGACGATCCGGCCCTGCCCGCCGAAGAGGCTGGCCCCGCCGATGACGGCGGCGGCGATGACGTCGAGTTCCAGCGAGATCCCGTAGTTGGGCTGGCCGGAGTTGACCCGGGAGGCCGCGATCATGCCGCCCAGCCCGACCAGCACGCCGGCCAGCACGTACACCCCGGTCAGGTGTCGCCCGACCCGGATGCCGGAGCGGCGGGCCGCCTCCAGATTGGAGCCCATCGCGTAGGTGTACTGACCGACGCGGGTCTGGGAGAGCAGGAAGGCGACCCCGACGGCGACCAGGACGGTGATCACCACGGCGAACGGAATGCCGAGGATCTGCCCGTTGCCGAGCAGTTGGAAGGACCGGGGCAGGCCGTAGACGCCGACCGCTCCGGTGATGATGAAGACCAGGCCGCGGCCCACTGACATCGTCCCCAACGTCGCGATGAACGGCGGAATCCGGGCCACAGTGACCAGCAGCCCGTTCAACAGCCCGGCCAGCGCGCCGACGCCGATCGCGACCGCCGTCGCCGCCCAGAGCGAGAAGCCGAGGTCGCGCACGACCATCGCGCCCAGCACGCCGGCGAGCGCGGCGACCGACCCCACTGACAGGTCGATGCCCTTCGTGATGATGACCATCGTCTGGGCCGTGGCGATGATGGCGATCACCGCCGTCTGGGCCCCGATGTTGAAGAGGTTGTCCGCTGTCAGGAAGTAGGGACTCGCGAAGGTCAGGGCGATGAACAGGACGACCAGTGCGGTCGCGGCGGTGAACTCGGAGACGGCGTGGGAGATCCGTTCCCGGAACCAGTCGCTGAGTTCGCCGCGCTGCGTGCCGGCGGTTGCCTCGGCGCTACTCATCGTCGGACCTGACCTCCCCAAGCGTGGCGTCGGCGTCCGGCGGGGACCCGCCGACGAGCCGAACGCCTGTGAGCGACCGATCCCGTCTGGACGGCGGTGCGGTTAGGTGCCCGCGCATCCACTGGAGATAGGTCGGATGTTTCCCACGATCAGGCGTTACCTTGCCACGCATTCACGTATGTTGCCAAGGTCTTGCCGGCATGTTTTGCCATCGTTACCTGCACCACCGAAGGCATACGTCCGACCAAATCGACATCGACTGCTACCGCAAGCATGTTATCGATAACATGCTATGTCCCCAGCTCGGACGGCGCTGCCGTCTCAGGATGGGGCCAGCCGGTAGACCCGGCCGGCGGTCCCACGCCAGATCGCGGCCCGCTCGTCGTCGGACAGCGCATCCAGCAGGTCACCCAGGGCGGCGACCCAGCCTGTGTACGAGGTGGCGAGCAGGCACACCGGCCAGTCCGAGCCGAACATCAGCCGATCCGGCCCGAACACGTCGAGGGCGTGCTCGACCGCGGGCCGCAGGTCAGCCGTCGTCCAGGACCCGCCGTCCACCTCGGTCACCAGACCGGAGAGCTTCGCCGTCGTGTTGGGCTCGGCCGCGAGCGCCCGCAGGTCGCGCTGCCAGTCACCGAGATCGGCGCGCCCGAGCGGGGGCTTGCCGAGGTGGTCCAGGACGAACCGCACCTCGGGCAGGTCGCGGACGAGCCGGGCCGCCGCCGGCAGTTGACGATGGCCCACCAGAAGGTCGAAGGCGAGGCCGGCCGCACCGACCGCGGCGATGCCGTGCCGCACGTCGGGGCGGTCGAGATAGGTCGGGTCGGGTTCGGACTGGACCAGGTGCCGGATGCCGACCAGCCGTTCGCCGCCGCGCGCCCTCCGTAGTCGGGCCAGGCGGCGGTCCACGTCGGCGGCGGTGAGGTCGACCCAACCGACGACCCCGCCGACGAGAGGGTCGTCGGCCGCGATGCCGAGCAGCTCGGGCGTCTCGGACCGAACGGCGACGGACTGGACGACAACGGTCTGGGTGACACCGGCGGCCTGGGCCGCCGGGGCGAGCTCGACCGGCGTGAAGTCGTCGTCGATCGCGGCCATTGTGTACGGATCGACCCAGGGCTGTGGGTGCCGCGCCCGGACCCAGAGGTGGTGATGCGCGTCGACGATGCCCGGTCGGCGCGCGACCTCGCCGGTCGTCACCGGACTCGCCCTGGCGCGTTCTCGTCCACCCCACACCCCGCCCAGCCGCTGATCGAGCCCTCCGGGTCAGCCCGGAGCCACAGAGTCGATCTGGCAGGTTGACCATGTTAGCGGTAACAGACTGTTGTTGAGTACCGGAACGCGCGCCACCACCGCCTTGCCGCAGTGTCGCCTTTTGGTCTGACGAATCCACCGGCAACTGCGGCTGGTCCGCCTCGCTGACGTCCCGGTATGCGGACGCCGGACGGGCGAGCGAAGTTCGGGTTGACCGGCTGCGGCGGCACCGATACCGTCGACCCACTATCTGCGGCGACGCGAGGGAAGCCGGTGTGATTCCGGCGCGGTCGCGCCACTGTGAGCGGTCCCCACCTAACCGGGGGCCGCGAGCCAGGACGCTCGGTCGTCCGCAGCCTTGCGATGGGGACGCGTCATCCCTGGGGAGGTTCGTGTATTCATGTCTAGCTCCGCTTCCAGCCAGCCGGTGGTGCACCCCGTTGGCAGTGCTCGTCTGCTGTGGACGGTTTTCGCGACCGTTGCCGTGCTCACCCTGCTGGCGTACCTCGTCGCCTTCGACCAGGGGGCGGTCTCGCGCAGCGGGATGTACCTGCACGAGCTGATGCACGACGGCAGGCACCTGCTGGGCGTCCCGTGCCACTGACCACCACCACCACCACTCCCCCGTTCGTCGCCGTCCTCGTTCGCGGGCTGCTGGCCGGCCTGATCGCCGGCCTGCTCGCCGGAGTGTTCGCGTACGTCGCTGGCGAACGGCACGTCGAGGCGGCCATCGCCATCGAGGAGGCGTCGACGCACGCCGAGCCCGCCGCTGGCGCGCACGACCACGAGGACGCCCTGGTCAGCCGGACGGGTCAGCGCGGCGGTCTGTTCCTGGCCACCGGCCTGTTCGGGGCCGCGATGGGTGGCCTGCTGGCCACGGCGTACGTCCTGCTGTCCCGGCGGCGGCGCGGTGACGACGACGGGCGGTCGGGTCTGCTGCTGGCCGGCGCGGCGCTGCTCGGCGCGGTGATCGTGCCGTTCCTCAAGTACCCGGCGAACCCGCCGGCGGTCGGCGACCCGGCCACCATCAACCAACGGACAGTCACCTACCTGTTGATGGTGGTGCTCGGGCTGGTGGCCGTGTGGGCCGGTTCGCTGGGCTACCGGTCGGTCGGCGCCCAGGCACCGACGTGGCTGCGTGCCGCTGCGGCAGTGGGCGGATTCCTGCTGGTGACGGCAGTGTCGTACGTGGTGATGCCGTCCTTCCAGGAGGTTCCGGCGGACTTCCCGGCGACCCTGCTGTGGAATTTCCGACTGGCCTCGCTCGGCACCCAGGTCGTGCTCTGGACCGGCATCGGCCTACTGTTCGCGGCCCTGATGCACCACGAGCGGCGTCGCCGGGCCGGCACCGCACTGCCGAGCACGTGACCGGCACCAGCCTTCGGCTGGTCGCCCACGGTCACACCGCCGCGCTGCGCCGCGCCCGCTTCGGCGGCGCCGACGTCGGCCTGGACGAGGGTGGCCTGCGCGCCGCACTCGCCCAGGGCCGCGCGGATGCAGACCGGCGCGGGCCCCTCGGCGTGAACGCCACCTGCATGGCCAGCCCCGCGGTGGCCGCCCGACAGACCGCCGACGCCTTCGGCCTGGCGCCGACGATCGAGACCGCGTTGGCCGACTGTGACTACGGGGACTGGTCCGGACGGTCGCTTGAGGAGATCGCTGAATCGCAGCCGCAGGCCCTGCACGACTGGCTGTCCGCCCCGGACTCCGCCCCGCACGGCGGTGAGTCCGTCACGGCCGTGCGGGATCGGGTCGGCAGCTGGCTGGACGGGCAGCACGCAGCCGGTGGACGAGTCATCGCTGTCACCCACCCGCTGGTGATCCGGGTCGCTGTGGTGCACGCCCTCGGACTTCCGATGGCGACGTACCGGCAGGTGGACGTGGAGCCGTTGGCTGTCGTCCGGCTCACCAGCCAGGGCACGCGCTGGCAGCTCCGGCTCGGTGCGCCGCGCGCAGCTTGAGGTCGCACCAGACGGCGCAGGCCGCACCCACCAGAGTGGACACGGCCTGCGCTCGCTCGGCGACTGTCAGCCGCCTGCTCAGTGGTGCCGGTGGGGCAGGTGCAGCTCGACCGGCTCGGGCGGAAGGTCGTCAACGCCGGCGGCGACCGCCTGTTCGTGACGGCGACGCGCCGAGGGCAGGGCGAGTGCCGCGAAGACGGCCAGGACCGCCACACCCGCGCACACCCAGAACCCGGCGGTGAACGCCGCGTCGGTGGGCAGCCCCGTGGGAGTGCTGTTCGACGTGATGACCGCCGCCACGACCGCCGCGCCGATGCTGCTGCCGATGGTGCGGGCGATGGTGTTGACGCTGCTCGCCTCTCCGGTCTGCCCGGCCGGGACGCTCTCGATGATGGCGTTGGACATCGCCGCGAACGCCAGGCCGATGCCGGCGCCGGTGAGCACCCCGGAGAGCAGCACCTGCCAGGTCGCGCCGTGCGCGAACGCCGGCAGCGCGAATGCGACGACGACAGCGACAGTGCCGAGGAACATCGGAACCTTGGGACCGAAGCGACGGTCCAGCAGGCCCGCGAGGGGACCGAAGACCACCATCATCAGGACGGTGGGCAGCAGGAACAGGCCCGCCTGGGACACCGTCTTGCCGAACCCGTACCCGGTGGCGGCGGGCAGTTGCAGCAGGGTCGGTACCAGTACGAATGTCCCGAACATCGCGAAACCGAGGATCAGGGCGACGAGGTCGGTGGCCCAGACACCGCGAATTCGCATCAGGCGCATGTCGATGAGCGGCTCGCGTACCCGTAGCTCGACCCGGACGAACACCACCATCGCGACCGCGCCGAGCAGGAACAGGCCGATGGTCTTCGGCTCGGTCCAGCCCCAGCCCTGCCCCTTGCTCACGGCCAGCAGCAACGAGACCAGCGATACCGACAGGATGGCCGCGCCGAGCATGTCGAGCCGCCCGGGCGTGCGGACCCGCGACTCGGGCATCCCGAAGATGGTCCCGAGCAGCGCGACGACGACGAGGACCAGCGGCAGCCAGAACAGCCAGTGCCACGACAGGTGCTCCACGATCGGGCCCGCGGCCACGATCCCGACGCCGGCGCCGACCCCGAAGATCGCCGACAGCAGGCCGACTGTGACGCCGACCTTCTCCCGCGGCAGTTGGTCGCGGACGATGCCGATCGACAGCGGCAGGATCGCTCCGGCGGCTCCCTGTAGCGCCCGCGCGACGATCAGCACGGTCAGGTTCGGGGCCAGGGCGGCGAGGAGTGTGCCAGCGGCGAGGGCCGCGAGGACGCCGATGAGGACCCGACGCTTGCCGACCATGTCACCGAGACGTCCGAGAATGGGCGTCAACACCGAGGCCGCCAACAGGTACGCGGTGAGCACCCAACTGATGTCTCCGGTCGAGACGCCCAGGTCCCTTCCGATGGTCGACAGCGCGGGCGCCACCAGCGACTGGAGCACCGCGAACGCCAGGCCGCCCAGCGACAGGTACAGCACCAGGAGGCTGCTGTTGGCGCGCGGGGCGGCGCCGGACGCGGAGCCGAGGTCTGTCGGCTCCTCGATGGTGTGGGTCATGAAATCCCCGAACTAGATGTAAACGTTTGCTGACTTAGCCAGTATGCGCAGCCCGAGGAACATGTCAACAGTCGTTTACGTCACCCCCGGCCGTGCTGGAGCTTGCGTCCGCCGACAAGTCAACATATGTTTACTTAGGGCCTGGGAGCACGGCCTGGCCGCCGGCCCGAGCGCCGACACCCACCGCCAACGCGCCAGAGCGAGGAAAGGACGCGTCGTGACAGCCGAACCGCCTGTCCCCGCGACCGGTAACACCGACGGCGAACCGGCCCACCGTCGCCGTCGGGACGCGGCCGAGACGCGGCAACTGCTGCTTGACGCCGCCCGCCAGCGCTTCGCCAGGGACGGCTACGCGGCCACCACCGTCCGGGACATCGCCGACGACGCGGGCGTCAACGTGGCGCTCATCAGCCGCTACTTCACCTCGAAGGAGGGCCTGTTCGAGGCGTGCCTGCGCGCCGCGGGCGACGAACTTCGCCGAACGACAGGTCAGACGCCTGCCGACCGGGTGCCCGAGGCCATCGCCCGGCACATCGCCGACCTCGGCGCGGCCGGCCTGTCGAGCCAGCTGTCGCTGCTGCTGCGATCATCCGGGGACGCGGGCGCCGACGAGATCCGACACGCCGTGCTGGTCCGTTCCAGCGAACAACTGGCGGCGGCTCGCGGATGGCGTCCCGGCGAACCGGGCAGCGAACAACTCCTGCTCCGCGCCCAGATGGCCCTCGCCGCCGGTATCGGAGTCGCGGTGCTGCGATCGTCCATCCGGCTGGAACCGCTGAGTTCCGCCACCGAACAGGACCTGGTCGGGCCGCTGCGCGACCTGGTCGACGCGCTGCTGCCGCCTTCTTGAGCCCGGCCGTGGGCCGACCCCGAAACCCGGAGCACGCCGCTCGGGGCTGTCAGCGCCACCGCGGCCGGTCAGCCGCCACGGGTGTGGACCAGGGCGGCGGCGCGCCCCAATGCGGACTTCTCGACGGCGGACAGCGCGGGATCGACCCGGCGCAGACCCACGGCATGCCGTAGTTGGCTGGTCCGGGGCGGCTCGGCACGCCGCTGAAAGGCATCGAGGCCGTTCCGGGCAAGATCGGCGAGCTGCGGGGCCGGGCTGACCGCCACCTCGGCGAGGATGAGAGCGGTCATGGCCACGTCCAGGTCCGCCGGCCCCTCGGTCGCGTTACGCCAATCGATGACCACCGGCCCGCGCGAGGTCACCATGACGTTCTGTGGATGCAGGTCGAGGTGCAGGACACGGACCGTGGGGTCGGCGCTGAACCGGGCCGGCACCGTGTGGAGGCGGTCGTGCAGGCCCACAAGGAGGTCGGCCGCCGCGCCGATGCCGGTGCGCCCGGCGAGCATCGACGCCAGGAGAGTCTCGCCGTCGAGTCGTTCGAGCACCAGGTCGGGCCCCTGGGCGTCGTACACCACGGGCACCGGGTAGCCGGCCGCCGCGACGTACGCCATCAACGCCGCCTCTGGCGTGCTGTCCCCGCCCTGGCGGTAGCGGCGCAGCACCCGCGACCCGTCGAGCGCGTAGACGTCGGCGTCGCGCCCCGAGGCGAGCAGCGCGTGATCGGCCATGGCAGACGACGCTAACAGTGGGTTGCGCGACACGCGCGTGGGGCGGGGCGGGGTGACGGGCCCCCCCCCGCCGCGGGGGTGTGCCCCGCGCGGGGGTGGGCGGGCGGCGGGCGCCCCCCGTGGGGGGGGCGCGGGCCGCGCCGGCGGGCGCCCGGGCCCCCCCGGCCCCCCCCCCCCCACGCTGCTGCGTTGTCCCCGGCTCGGTGCTAGCCGGTGACGGTGAACGGTCGGGACACCTTCGTCGCCGACGTGGCGCCGTTCAGCGTGACGCTGGTCGCGCCCGCCTTCGCCGCCCCCGGGACGCTGACCGTCGCGCCGGAGATGACGCCGTCACCGTTCGCGCGCACGGTGCTGACCGCCAGTCCGGTCCCGAAGGCGATCGTGACCACCTCGTTCGGCGCGAACCCGGAACCATCGACCATGATCGACGTGCCACGCGGGCCCGAGGTGGTCAACAGCGCCACCCGCGGCCGGTAGGTCCGTGCCTCCGGCTCTCCGGTCACCTGGACGGTGGCCGTGGCCGGGGTACGCGAGGACGCGCCCGTCGCGGTGACGGCGTACCGGCCGGGTTGCGCGTCACCGGAGGTCGGCACCGAGGCGCGGACCGTTCCCGTCGCCGAGGCGGCGACCTTCATGGTCCGGCCCGGGTCGGTGCCGACGCTGACTGTCACCTGCTCGCCGGCCGCGAAGCCGCTGCCGTTGACGGTGATCGCGTCACCGGTGGTGACGGCATCGGACGCGGACAGCGCGATCGCCGGCTGCGATCCGCCCCGAGCCACAGTCACCGTGAAGGACCCGGTGCTGCTCGACAGCGTGTCCCACGCGGTGACGCGCACCGTGTAGGTGCCCTCCCGTGGGTAGGTGTGCCGGCCGCTCATCGCGCCGGACTCGCCGATCGTCACGTCGTCCGGAACCGTGCCGTCACCCCACTGGACGCGGGCGCGGTAGCCCGTCGTACCGGGAACGCCGCCGGTCACCGCACCGAGGTTCGCCGCGAGGACCTGCCCGGCGGTGGCCGTCTGGTTCTTCGGGGCGACGGTCGCCAGCGCCGGGGCGGGCGTGCCGTCGTTGGCCACGGCGAACACGTGGATGCGGCCCGCCGAGCGAGGGTCACCGGTCTGCGTCGGCAGGGTCACCGACACCAGCGTCTTACCCGCCGGGATCTGGTACGGGGCGGTGGCGAAGAGGAACGGCTGGGCGCCGTCGCGGCTGGTGCCCTGCAACCGGTACGCCGTCCGGGCGACGATGATGTTGCCGTAGGACGGGGTGCCGTTGGCGTTGCCGCCCAGCGTCCAGTCGCTCATCTGGATCGGGATGCTGGCCGTGCTGCCGTCGCTGAACGTCGCAGTGCCGGTGGTGCTCTGGTTGCCCTGCGTTCCGGCGCCGATGAACGAGATGCTCTTCGCGTCCGCCGGGAGGTTGAGGACGACCGTCGCCCCGTTGCCGGTGGCGTTGTCCGGCTGCCCGGCCGGGATCACCGGCACTGTGAACCGCAGCCCGGTCCCGGGAACCTGCTGCGACTGGCCCTGGGTGACACCGCCGGCCGCCAGGGCGGCCCGCGAGTACGCCCACGACTTGGCGTCGCAGTCCGCCGCGAGGGCCCCTTCGTCGCCGACGCAGACGCTGTCGAACGCGGCGGTGAGACCGGAGGCCGGGGCGTACGCCACCTCGACGCCGACCGTCGCGGAGCTCTGGCTCTCGCCGTCGGTCACCGTGACGTTCGCCTGGTGGTAGCCGGGAGTGGTGTAGGTGTGCGACCCGGCGATGCGATAGACGGCCCGCGAGCTCAACGTCACGGTGCCCGCGGTGACCGGCGTGCCGTCACCCCAGTCGATGGTGGCCTGGTAGCCGTTGGCGTCCCCACCGGTGACGGTGGCCAACGGCACCGAGACGGGTACGCCGGTCATCGCGTGTACGCCGTCCGCAGCGGTGACGGTGATGTCGCCGCCGCCGAGGTCGAGGTCACCTCCGGCGAGCAACTCGACCTCGGCCAGGTTGGTCTGCGCGGCGCCGACGGCCTTCGTGACGGCGAGGCGGAACTGGGCGAACCGTCCCGGCTTGTCGATCGAGTACGGGCGGGTCTGGTTGCGCCACGGGAACACCTGGCCGGTGCGGGAGTCCACAGTGGTCCAGGTCAGGCCGTCGTTGGAGCCTTGCAGGCGCCAGTCCGCCGGATCGCCGGCACCGGACCCGGACGTGACCGTGTAGTACTTCGGCTTCTGCTTGCCACCACGGAAGGCCCAGGTGATCTGCGGGGTCGCCGAGGTGAAGGTCAACTGCGTGGTCGACGAGTCGTCGAACAGCTTCGACGCGTCCTGACCGCCGGTCGCGCTCGCGGTGCCGAGACCGGGACCGGTGACGTCCTGCAACGGCTTCGGCGCCTCGTCACCAGTGGTCAGCGACGGCGGCGCGTCGTTCCGGCCGCTGCCCCACGACGACGGCTTGGGGCCCATCTGGAAGTCGATGGTGCCGCCCTTGGCGAGCTTCGCGACATCCACTGACAGGCCGCGCTGCTTCTTGCCGTTTACCGTCACGCCCTGCACGTAGACGTTCGCCGCGCTGTTGTTCGGCGCGTTGACGACGATGTCGCCGCTGCTGCGGTGCACTGTCATCCTGGTGAACTGCGGCGAGCCGATCGCCCACTCGGACGACCCGGCCTGCAACGGGTAGAGGCCCAGCGAGCTGAGGATGTACCACGACGACATCTCGCCGTTGTCCTCGTCGCCCAGGTAGCCCTGGCCGATCTCACTGCCGACGTAGAGACGGCGAAGGATCTCCCGTACCGTCTCCTGCGTCTTGGCCGGCGCGCCCGCGACGTTGTACATGTACGGGATGTGGTGCGACGGCTGGTTGCTCATGCCGAGCTGACCCATCCGGACCGCGCGCGCTTCGAGCATCTCGTGGATGACGCCGCCGTACCCACCGGGGCGGTCGGCGTTCTCCGGGGTGGTGAAGAACGCGTCGAGCTTGTCCCGCAGCGCCTTCTGCCCGCCGTACAGGTTGATCAGGCCCTGGCCGTCCTGCTGGGCGGTGAACGCGAAGTTCCACCCGTTGGTCTCGGTGTAGACGCCACCCCAGTCCAACGGGTCACCGGCGAGGAAGTTGCCGGCGGCGTCGCGGCCCTGGAAGAGCTTCGTCTTCGGGTCGAAGAGGTGGACGTAGTTGCGGGCCCGCTCCAGGAAGTACCGCGACTCCTCGGTGAGTCGGGCGCGCTCCGACTTCGGCGTGGCCGGGTCCTTGGCGAGCGCCGCACCCATGTTGCCGATGCCGAAGTCGTTGATGTAGCCCTCCAACGCCCAGGACACCGACTCCCCTGTGGACGCCGGCGTGTAGCCGAGGAACAGGGAGCTCTCGATGCCCTTGCGTCCGACCGCGCTGCGCCCGGACGCGACTGTCGCGTCCTTGACCGCCGCGTCGTAGGCCGCGAGCGGGTCGGGCAGCTTGACCCCGGTGAGGTACGCCTGGGCCAGCGCCACGTTCGCGCTGGTGCCGGTCATCAGGTCGGCGTAGCCGGGGGACGACCAGCGGGCGATCCAGCCACCGTCGCGGTAGTGCTGGACGAACCCGTCGGAGATCTTGGCGGCGACGTCCGGGTACAGCAGCGCGTAGGCGGGCCACACGGTGCGGTAGGTGTCCCAGAAACCGTTGTTGACGTAGATCTGCCCGTCGACGATCTTCGCGCCGGTCCGGGTGGGGCTCGACGCGCCGGTCGGCGCCGAGACCGGGCTCGCGTACTGCCAGCGCGGCGTGGCGGCGGTGCCGGTGTTCTCCGACTGCGAGTTCGGGTAGAGGTTCAGCCGGTACAGGTTCGAGTACATGGTGACAAGCTGCGACTCGGAGGCGCCTCGCAGCTCGACCCGGCCGAGCCGATCCTTCCACGCGGCCGTCGCGGCGGCGTGGATCTGGTCGAAGCTCTTGCCGGTGACCTCCAGATCGAGGTTGCGGCGCGCCTGGTCGACGGAGAGGAACGACGTGGCGAGACGCATCGTCACCTCCCGCGACCCGGAGATGTCGAAGGTGGCCGAGGTCGCGGCGGACGCCGTCGGCGCCCGGTCGAAGGCGCCGGAGACGAACATCCGGCTGCGACCGGCGGACAGGCCGCTGCCGTTGTCGACCCAACCGGTGAACGTGCCGTCAGTGCCGATGGTGAACGTGCCGTTGTGGAAGACGAGGCTTCCGGTCGGCTGCCCGGTGGGGAAGGTGAACCGCATGATCCCGGCGTGGTCGGTGGGCGACATCTCCGCGACCAGGCCGTTCTGGAGCGTGACCCGGTAGAGGTCCGGCTGCGCCGTCTCGTCGTCGTGGCTGAAGGCGAGCGCACGTCCGGCGGGCTGACCGGTGAGCGGCCCGCCACCGACGACCGGCATGACCGACATCTGGTTGCGGTCGCCCATCCAGGGGCTGGGCTCGTGGGAGATCGCGAGGCCCTGGAGCATGGGCAGGTTGGCCTCGTTGTTGATCCGGTGGTACTCGTACTCCCACGAGTCGGAGGTCGCGTCGGTCACCGGGGTGAAGAAGTTGAACCCGTTCGGCACGGCGGTGATCGGCAGGTTGTTGCCGCGCGAGAAGCCGCCCGTCGAGTTGGTGCCCCGTCGGGTGTCGACGTAGTTGGTCAGCTTCGAGCCGTCGATCGACGTCGGCGCGGCAGTCAGCTCGATGTCGTCGAGCCAACCCTGGAACCGGGTCTCCCCGGTGGCCTGCGGATTGTCGTAGGCGAGCAGGATGCGGTCGATGGTCTTGCCACGCGCGACGGCGCCAAGGTCGGCCTGCACCAAGTTCCACTGGTCGGCGAAGAGCACCTTCGCCGCACCCTGACCAGCGCCCGTGAGCGGGTAGCCGTGCTGGTCGGTTGCCGAGCGATTACTCAGGTAACTGCCGTCGGTGAAGTGCAGGTCGACGGCGGTGTAGGTGGACGGGTACCGGCCGTCCCCGCCGGTGAACTCGGGGAAGATCTTGTACGACAGTCGGGTCTTCGGCCCGACCGGGATGCTGACGTCGAAGAGCTTGTTCGTCGCGTACGACCGGCCGTTGCTCTCGGCGCCGCCGGCATAGCGCAGCGCGGCCAGTCCGGTGAAGCCGACGTCCGGCTTCGTGGTGTAGCCGCCGTTCGGGCCGGAGGTCGCCTCGCTGACCATGGGGGTGGCCGGCGGGCGGACGCCCGAGCCGTCGCTGATGTTCCAGTCGGCGAGCTGCAGGAGCGAGTCACCGGAGTTCGCGGTGACGTTGAGCCGGTAGAAGCCGTAGGCGTTCGGGTTGGTGAAGCTGTACGTCCTGGTGGCGAAGCGCCCGCTGAACTTCTCGCCGGCACGCTTGTCCAGGTCGGTCCAGGTGCTGCCGTCGTTCGACCCCTGGACGACGAAGTCCCTGGGATCGCGGGTCGGCGCGTCGTCGGCCGCGGTCAGCGAGTAGCGCACCACAGTCGCCGGCTTGGCGAGCTGGTAGGTCACCCAGCCGCTGGACGCGAACGCGAGCCACTTGGTCGACGGATCGTCGTCACTGAGGTTCGCGGCGATCTCTCGCGGCTGGTTCTCGTCGCTCGCGGTCACGGCGCTGACCTGGCCGAGCAGGCTGCCGGGCAGGGTGGCGACGGTGCCGCTCAGGTTGGCCTGGAGCGGCTTTCCGTTCGGGCCGACCTCCACTGTGCTGGTGGCGGGCTGCGGGTCGGCGGACTCGAACGAGGAGGTGAAGTTGCCCGGCGGGGCGGAGGTGGGGGCGGCGTTCGCCAGGGGCGCGGCGACGAGCAGGCCCAGCGGTAGCAGGGCGGCTGTCGTCGCCGCGATCAGGCGGGGTGAGAGGGAACGCGCAAGGGGGGTGTGCGACATGAGGGACGGAGCCTTTCGACTCGAACCGGGTCGAGTACGTCGAACGTCTGGGCAGTGTGGAGCAGGTGGTGGGTCAAGCCCTGACATCGTTGTCATGAGACTTCATGAGCAACGGGAGCCGGGCCTGTGGACTGCCGCTGATAGTTCCGGGCGCGGCACTGCCGTGTCAACGGGTTGATCGCGCCGAACGGCCGCCGCCCGCACCGGGCCACGGCGGTCGATGCGCCGAGCCTCGACGCCGTCCGACGACGTACGCCGAGGCCCGGCCACGGATCAGCAGTAGAGGTTGGCTCCGGCGGACACCCCGAGGATGCCGACGAACTGCTGGTACCTGGTGACGCGACTCTGCACCTGGGCGGGGTTTCCGCCGTTGCACTCGATCGAGCCGTTGATGCTGCGGATCGTCTGACCGAACCCGGCGCCGTTGACCATCGCATTGTGGGCGGTCATGGTGCCCGGCCCGTTCTGGGTCATCCAGTACCAGATACCGGTCTTCCAGGCCACCGCGGCGTCGGTCTGCACCAGCCACGGGTTGGTCAACAGCGGCAGGTTGAGGGCGTTGCCAGCGGCGTTGTAGTTGAAGTTCCAACTGAGCTGGATCGGCCCCCGCCCGTAGTAGGCGGCCTGCCCGGCGGGGCAGCCGTACGACTGGCCGGGGTCGCAGTAGTGCGGGTAGTTCGCGGTGTTCTGTTCGACGATGTGCACGAGCCCGCCGGTCTCGTGGTAGACGTTGGCCAGGAAGGCGGCGGCCTCCTGGCGCTGGACAGTGGCACTGCCGGTGCGCGCGAACGCCGGGTAGGCGCTGAGCGCGGCGACGAGCCCGGAGTACGTGTAGAACGAGTTGCGACCCGGGAACATCTGGTTGAACTGGGCCTCGGTGACCACGAAGCCGCCGGGGTTGGTGGGCGGCGGAGTCGTCGGTGGCTGACCCCCACAGGTGTAGGGCTCCCAGTACCAGGTGCTGACGACGGGGTCGTACCCCGGATTGTCGTGCTCGGCGATGTAGTACGAACCGTTGGTGTAGCGCACGATCGCCCCGGCGGCGTACCAGGTCCCGGCGGTCCAGTTCGGGTAGGAGCAGGTCCCTCCGGTGGGCGGCGTGGTGCCCCCGCCGCACGCGCCGAGATCTTCCCAGACACCGGTCGTGCCCGGCGGCGCCTCGTTCTGGGTCCACCACTTCGCCCGGTAGTTGCGGCCGTTGTGGGAGACCTGGGCGTCTCCCCAGTAGACGGCCGAGGCCTGCCACGATGCCGAGCAAGCCGCCGCCGACGCGGCAGTGGCCGGGATGACCGCCACCAGCCCGCCGGTGACGATCAGTGCCGCCAGCGCGACCAGCGCGCGCAGTCTCGTCATGTGATCACTCCTTCCTGGGACCTCACTGGCCGAAACCCTGATGGATATCGACAGGAGTGACTGTAACATCTTCTGTTCACAACCTTTACTATTCCCTGCAGCCAGGGCGACGGACCGTGGCCGGCGCGACGGGCGGAGCCGGCGGCCCACTGTCGATATTTCCGGCCGCTTTCCGGATCATGTCGCGTGCGGGCCAACCGATTCGTTCGACCAATCTTCGATTCAGCCGGGCCACGCCTGGCCAGCACCCGAACAGCCCGCCGCGCTGTTCCGGGGATTTTCCGGAACTTGTTGACGCGTTGGAATTCTCGCTGCAATACTTCGATCCATTGGGGTCAATGCGATCGGCTTCGTTGCGGTTTCCGCTCCACCTACCCACTTGTCCACACCTGTCCGGACTGCGCTGCCCGCACGCAGGGGCACGTCCGGGCCTGCGCGAAGGGGCACCAGATGAGCAGGCTCTTCCCCCGCACGGCCCTGTGGTCCAGGCGGTTGCGCGCGGCGCTCGCCGTCCTCGCCACCGCCGTCGCCATGTGCGGCGTCGTCCTCGCCGCCACCTCCACCCCGTCGAGCGCCGCCACCTGCAACGGCTACGTCGGGCTCACCTTCGACGACGGTCCGACCGGCAGCACCAGCGCACTGCTGAACGTGCTGCGCAACAACGGCGTACGGGCCACCATGTTCAACGTCGGGCAGAACGTCCAGAACAACCGGTCGGCGGCGCAGGCACAGGTGGCCGCCGGCATGTGGGTGGCCAACCACAGCTGGAACCACGCCCACATGACCTCGATGAGTCAGGCTCAGATGCAGTCGGACCTCTCCCAGACCAGCTCGGCGATCCAGTCGGCCACCGGCAGCCGGCCGGTGCTGTTCCGACCGCCGTACGGCGAGACCAACTCCACGTTGCAGTCCGTCGCGTCGTCACTGGGCATGCGCCAGGTGATCT
This sequence comes from Micromonospora sp. NPDC048947, assembly GCF_040649495.1. Taxonomy (NCBI): domain Bacteria; kingdom Bacillati; phylum Actinomycetota; class Actinomycetes; order Micromonosporales; family Micromonosporaceae; genus Micromonospora; species Micromonospora sp. NPDC048947. Next base: position 85,459 of record NZ_JBEZFO010000020.1, read on the forward strand.
GGGACGTGGACTCCCAGGACTGGAACGGCGCCAGCGTCAGCCAGATCGTGGCCAACGCGAGCCGACTCCAGGCCGGTCAGGTCATCCTGATGCACGACGGGATCCAGAACACCCGCGACGCCATCCCCCAGATCATGGCCAACCTGACCAGCCGCAACCTGTGCCCCGGCATGATCTCGTCGTCCACCGGCCGCGCTGTCGCGCCCGACGGCACCACCCCGCCGCCGACCAGCCCGCCGACCAGCCCGCCGCCCTCCGGTGGCACCTGCACCGCGACCGCCACGACCCCCAACGTCTGGGGCGACCGGTACAACACGTCGGTGACGGTCAGCGGCGCCAGCACATGGACCGTGGTCGTGGCCATCACCTCGCCGCAACGGGTCAGCACCATCTGGAACGGCACCGCCACCTGGGACAGCAGCGGCACCGTCATGACAATGCGGTCCAACGGCAGCGGCAACACCTTCGGCTTCACCACGATGACCAACGGAAACAGCAGCGCCCGCCCACAGATTCGCTCCTGCACCTCGGGTTGACATCGCCCAGGTTGAGTCGTGCGCGGTGGGTGCGCCCGGCACCCACCGCGCACCCTGGCGACCCGGCGCGCGGACCAGCAGCCACTAGCCTGCACTGATGCGACACACCCTCACGCCCGGGGACGACAGCCTGCACGGTCACTTCTCCCCCGACTTCCCGCCGGTGCTCACCATCGACCCCGGCGACACCGTCACCTATCGCACCCTGGACTGCTGGTGGTCCGCCGGCCCGTACCCGGGCGGGCCGAACCGGGACCGGCCCCGGGTCGCACAGCACCGGCCCGACCACGGACACGCGTTGATCGGTCCGGTCGCGGTCCGCGGTGCGCGCGCCGGCCAGACCCTCGCGGTACGCATCGACGAGGTCGTCCCGGCGAGCTGGGGAACCACGGTGGCCGGCGGCTGGCCGAGTGGGTTCAACAAGCACTACGGCGTACAGGATCAACAGGTGGTGCACGCCTGGGCGCTGGACCCGGTGACGATGACCGGCCGCAACCAGCACGGCCACACGATCGCGCTGCGGCCCTTCATGGGAGTGCTCGGCATGCCACCCGCGGAGCCCGGGCTTCACTCGACGACCCCACCGCGCCCCTGGGGCGGCAACCTGGACTGTCGGGACCTCACCGCCGGCAGCACCCTCCTGCTGCCGATCCCCGTGGACGACGCGCTGTTCTCGGTCGGGGACGGGCACGCCGCGCAGGGTGACGGCGAGGTCGGCGGCACCGCGATCGAGTGTCCGATGGACGAGGTGACGTTGACCTTCGACGTGCGCGACGACTTTCCGATCACCGGCCCGGTGGCCCGTACCCACGACGCATGGTTGACCCTGGGCGTCGGCGCCTCGCTCGACGACGCCACGTTCACCGCGCTGGACTCGATGCTGACACTGATGCAGCGGCTGCACGGCCTCAGCCGCTCGGACGCGGTGGCGCTGGCCAGCATCGCCGTCGACGTGCGGGTGACGCAGATCGTCAACCAGAGCGTCGGCGCGCACGCGGTGCTCCGTGACGACGCCCTGCGCTGGCCGGACGCCGATTCTGTCGGGGGGCACCGTTAGCGTGTGCTCACTGTCGCCGCGCCGGCCGGATCGCGCCGCTCGCTGACCCCTCGGAGGCCCCCCATGTCCCAGGAGACGACCTACCTCGAACTGTCCGAAGTGGACGGTGCGCACAAATTCTACGAGGTCATCGTCGACAACGCCACGCTGACTGTGCGCTACGGCCGGATCGGCGACCAGGGGCAGGTCAAGGCCAGTGCCTATCCGGACAACACCCGGGCCCGGGCCGCCGCGGCGAAGAAGATCGGGGAGAAGGTCCGCAAGGGCTACGCGCCGGCGGTCCCCGGCGTCCGCCAGAAGCGCACCGTGTCGCGGCGGCAGATCGTGAGCACCCGCTCCACCGCCCACACCGCCCCGGTGCTCTGGCGCTACGACTCCGGCGCCCCCGCCTTCGGCATCTTCGTCGACGGGCGGCACTGCATGGTCGGCAACGAGCACGGAGTCATCACCACGCTCGACCACGACGCCCAGGTGCGCAGCCAGGTCCGCCTTCCCGACGGGGTGAAGTGCATAGTCGCCGACGACGCCTGGATCTACGCCGGCTGCGACGACGGCAACGTCTACGACCTGTCCGGCAAGGTGCCCCGGGTGGCGTACGCCATCGCGCCGGAGATCGACATCTACTGGCTGGACATCCACGACGGCGTCCTCGGCGTCTCCGACGCCGACGGCGGGATCACCGCCGTCGACCACGAGGACGAGTTCCTGTGGCGTCGCCCCGGGCGGGGGCGTTCGGCCTGGATGGTGCGGTGCGACGACGACGCCATCTACCACGGCCACTCGCAGGGAGTGACCGGCTACGAGTGGCGTACCGGCAGCGAACTGTGGCACACCACCACCGGTTCGGTGCTCTTCGGCTGGCAGGAGCACGGCAGTGTGTTCGCCGGCACCAGCAGCCGCCAGGTGGTGCGGCTGTCCAAGTCGGGCCACCCCGAACGCACCTACCTGTGCGACGCCCCGGTCTTCTCCTGCGCCACCGCCGAGGGCGGCGAGTACGTCTTCGCCGGCGACAGCCAGTCCTCGATCTACTGCTTCGACGCGGCGGGCACCCGGCTGTGGAAGCTCGGCACCGGCTGCGGCTCGGCGTACTCCATGCAGTACCACGACGACCGGCTCTACGTGGTGACCACCGGCGGCCATCTGGCCTGCATCGACGCGAGCGAGCCGGCGATCCGCGCGGCGCAGGCCGGGAACGTGCCCCAGGTACGCGACATCAAGGCCCCCCGCCAGGCGCCCCAGCAGGCGCAACCGACGATCGTCGAGGTGACCAGCGACGCGGGCGCGGGCGTGGTCGTGCAGTGCCTGGACGATCGGGGGCGGTTGCGGGTTCAGGTGCTCTCCGACGGCTACCGGCGCGACTGGTCGGTGCAGTTCCCCAAGGGGATTCGCGAGCCGGGTGCCCGCTACCTGGTGACCGAGGTGCGCGAGTCCAGCCGCGGTGGTTACTACCGCGCGTACGGCGACATCCGCCGGCTGCGCTGAGCGGCGAGCGCACCGCCTCGCCACCGAGGGGTCCCCGGTCGCGCCCGTCAGTGTCGTAGGGTGCCGCCATGGCGCACCCCGTCCGGGCCAACGGCGACGCCAGCAGGGCCTGGTGGGCTGCCCCGCCGACGGGGCGAGTGAGTCACCTGCCGGGCATCGACCCGGAGCTGCTGCGGGTCGCACTCGACCCGTTACCACCGGCAGCGCCCGCGATCGTGCACTACCGGCCCACCGTGGCACTCCCCCTCGGTGACCTCGTGGACACCCTGCTCGACCAACTGGACACCGCGGCCCTGGCGATGTTCCCCAGCTGGCTGACGGGGGCCGACCATGTCGACGGCGAGGGCACGCTCGGCGTGGCGGCGGTTCGGGCACTCGCGGCCCGTACCGCCGCCCGCTCCCGGCACTTCGGCCCGTTCCTGGCCGACCTCGCCGAGCGGGGGCTGCGCGGCCCGCACCGCCCCGGCGGCCGGTCCCGCTTCGCCCCGGGGGTACGCGCCGCCGGGCTCGCCCGGGTGATCGCCGACGCGTACGACCGGGAAGGTTGCGTACTCGTCGTGGCTCTGCCCGACCTGGACGCCGACGCCGAGCGGACGCTGGTGGCCGCCGCCGAGTGGCTGGTGCGGCACGGTGGCTTCACTGTGTGGTTGACCGGCGGACCGTTGCGCCACGCCGACCGGGTGCGCTCGGTGCCGATGCCGGTGCCGGCGCGATTCGCCGAGCTGGCCGGCCCGACCGATCGGATTGCGGCCATCGCCGCCGAGCCGGAGTCGACGGTGCTGGCCTGGCCGCCGATCGCTGGCGTGCCCCGCTCGGACAGCGCCGCCGAGCAGGCCCTGGAACGCGCGCTCGCGCCGCACGACTGGGCGCGCGGCCGGCGGTGGAACCAGACCTACGAGTGGCACGTCCTGGCCACGGCGTACCGTCTGGATCTGTTTTGGCCCACGGAGGGTCTTGCGGTCGAGGTGGACGGCCCGGAGCATCGTGGGCGAATCGCTTTCGCCAACGATCGGCGGAGAGACGTCCAGCTGCAACTCCTCGGGCTGGACGTGCTCCGCTTCACCAACGAGCAGGTGCTCACCGACGCGCCGGCGGTGGTCGACGGGATCCGTCGGCTGCTGGCCCGGCGACGTACGGGCGGCACGCACCCCCACGGAGATGAGACATCATGACGAGCCCGGCGGACGTCCCGCACCTGACGCCGAACCAGATCAACGCCCTCGTGGTGCTGATGGTCGAGGCACGCCGACTCACAAACGTCGAGCTGAAAGAGCTGGCCGGTTTCACGCTGACCGGCAAGGACAACACGAAACTCGTCGACCTGGGCCTGGTGGACACCGATCGGACGCACCGGCCCTTCGCCCACGAGCTGACCGACGAGGGCTGGCGGGTGGCACGTCAGTTGCACACCGCCGCGCCACCGAAGCAGGGCGGCTCGACGACCCGGTCCCTGTTCGTCGTCCTGTCCAACCTGCACCGTTCGCTGGACCGGCTCCGGGTCAGCCACGGCGATTTCTTCAAGCAGACCGAGGCAACGGCCCCGGCGACCAGAGAGCCGGGACACGAAGCGCCGGCACCCACTGCGACAGCGACGACGGGGGCACCGGCGGCGGCACCGGTGTCAGCGGTGGAGGTGGAGGCGCTGGTTCGCTCGGCGTACCGGGATCTGGCCACCGCGCCGGGCGCATGGGTCGGCCTCGCCGACGTCCGCGACCGGCTCGCCGACACCGACCGGGCCGCCCTCGACGCGGCGTTGCGGGCGATGGTCGGCCGAGAGGACGTCCGCATCATCCCGGTGGCGAACACCAAGTCACTGACCGCACGGGACCGGGCTGCGGCCGTCCGCATCGGGAACGAGGACAACCACGCCCTGGCGATCGGCCCGGCATGATCTCGGAGGACCAGCGGGCCGCGCTGGAAGCGGTCAGTCTCAACCCGGCGGTCACCCCGGACGACGTCTGGCGACCCAGCCCGCACAACGTGCCGGAGCTGCACGAGAAGGTGGCCGCGGAGATTCTGCGCGGGGTGGCGCGGGCCCGCACCGACGACACGAGCATGCCGCTCGGCGTGGCCATGCAGGGCCGCGCGGGCGCCGGCAAGACGCACCTGCTCGGGGCGGTCCGCGAACGGATCCAGGGCGACGGCGGCTACTTCTTCCTCGTCGACATGGTCAGTGGCAAGACGTTCTGGGAGAGCGTGGCCCTGGCCCTGGTGGAGGGGATGGGCCGCCCCCACGTCGGCTGGGGCACCCAGTTGAAGACGTTCCTGCGTCGACTCACCCCGCAGCTCGGTCTGCCGGTGGAGGTTCGCGACGCGGTCGCCGGCACCCGACCGGTGACCCGTGCGCAGCTCGACACCTTCATCTGGGCGCTGCGCGAGCGCGATCGGGAGGTCGGGCGGGATGCCCAGGACACCGCCCGGGCGCTCGTCCTGCACGGCGCCATCGACTTCGAGGCACAGGACGTCGGTTACGCCCACCTGATCTCCGAAGCCGGTGACCCGGCCGCACGGGCGGCGTGGGGGTTGAGCGCCGCGATCCGCACCCCCCAGCAGGTCGTGCAGGACATCTCCCGGCTGATGGCCCTGACCCTGGACCCCACTGTCATCGCCGTGGACCAGCTCGACACGCTGTTCGCCCAGACCAGCACCTCACTGCTCAACCAGCATCAGGGTCTGGAGGACGGCCAGGCCAGGGTGCTCGGCCCGATCGCCGACGGCCTGCTCAAGCTGCGCGACATCACCCGCCGCACGCTTGTCGTCGTCTCGTGCCTGCCGGACACCTGGGTGCTGATGAGCCGCAGCGCGCCCACCCCGGTCGCTGACCGCTTCCGTACGGCGACCCTGCCGGACCGGATCCCCACCCCGGAGATCGGGCAGGCGATCGTGGCGAAGCGCCTCTCCGCCGCGTTCGCGGGCATGTTCTTCGGGCCACCGCACCCCACCTGGCCGATCGCCCCCGCCGCCTTCGCCGACGCACCCACCCTGACGCCACGCGCCCTGCTCCGCCGGGTGGACCGCCACATCGCCTGGTGCCGTGACCGCGACGACGTGATCGAGCTGGATCGGCTGATCGACGGCGCCGACTCGACGCCGACCGTCAGCACCGCCCGGGGCGCCGCCGCCGATCCGACGACTGACGAGCGCCGCCTGCACGAGTTGGACGCACGGTTCGCCGAACTGGTCGAGGCCGCCGACGTGTCGGCCGCAGTCGACCCGAAGAGCGAGGACGAGCACATGCCGCCGCTGCTCGCAGCCGGCCTGGCCGCCTGGATCGCCGAGCAGGCGCCGACCGGCGCCACCTACAAGTACGATCCGCCGCCCGGCCGCAAGCCGGCGCTGCACGGGCGGCTCATCGAGGTGCTCGACGAGGCCACCGAGAACGAGGCGCACTGGTGCTTCCGGGCCGTCGCGCACCCCAATGCCGTCGCCGTCACCGCCCGGGTCAAGGCCGCCTGCACCCTCGCGGGATTGGACCGGGACCTGCCACAACGGCGGCTGATCCTGCTGCGCAACGGTCCGTGGCCCACCGGTAAGCGTACGACCGAGGTGTTGACAGGCTTCGACGCGGCCGGCGGCCTGCGGTGTGCCGTGCCGGAGGCGGACCTGCGGGTCTTCGCGGCGCTGCGGGTGATGGCGGCCGAACCGTCCACCGCCTTGCAGGAGTGGCTGGTGGCCCGGCGTCCGGCCAGCGGCACCGAGCTGTTCCGCGCGGTCCTGCCCGGGCCCGACGGCACCCGCGGCGGTGACCAGCCGCCGACGCCCGACGACGAGCCACCGTCGGGCGGCAGCGAATCCGACCCGACGAACGCGCCGGCCGCCGACGTCCCCGCCGACGTGTCGACCGGTGCGGCAGCCGAGCCCGTACCCGCTGATCCGGCCGACCCCACGGTCGGCGGGGGCGGTCGGGCCGTCGGGCTGGGACGGACCGTCGACGGCGGTCACCCCTTCACGGTTGCCCTGGAGTCGCTGCGCCGCCACGCCGTCGTGTTCGCCGGGTCCGGCTCGGGCAAGACCGTGCTGATCCGCCGGCTGGTCGAGGAGTGCGCCCGCGAGGGGGTCTCCGCGATCGTGCTCGACCCCAACAACGACCTCGCCCGGCTCGGCGACCCGTGGCCCGACCCGCCGGGCGGCTGGGGGCCCGGCGACGCCGAACGCGCCGCCGACTACCTCGCGCACACCGAGGTGGTGGTGTGGACGCCCCGGGTCACCGCCGGTCGGCCGTTGAGCTTCCAACCACTGCCCGACTTCACCTCACTGCGGGACTGGCCCGACGAGTTCGACCAGGCCGTCCGCTCCGCCGTGGAGGCGCTCGCGCCACGGGCGGGCGTGGACCGCTCCAGCCGGCTCGCCCAGCAGGGCAAGGCCGTCCTCACCGAGGCCCTCCAGGCGTACGCGCGCAGTGGGATGGTCGGCCTGCCCGGCTTCACCGAGTTCCTCACCGATCTGCCCGAGGGGGTCAGTCGGCTGGCCCGCGCCGGGAAGCTCGCCGAGGAGTTGGCCGAGGCGCTCAAGGCGGCGATGGTCACCGATCCGCTCTTCGGTGGGGTCGGCGCGCCCGCCGACCCAGGGCTGCTGCTGACGCCGTCGGCGGGGCGGCGGGCCCGGGTGTCGGTGATCAGTTTCGTCGGCCTCACCTCCGACCAGGAGCGACAGAGCTTCGTCAACCAGTTGCAGATGGCGCTCTTCGCCTGGATCAAGCGGCACCCCGCCGGTGACCGACCGCTGGGCGGGTTGTTCGTGATGGACGAGGCGCAGACGCTCGCGCCGTCGACCGGCACCACCGCCTGCACGGCCAGCTCGATCGCGTTGGCCTCGCAGGCCCGCAAGTACGGGCTCGGGCTGGTCTTCGCCACCCAGGCGCCAAAGGGTCTGCACAACCAGATCTCCGGCAACGCGACGACGCAGTTCTTCGGGCTGCTCAACGCGCCGGCACAGATCGACGCGGCCCGGCAGCTCGCCGAGGCCAAGGGCGGGCGGCTGCCGGACATCGGCCTGCTCAACAGCGGCGAGTTCTACGCCGCCGGGGAGGGGTTCTCGTTCGTGAAGGTCCGAACCCCGCTGTGCCTGACGCACCACCCGAAAGCGCCGTTGACCCCCGAGGAGGTTGTCGCCCGCGCCCGCCCGGCTGGGTAGCCTGGGGTCATGATCTTCATTACCGCCAAGTTCCGGATCCTGGCCGAGCACGCCGACCGGTGGCCGCAGATCGCCGCCGAGTTCACCGAGGCGACCCGGGCCGAGCCGGGCTGCCTGTGGTTCGACTGGTCCCGCAGCGTGGACGATCCCACCGAGTACGTGCTGGTCGAGGCGTTCCGCGACGACCAGGCCGGCGGAGCCCACGTCCAGTCCGCGCACTTCCGCACGGCTCAGGAGACCCTGCCGCAGTACCTGGCCGAAACGCCGCGGATCGTGAACGCCACGGTGCCGCAGGAGGATTGGTCGTTGCTCGGCGAGATGGCCGTTCCCGAGGGTCGCTGAGCGCCACCGGTCAGCGGTCCGTCGACGCAGCCGGTCCGCCGTTCGCTACCCGCCGTCAGCGCAGCTGGCGGGCGGCGAACCGGGCCGGCGGGTCGGCGATCACGTCCTGCGCCGCGATCAGCTGGATCTCCCGCGTGCCCGCCGCGAGAGTGGCCTCGAGCACGGCGTAGACAGAGGCGATTGTGCGTTCCAGCGCGGTAGCTGGTGAGCCGGTAGTCCACAGGTGGGCGAGGTACAGCGCCGCTGTGACGTCGCCCCCACCGTTCGGGTTGATCGGCAGCAGCGGCGTGGTCACCGCCCAGGCGCCCTCGTCGGAGACCGCCACCACCTCCAGCGAGTCCGGCGGCAGGTCGCCGTGGAGCACGCTGGTCACCAGGACGTGCCGAGGCCCGGTCGCGCGCACGACGTCGACCGCGTCCAGCACCTCGGCCAGCGAGTTCGTGGTGCGACCGGCGAGGAAGTCCAGCTCGAAGTGGTTCGGCGTGATGATGTCCGCACGAGGCACGACGGTGTCCCGTAGGTACTCCGGAATCCCCGGCCGGACGAACATGCCCCGGCCGGCGTCGCCCATCACCGGGTCGCAGCAGTACACCGCGGCCGGGTTGGTCGCCTTCACCGTCGCCACCGCGTCCAGGATCACCGCGCCCATGGCGGGGTCGCCCTGGTAGCCGGAGAGCACCGCGTCGGCACTGCCGAGGACCCCGCGGTCCTCGATTCCGGCGATCACCTCCGCCACGTCCGCCGCCGGGAGCATCGGGCCCCGCCACGCGCCGTACCCGGTGTGGTTGGAGAAGTGCACAGTCAGGACCGGCCAGACCTCGTGCCCGAGGCGTTGCAGCGAAAAGGCCGCAGCCGAGTTGCCGACGTGACCGTAGGCGACCGACGACTGGATGGACAGGATCTTCACCGGCCCATCATCGCCGCTACGGCCGGCGGCGCGGCGACGGCCCGCCGAATCTGTCGGGTGGCCCACTCGTCGCCCAGGCGGCGGACGGCACTGACGGGCGGCCCGGACCGTGTCGTCCGGGCCGCCCGAGCGGTGGCGGGGCGACCGACGCGCTGGGTGGCCGTCCCCGTCGTACGGTCAGCCGCCGAGGCTCGCCGCGGCCGAGGCGATCGATGAGGCGAAGTAGCTCACCTGGGTGTAGACACCCGGGTAGTTGGGCCGGGCGCAGCCGTTGCCCCAGCTGACGATGCCGACCTGGATCCAGGCGTTGGAGGCGTCGCGGCGGAACATCGGGCCGCCCGAGTCACCCTGGCAGGTGTCGGTGCCGCCGCTGGCATAGCCGGCGCAGATCTCCTGCGCGGGGATGAGATCCCCGCCGTAGTTGGCGTTGCAGGTGGAGTCGCTGACGAACGGCACGTTCGCCTTGAGCAGGTAGCGCTGCTGGCCGCCACCCTCCCGCGCGGCGCCCCAACCAGCCACCGTGAAGGTGCCGCTGTCGTACGCGGTGGTGCTGGCGATCGGCAGCGTGCTCAGGCCGGTGACGGGGCTGGCCAACCGGATCAGCGCCCAGTCCCGGCCGGCGCCGTTGTAGCCGGGCGCACGGTAGACGTAGTTGGACCGGACGGTGATCCGGCTGGACGACTGGAGGTCGACCGACCCGAGCGTCGCGGTGATGCTGGTGTTGGTGCCGGTCGCACCGACGCAGTGTGCCGCGGTGAGCACCAGCCGGGGGCTGTAGAGCGCCCCACCGCAGCCCATCGAGAGACGCACCATGAAGGGGAACTCGCCCTGAGCGGCGCGGGTGCCACCGACGACGTTCGGCGTGATGGGACTGTCGGCCGCGGCGGCCGGCGCGGTGAGGGTCAGGCTGGCCGCGGTCACCGCAGCCAACGCGGTGGCCAGCAGGCCAGTGAGGGTACGCCAGCGAACCATGCATTCCTCCGCATCAGGGTGGCGCGCCTCGTGAGCGCACCGCAGTCGAGATAGCGGTCATCATATTGAGGATTATGGATCTAGTGGGTCATCCTCTCTGGGTCGTACCACCGGCGGTATGGATCTCGCGCGGCGCGTGGGCGACCGGCGGTCAGGCGTCCGGCGTGCCGGTGCTCTCCCGGCGGAGAAGCCGGAACGGGGTCTGCACGGTCAGCGGCCCCGCGACCTCCATGCCCTCGATGCGCGCGACGAGGCGACGCACCGCGACACGGCCGATCTCCCTCTTGTCCGGGGCGATGGTGGTGAGGGTCGGGGCAGTGAACCGCCCCTCCTCGATGTCGTCGATCCCGACCACCGCGATGTCCTCGGGCACCCGGTGACCAGCCTCGGCCAGCGCCCGCAGCGCGCCGATGGCGACCAGGTCGTTGTAACCGAACACCGCGTCCGGCGGGTCACCGAGGGCGAGCAGGTCACGCATGGCGCGCATGCCGTCGAGCCGGCCGAACGCCTCGGTGCCGGCGACCAGCAGTGGTCGGTACGGCAGGCCGGCGGCAGCCAGGGCCTCCCGGTAACCCCGGACCCGCAGGTGGGCCGACTGCCGGTCACCTCCCGGGGTGGCGCCGATGAACGCTATCCGGCGACGGCCGATCGCCACGAGATGTTGGATCGCCACGTGACTGGCGGCCACGTTGTCGATCGCGATGTGGTCGTGTGGCACGTCGTAGACCCCCTCGCCGATCAACACGAGCGGGCTGCCGGCCGTCCGGGCCAGCACCTCCTCCCGGCCGATGCGCACCGGGCTGAGGATCAGGCCGTCGATGATGCGCTGTCGGGAGCCGTCGAGGAGCGCCAGCTCCGCCTCCCGGTCCGCGGCGGTGTTCTCCATGACCAGCGTGTAGCCGAGCGCGGCGGCCTCGGAGATGGCGATCTCGGCGAGCTCGGCGAAGTACGGGTTGGTCAGTTCCGGGATGGCCAGGGCGATCAGGCCGGTACGGCCCCGGCGGAGGTGCCGGGCGCCGAGGTTGGGGCTGTAACCGAGTTCGTCGATCGCCTGCTGCACCCGTTGTCGGGTCCGCTCCCCCACCGGCCGGTACCCGTTCACCACGTTCGAGACGGTGGCCAGCGAGACACCGGCGCGCTGGGCGATGTCCTTCAGGTTGACGACCATCCCCAGCCTTTCGGGAATTCGACCGGCGGGTCGACCGGGCATTGATGAACAAGCATTGACGGGAGGGTCGGCGCGGCTCTATAACGTTATACAGGTGATGATGGATGTCAATATGCCGGTCACCGTTGGCGCGTGGAGATCCCACCGACATCCGTCGCTGACGCCCGTCCCCCGTCAATGACCACCCGATGCCCACCACCCGCGCGCTTCGGGCCTGGCTGCACCGCCCGCGGCGACTCGTCCCCCCGGAGACGGCATGACACGTCACGTCCCCATCCGCCCCGCCCTACCTCTGCTGCTCGCCATCGCCCTGGTCGCCGGCGTTCTCGCCGCGCCCGCCTCACCGGCGTACGCCGCACCGGCCAAGACGCCGCCACTGAGCACCCCCTGGACCAGCCAGGCGCTGACCGGCACACCGCTGCCCGAGTACCCGCGACCCCAGATGACACGGCCGGACTGGCTCAACCTCAACGGCGAGTGGCAACTACGCCAGTCGACGACCGACGACGCCCCGCAGTTCGGCACCAACCTGCCCGAGCGGGTCAACGTGCCCTTCCCGGTGGAGAGCGCCCTGTCCGGCATCCAACGGGCCGCCAACGACAACCGCAACTACCTGTTCTATCGACGGACCGTCACCATCCCGGCGAACTGGTCGGGTCGGCGCACCCTGCTGCACTTCGGCGCCGTCGACTGGCAGAGCACCGTCTGGGTCAACGGTGTCCGCGTCGGCGCGCACACCGGCGGCTACGACGCCTTCACATTCGACGTGACGCCCCAGCTCACCACCGGGACGAACGAGATCGTCGTCAAGGTCTGGGATCCCACCGACACCCGGCAGAACGGCAGCCTGCCCGCCATCGGCAAGCAGACCAAGACACCTGGCGGGATCTTCTACACCCCCAGCTCCGGCATCTGGCAGACGGTGTGGATGGAACCGGTGCCCGCCGCGTCGATCAGCAGCGTGGACGTCTACCCGAACCTGAGCAACAACACAGTGCGGGTCCGGGTCTTCACCAGGGGCGACGTGAGCGGCCACAGCGTGCTCGCCGAGACGCTGAACGGCACCACAGTGGTGGGCTCGGCCACTGGCGGCTTCACCGACTTCAGCGTGCCGGTGCCCAACGCCCGCCGCTGGTCACCCGACGACCCGTTCCTCTACAACCTCCGGGTGACGCTGCGCGGCGCCACCGGCGCCACAGCGGACCGGACCACGCACTACTTCGGCATGCGGGAGATCACCACCGGCCTGGTCGACGGGGTGCTGCGCCCCAAGCTCAACGGCCAGTTCGTGTTCCAGGTCGGCACCCTCGACCAGGGCTACTGGCCGGACGGGCTCTACACCGCGCCCACCGACGCCGCCCTCGCCTTCGACCTGCAGAAACACAAGGACCTGGGCTTCAACATGGTGCGCAAGCACATCAAGGTCGAGCCGCAGCGCTGGTTCTACCACGCCGACCGGCTCGGCCTGCTGGTCTGGCAGGACATCCCGTCGCTGACCGCACAGGACGTCGACCCCACCGATGCCCAGCAGGCGCAGTTCGAGGCCGAGGCACGCGAGATCGTCGACGAGCACCGCAGCTCACCCGCCGTGATCGCGTACACGCCCTACAACGAGGGCTGGGGCGAGCGGTCCCTCGCCGACACCCGGCGGGTCGCACAGAACATCAAGAACCAGGACCCGACACGTCTGGTCAACCCGCACAGCGGCCACAACTGCTGCCAGTCGCTCGGCAACCCCGGCAACGGCGACATCGACGACTGGCATGTCTACCTCGGCCCGGACTCGCCCGTACCGTCGAGCAGCCGGATCGCGGTGCTCGGTGAGTTCGGCGGCCTGGGCCTGCACACCCCGGGCCACGAGTACAGCCCGAACGGCAGCTTCTTCGCGTACGAGTGGCAGTCCAGTTCGAACGCCCTAACCGACCGGTACGTGGGGCTGGTGCAGGGCACCCAGAACCTGATGCTCGGCAAGGGGCTCAGCGCCTCGATCTACACCGAGATCACCGACCTGGAAGGTGAGCTGAACGGGTTCCTCACCTACGACCGACAGGTGATCAAGATGGACCAGGCGCGGGTACGCGCCGCCAACACCGCCCTGATCAACGCGTCGAAGGCCATCGGCAGCTCGGCACCCGTCGCCCTGCCGGTCAACACCCGCCGGTCGTTGCGGGTGACCACGCCCGGCTTCACCAACCGCTACCTACGCCACCAGGAGAGCCTGGCCTACACGGAGGTGGTCGACGCCGCGAGTTCCAGCCTGCTCAAGGCCGACGCCACGTACGTGATCCGGCCGGGCCTGGCCGGTGCCGGTTGCTACTCGTTCGAGTCTGTCAACTTTCCCGGGCAGTACCTGCGCCACCAGAACTCCCGGGTCCGCAACTCGCCAGACGACGGCTCCGCGCTGCTGCGCGCCGACGCCACCTGGTGCGCCCGCACCGGGCTGACCGGCACCGGCGTGTCGCTGGAGTCGTACAACTTCAGAGGTAGGTACCTGCGGCACTACAACGCGGAGGTCTGGCTCAGCAACGGCGCCGGCGGAGACGCGTACAACACGCCGACGTCGTGGACGGCCGACAGCACCTGGAGCATCGCCGCCCCGTGGGCACCGTGACCGCTGTGCGCTGAGCCCTGAGCGCACCGTCAGGACAAGAAGAAGCGCGGGGGTTCCGGTGTGGCCGGAACCCCTGCGACGCGTGGACGGTGTCGCGGGCCGACTCCGCCCGCCCGGGGCTCGGCCCCTCCCAGTCGGCGCTGACGCCTTCCGTCGCGGTCGATGACCGGACTCCGGCGTCACTCGTCGCCTCGGGGGTCGTTTCCCCGGTCATGAGCGAGAGCGGCGCGTTGATTGCACAGTTCGGCCGGGTCGACTTCACGGCAAGGACCGAGCCGCAACTTGCATACGGCCAGGTTCGCTCGGCTGTTGCAACACGCAATTATGCCGACCAATAAATAGACAAGAATCAATCTTGACTTGTACGGCCGGTCAGCGCACCGTAAAAAGCCAGAGGCAGATGCACGCCATTATCGGCCCGGCTGAAGTGGATCGCCAAATGTGGGCGCTGCCGGTTCCGCGCCGGGCGCATCAGGAGGCTTTCATGCGGTTGAATCCGTTCGCCGGAGTCTATCTCACCGATCCGGCAAGCATGTGGCGGCGCATTCTCGACCATCCCGACGGGGCGCACTACGCCGAGGATCTGGGCCTGTGGTTGATCAGCCGGCACGCAGATGTCCGGCGGGCCCTCGCCGACGCTACGACATTCGCCAACGCCCTCACCCTCGCCCCGGTCTACGAGGTGTGCCCACCGGCACTGAACGTCATCATGCAGATCGACGCGCCACCCACGACGGCCGCCGCCGATCCACCGACGCACCCGCGCACCCGGCGGGCCCTGCGGGCGACCTTCGCGAACACCGCCGAGCGGGTCGAGGCCGAGTACGGGGCGATCATCCGACGCCGGGTCGACCAGTTGGTGTCCCGTCTCGCCACCCGTCAGGGCGATCAGGTCGACCTGATCCCGGAGCTCGCGACCGAACTTCCTCTGCTGGTGGTCCTGGACATCCTCGGGGTGCCCGACGCCGACATCGGACGGATCCGGAGTTGGGCGGACGGTCAGATCGCCCTCGTCTGGGGGCAGCCGGACCCGGCCGAGCAGGTACGCCTGGCGCAGGGCCTGCTGGAGTTCTGGCACTACTGCGAGGACCTGGTCCGCCAGCGGGTGGACAGTGGACACCGGGGCGAGGACTTCATCAGCCGGTCCCTGGACTACCGGGACGACGACGACAGCGTGCTCACGGTGCCCGAGGTGGCGAGCCTTGCCTTCAACCTCCTGGTCGCGGGCCACGAGACCACCGCCGGGTTGCTCGCGCACGCCCTCGACCAGGCCCTGTCCGCTCCCCAACGCTGGTCGGCGATCACCGCGAACCCGGGGCTCCTCCCCGCCTTCGTGAGCGAGACGCTCCGGTTCGCGCCCGCCATCGACGGCTGGCTGCGCGTGACCACCCGTGATGTCACAGTGGGGGCGGCGACGATCCCCGCCGGGGCGCGTTGCCTGCTGTTGATCGGTGCGGCGAACCGGGACCCGGCGGCGTTCCATGACCCGGACCGGTTCGACCCGCACCGGGCCGATGTGGGCAATCACCTGTCGTTCGGTCACGGTCCCCATTTCTGCATCGGTGCGGGATTGGCGCGACTTGAGGCCGGAATCGCCCTCAGCCGGCTCGCCGAAGCCATTCCCGGGCTGAGGTTGGCACCGGAGCAACACCGCTCGTACAAACCCAATGTCGCGTTTCGTGCGCACCGCACGCTGCTCGCGATAATCGACGTCACGGCGCCCGCAGACGTGCCGGCGGCACGCGACGGGGCGACGGCCGAAGTGCACGCGGCCTGAGTGGGCACGGGTGCCAGCGGTGCTGACCTGCTGACGGGTCGACTGTGGGTGGGCCGGCCTCGACAGGTCCCCACCCGGCGCGCCTCAGCGCCGGCACCGGGTCCGGCGAGGACCTTTCCCGCTTTCGCCGACGATCCATGCCGGTGAACGTCTTCACACCCATCACGTCCTGGGTTAAGAATTGCCCTCTGTGAATGTTCAACTCATCGGCCAATCTCGATCTGGCGTCCGCCGCTGAATGTCCGTTCCACGAAGGTGAGCGCATGGAGCACACGTCCCCGTCGAGCTCGGCTCACTCTGCCGCCAGTCAGCGGTTCCGACGGGAGTTGCGCGACTGCCGCGTCCAACGGGGTCTGACCCAACGAGCCCTGGCGGACCTGGTGCGGTTCAGCCGGGAGACGGTCGCGGCGGTCGAGTCAGGTCGCCGGTTCGGCAGTCACGAGTTCGCACTGCGCTGCGATGACGTGCTCGGCACCGGCGGCCGGCTGGCCGCGCTGTGGCCACGGGTCGCGGCCGAGCAGTTGGCGGCCGACGGTCGCCGAGGCCCCCGCGCGGCGGAACCAGCTCCACTGGATCGGCAGGTGCCGCGACAGCGTGGACGGCGGGACGCGCGCGACCCGGGCGCCGTGGTGGACGCGATCGACGAGCTGCGCGAGTTGATCGGCCAGGTGCTCAACGGTCAACCCGAACCGGATCAACCGGAGCGGCGGCACCCGTCGGTGGAACCCCTCGACAACCAGCGCTGACCCGGCGAATCCAGCTCGACCGCACGGCGTCACCGGTCGCTGACGTTGGGTACAGATGCTGGTACGGGCAGTTTGTACCACGGCCAGGTCTGGTCTACGAGCGCGGCTTCCGGCCGAATGGGACTTGCATTCGGCAACGTGCGGATAGACCGTCATCGACGAGTCGTGGGAGTCAATCTTGGCGTCGAGCACCCGGTCCCACGCGGCCAGACCCTACCCGACCCGGCGACGCGGCTGGAAGATAGCCGGCCGGATGCGCCTCATCGTCGTGGCCCCACTCGTCGCCGTGATCGGCTTCGCCGGTCTCGCGCTGACCGAGAGCGCACGCCAGACCGCCCGCGCCAGCGACCTGCAGATCCTGGCGCAGGTCGGTGCCGAGGCCGGCGACCTGGCCTACCGCCTGCAACGCGAACGCATCGCCGCCGCCGACCTGCTCACCTATGCCCGGCCGGAGCAGCAGGACGCCTTCGGCGCGGAGATGGCCGCCACCGATGACGCCGTCGCCCGCTACCGCGGGCAGCGTGACCGACTGTCCACCGACAACGGCGCCGGCTCGGCGCTCCTGCGGCGCATCGACGCGGCTCTGAACGGCCTCGCCCCGCTGCGCACCCAGGTGCGCACCGCCACGCACGCGTCGGTGTCGGCGATGACCTTCAGCTACCGCATCGCGATCGCCGACCTCATCAACTTTCGGGAGAACGTCTCACACGGCGTGGTGGACGCCCCACTCGCCGACGGGATCCGGGCCTCCGCGGCGCTGTCGAAGACTGCCGAGGCCATCGGCCAGCAGCAGGTGGCCGTGCTACGCGCCGTAGCGGGCGGCGAGCTGACCCCGGCGATGCAGCAGGACATCACAGCGGCCCGCACCAGCTACACCGAGTCGAGCCTGTCGTTCCTGGCCCTTGCCCCGGCCGAGTGGGGCATCTGGTGGGAGCAGGCCGGCACCGGCAAGGAGGCGCTGACCCTGCAACGGATGCAGGACGAGGTGTCCCGGGCACAGCCGGGATCGCAGCTGAAACTGGAGACCGACGCCTGGGTGTCCACCACCCAGACGCGCGCCGCCCGGCTGGCCGACCTGCGCGCCCGGGTCGACGACGCGGTCCGCGACGACGTTCGGGCCGCGCACGCCGACCAGCGCCGCAGGGCCGTGGCCGAGGCGGCCAGCGTCCTCCTGGCCCTGATCCTGACCGCGTTGGTGACCTGGGCCGTCGCACGGCAGATCACCCGACGGCTGCGCCGGCTACGGGACGCGGCCAACGCCGTTGCCTTCGAACAGCTTCCCGCCGTGGTGGCCCAACTCCAACAGCCCGGCAGCGCGGCCGTCGACCCACAGAAGCTTGCCCAACAGCAGTCCAGCGCCGCCCTCGAACCGTCCAGCGACGA
The DNA here is from genome assembly GCF_040649495.1 of Micromonospora sp. NPDC048947. Classification (NCBI taxonomy): domain Bacteria; kingdom Bacillati; phylum Actinomycetota; class Actinomycetes; order Micromonosporales; family Micromonosporaceae; genus Micromonospora; species Micromonospora sp. NPDC048947. Next base: position 103,573 of record NZ_JBEZFO010000020.1, read on the forward strand.
CGAGATAGGCGAGCTGGGGCAGGCGTTCAGCGCCGTGCACCAGGCCGCCGTGCGGACCGCCGCCGAACAGGCGGTCATGCGCGCCAACACCGCCGACATCTTCATCCACCTGAGCCGCCGCGAACAGCGACTGGTCGACGCGGTCCTGGCCCAGGTCGACCTGGTCGAGCGGGACGAAACCGACCCCGACCGGCTCGACCAGCTGTACACACTCGACAACCTGGCGACCCGGATGGGCCGGATCAACGCCAGCCTGCTGGTGCTCGGCGGTGTCGGCGTGGGTCGCGTACGCCAGCGCGACGTTCCGCTGCAACAGGTGCTCCAGGCAGCGCTGTCCCAAATCGAGCACTACGCACGGGTCCGACTCGGCATGATCGACGGGGACGTCGCGGTGGCCGCCAAGACCGTCGACGAGGTCGTGCACCTGCTCGCCGAACTCATGGACAACGCCACCACGTACTCGCCGCCGGGCAGCGAGACCTGGGTGAGCGGCCGGAGCCTGGGAGACCGCGTCATCGTCCAGATCAGCGACGAGGGTGTGGGGCTGTCCACGCAACGGATGCAGCAGCTCAACGAACTGCTGGCCCACCCACCGGCCATCGACGTGGCCGCCGTACGGGCGATGGGCCTGGTCGTCGTGGGTCAGCTCGCGGCCCGGCTGGGCGCCACAGTCCAACTGCGGCGCGGCCCCCGACGCGGCATCCTCGCCGAGGCGACACTGCCCGCGGCGATCATCCGGTCGCTGCCACCGGAGGAGTACCTGCTCGCGCCCGGCAGGCTGTCGCGGCGGGCAGCGCGGACGCCCAGCCCGCCGCCGTACCAGCCGCGCCCCGAGCCCACCGCCGGTCGCCAGCCGACCGAACGGACCCTGCCGGCCGCACCGGTCTTCCGACCGGCTCCCCCACCCCCTGACCGGGGTGACGCGCCCACCGAGGAGCTGCTCATCTTCGAACAGGTCAACCACTGGTTCCAGAACGACGTCGTCGACGGCCAGAACGGCCAGCAGTGGTCCAGCCCCGCCGACGACGCCTGGCGCACCGCTGCCCAGGCGCACACCCCCGAGGTCGCCACGACCACGAACTCCGGCCTGCCCAAACGGCAGCCGCAACGGCACCTCGTGCCCGGCGGCGTGACAGTGCCCCAGCAGCAGCAACGGTCCGAGTACCGCGACCCGGCCCAGGTGGCGACGGCGATGGCCGCGTACGCGCGGGGCGTGGCGAACCGACGGCGCACCCCGATCAACCTCGGTAACAAATGACGCGACAGGAGAGCACGTGACCGACCAACAGGATCTCGGCTGGCTGCTGGACAACTTCGCCGCGCGCGCGACCGAGGTCAGCCACGCGATCGCCATTTCCAGCGACGGCCTGATGGTGGCCGCCACCCGCGACCTGCCACCGGACCGGGCCGACCAGTTGGCCGCCACGGGTAGCGGGCTGGTCAGCCTGCTGCGGGGGGCGGCGGCCTTCTTCGACGCCGGCGCGGTGATCTCCAACGTCACCCAGCTCGAGGGCGGGTTCATGTTCTCCATGGCCTTCAACGACGGCGCATCGCTGCTGGTGCTCGCCGCGCCCGAGTGCGACGTGGGCAAGGTCTCCTACGAGATGACCGAGCTGGCCAACCGCATCGGGGACGCGCTGACCCCCGCTGCCCGGGCGGCGCTCGCCCGCAGCCGCTGACCACCCCGGCGCCCCCACGCCGGAGACCCCTTCCCCCTTCCTCTGGAGTTAGACATGCCTCTCACCACGCCTTGGCGCAGCCGTGCCCTCACCGCCGCGCTGCTCGCCGCCGTGCTGACCACCAGCACGGCCTGCGGCGACGACGCTCCGGGCACGAGCGCCGGCGGCTCGATAAAGATCGGCCTGCTCGCGTCGCTGTCCGGGACGTACCAGGCGGTCGGCACGGAGATCCGCGACGGCTTCCAGCTCTACCTGGACACCCACGACGGCAAGTTGGGCGGCCGGCAGGTGGACCTCGTCGTCGCGGACGAGGGCAACGGCGCGCAGACCGCTGTCCCGGCCGCGACCAAGCTGCTCAAGCAGGACCGGGTGTCCGCACTCACCGGCATCGTCGGTGGCGGCTCGGTCGCCGGAGTCACACCGGTGCTCAACGAGACCAAGGTGCCGCTGGTCGGCTCCAACGGCAGGCCGGAACTCAAGGACGTCTCCCGGGTCTGGCACACCTCGTACCTCTCCGACGAGCCCGGGGCGGCGATCGCCCAGCACGTCCGCGACAACGTGAAGGGCTCGGTGTACGCGATCGGCCCGGACTACCAGGGCGGTTGGGACGAGCTGCGCGGCTTCACCGACGCGTTCGGCAAGATCGGTGGGAAGCTCGCGAACGCCGACGGGAAGACGACCTTCACGCCGTTCCCGGCCACCACCAACTTCCTCCCGTACTTCGCCCGCATCAAGGCCTCCGGCGCGGCGGCCGTCTACACCTTCTACGCCGGTAGCGCCGCTGTCGACTTCGTGAAGCAGTACGCGCAGTCCGAGATCAAGGACATCCCGTTGTACGCGGCCGGGTTCCTCACCGAGGGCGGCGTGCTCAACGCGCAGGGCGAGGCCGCCCGCGACATCTACTCGGTGCTCAACTACTCGCCCGACCTGGACAACGCGGAGAACCGCGCCTTCGTGGCCGCGTGGAAGGCGAAGCACGACGGTTCCCCGACGACCTACGCGCTGGCCTCGTACGACGCGGCGGCGGTGCTGGACCGGGCGATCGGCGCCGCCGGAAGCGACCCGACCCCCGAGGCCATCAACACCGCCATCGGCCAACTCGGCCAGATCGCCAGCCCGCGCGGCACCTGGCAGTTCTCCACCACCACGCACTCCCCGGTGCAGAAGTGGTACCTGCGGCAGGTCCGCCAGGACGGCCGGGCGCTGTCCAACACCGTCGTGGGTGACCTCGCGACCGTCGGCCGGTGATAGCTGTGGCGGCCGGCACGAACCGGATCGACCCGTACCTGATCCCGGCGTTGGACGGAGTCGCCTACGGGCTGCTGGTCTTCGTCGCCGCGTCGGGCCTGGTCTTCTGTTTCGGCGTCGCCAACATCCTCAACCTGGCGCACGGCCTGCTCTACGCGATCGGCGGGTACACCGCCGCGGCGCTGCTCGACGGCGGCTGGGCGAGCCTGGCGTTGGCCCTCGCCGTCGGTGTGCTGGCCGCCGCCGCGACGGGGGTGCTCCTGGCCGGCCTGCTCACACCGGTCGCCGCCGGCAATCACCTGAGTCAGGCGCTGTTGACGTTCGGGGTGGCGCTGGCCGGCGGCAGCCTGCTCGTCGCCGGCTTCGGGCCCGACAACCCGCAGGTCCAGGTGCCCGCGGCCCTGGAGGGTTCGGTGACGGTCGCCGGTCACCGCTACGCCGCGTACCGATTGGTGTTCATCGTCGTCGCCGCCGTGCTCGCCGTCGCCCTCTACCTGGTGGTGCGACGCACCAGGGCCGGAATGCTGGTCCGGGCGGCCGTCGACGACCCGGAGATGGTCGCCTGTCTGGGCGTGAGTCCGGCACGGATCCGGGCCGGAGTGCTCGCCGCCGCCGGTGCGCTGGCCGGCGCGGCCGGGGTCCTGGGCGCGCCCATCATCGGCCCCGGCACCGGCACCGCCGACACGGTGCTGCTGCTCTCCCTGGTGGTGGTCGTCCTCGGTGGTCTCGGGTCGATGGCGGGCACCCTGCTGGCCGCGCTCGCGATCGGTGAGATCCAGACGCTGGGAGTGGCGCTGCTGCCGTCCGCCGCGCCGTTTCTGCTGTTCGCCGCCATGGCGGCCGTGCTGGCCGTGCGGGCGCGCGGCCTGGCCGGCAGGTGGAGGACGGCATGAGAGGCGAGGTGATCCGGCGGGTTCGGGGCGGCATCGCGGCGCTGGTCCTGGTCGGCCTGGTCGTGGCGCCCTGGATGGTCGACGACTACACCACGGCGATCCTCGCCCGGACGCTGGCGCTGGCACTGGTCGGGGTGAGCGTGGCCCTGCTCACCGGCGTCGCCGGCATGCCCACCCTCGGCCAGACCGCACCGTACGCGGCCGGCGCCTACGCGTGCGCCGTGGTCGGCAGCCGGGTCTCCGACGTCGGCGTCGTGCAGCTCGTCGTCGCGGCGGCCGCAGGGGCGCTGCTGGCCGCGCTCACAGTCCCGCTCGTCGTGCACGCCCGAGGGGTGATCGTCCTGATGATCACCCTGGCCATCGGTGAACTCGTCGTCATCGTCCTGGGGCGGTGGCGGTCGGTGACCGGTGGCACGGACGGGCTGGCCGGCATCCCCGCGGTCCGCCCGTTCTGGGGGCTCCCGGCCCTGGCCAACGATCAGGCCCGCTACCTGTACGCCCTGGCCGTCGTGGCCACGCTGGTCGGCGCGGTGCTGGTGCTGCTGCGTACCCGGGCCGGGCTGGTGCTGCGTGCCGGCCGCGACGACGAGACGCGGCTGCGGGCCAGCGGACACCGGGTGGCGCTGCACCTGTCCGGCGCGCACATCGCCGCCGGGGCGATCGCCGGTGCCGCCGGCTCGCTCCTGGTCGTCGCCCAGCAGTACATCTCCCCCGCCGACTTCGGCTTCGACACGTCCGCGCTGCTGCTGCTCGGTGTCGTCATCGGTGGCACCGCCTCGGTGGGTGGCGCCCTGGTGGGTGCGGCGTTGGTCATCGCCGTCCGGGACTGGCTGTTCGGGGTGCTGCCCGGCCACGCGCCACTGGTGCTGGGCGCGCTGTTCGTGGCGACTGTCTACCTGCTGCCCACCGGCGTCGACCGGGCCCGGGGTCGGCTGCGCCCGCCGGGCGTCCCGACGCTGCTGCCGGACCAGCCAGCCGCCCCTGATCAGGCCACCGTTGCGGAGCTGCACCGATGACCGGCCTGTTGGAAGCCCAGCAGATCAGCGTGCGGTACGGCTCGCTCGCCGCGCTCGACGGTGTGGACCTGTGCATCCACGACGGCCAGCGGCACGCGTTGATCGGCCCGAACGGGGCCGGCAAGACGACCCTGCTCAACGTGCTCGGCGGGTCCACCAGGCCGCAACGCGGCACGGTGCGGTTCGACGGACGGGACGTCGGTCGACTCGGCCCGGCAGCCCGGGCCCGGCGGGGCATCAACCGCATCCACCAACGACCCGCGGTCTTTCCGACGCTCACCGCGACGGAGAACGTCGTGGTGGCCGCGCTGCCACGGATCATCCCGCGCCGCCGGTGGTGGCCGGGCGGACGCCGACGCGCCGCACAACGCCTGGCCGGTCCGCTGCTGGATCAGATGGGGCTCACCGCCGTCGCGGCGGTGCCCGCCGGGCACCTCGCGCACGGGCAACGACGCCAGTTGGAGATCGCGATGGCCCTTGCCGGTCGCCCCCGCCTACTGCTCCTCGACGAACCGGCGGCCGGGCTGTCCGCCGTCGAGGTCGGCCGGCTGGTCGAGTTGCTCCAGGCGCTGCCCCGGGCCGTCGCCGTGTTACTGGTCGAACACCGACTGGACCTGGTGTACGCCCTCTCCGACACCGTCACCGTGCTGCGCGACGGTCAGACGTTGGCCGCCGGCACACCTGACGAGATCCGTACCTCGCCGCTGGTGCGGCAGGCCTACGCCGACGGGGTGGCCTGATGCTCACTGTGGATCGTCTCTGCGCCGGCTACGGCGGGGGAATCGTCCTGCACGAGGTCAGCCTGCGGGTACGCCCGGGCAGCATCCAGGCCGTGGTGGGCCGCAACGGGGCGGGCAAGAGCACACTCGTGCACACCATCGCCGGGCTGGTGCGGGCGTCCAGCGGTCGCGTCGAGATCGGCGGTGTGCACGTCGCCGGCCGGCAACCGCATCGCATCGCCCAGTCCGGCGTCGGTCTCGTCCCGCAGGGCCGACGGGTCTTCTCCCGGTTGACGGTGGCCGAGCACCTGCACCTGGCGGCCGCGCCGTGGCGGGCCCCCACCTCCGGCGGCGAGGGCTGGACGGTGGCCCGGACCCTGGAACTGCTGCCGAGGCTGGCGGTGCGGCTGCGACACCGCGGCTGCGAACTCTCCGGCGGTGAGCAGCAGATGCTGGCGATAGCCCGTGCGCTGCTCGGCCAACCCCGGGTGCTGCTGCTCGACGAACCATGTGAGGGCCTCTCGCCCGATCTGGCGGCGCGGGTCCGCGAACTCGTCAACGGTCTCGCCGCCGACGGCCTGACCGTGCTGCTCGTGGAGCAGCAACTCCAGCACGCCATCGAGCTCGCGGACCGGGTGGCGGTGCTGGAGTACGGCCGGGTGGTGTACGACCGGCCGACAGCGGAGGCCCGCCGCGATCCGGCCCCACTGGCGGCGATGTTGAGCGTCGCCGCCGTTGCGCCCCCGGCCAACCGACCGACCCCTCGGCTCTGGGCCGACACCCCGTAGTCACCCGACCCTTCACGGAGAGGTAGACACCGATGACAACCGCTACGAGCGATGACACGTACACGTTCGACAACGGCGCACCCGACGCCGTGCCCCAGATGCACGCGCTGGAGTCCTTCCTGGATCCGATCACGACGCGTCGGCTGGCCCGCCCGGTGCTGCAACCGGGCGCCACCTGCTGGGAGGTCGGGGCCGGTGGCGGCTCGATGGCCCGGCGGATGGCCCGCGCTGTCGGCGACGACGGCCACGTGCTGGCCACCGACATCGACCCCACCCACCTCGTGGCCGAGGGCAACCTGCACGTACGCCAGCACGACGTGCGCACCGAACCACCACCCGGGGACGCGTTCGACCTGATCCACGCCCGGCTGGTGCTGTTGCACCTCCCCGATCGACGACGGGTCCTGCGCACGCTCACCGGCGCGCTCAGGCCCGGCGGGTGGCTGGTGGTCGAGGAGTTCGACTGCACAGCGCCGCAGCGGGTGCTGACCGCGCCCAGCGACGACGCCGCGAAGCTCTTCGCGCAGGTCATGGACGCCATGATGGGTGTCCTGGAGGACCACGGCGCCGACCTGGGCTGGGCGCAGGACGTACACACCGAGATGGCTCTCGCCGGTCTGACCGACCTGGACACCATCACGCACTCGCAGAGCTGGGCCGGCGGGTCCACCGGAACGTCGCTCTACGAGACCAACTCCCGCCAGTTGGAGCCGGACCTGCTGGCGGCCGGGCTGTCGTCCCAGCAACTGCACGCCTTCCGGCGGCTGCTCGGTGACCCCGGATTCGCCGTCATGTCGTACCACTTCGTCTCCACGCGGGGCCGCCTACCGAGCTGAGCAGGTGGACCACCGCGCGGAGCGCGGTCACGCCGCCCGTACCTCTCCCGCCGCAGCACCTCCCCCCCGCTGCGCTCCGGACAGCTCTACGACGGCGTCGATCGCACCGGCCGGGCTCCCTCGCGAGGGAGCCCGGCCGGCCCATGTCCGCGCCCATGTCCGCGCCCGCGCCCGCGCCCGCGCCCGCGCCCGCGCCCGCGCCCGCCGATCTTGCACTTTCGGTCGCCGATACGCGTGGAATGGTCCCTATGTCGGGACAGAAAGCGCAAGATCGCGGCTCGTGGGCGGGCTGGACTCGTGGATCATGGATTTGTGGTGCCTGAATTAGCACCTTTAACGGCTTTTGTTGCCCACCACAACTTCATGATCGATGAGGGGGGTGCTGGTTCGGACCGATGGTCGAGGATCGTGGCTCAGCGCGGAATGGTCTCCTGGTCGGCCAGGACAATCAGGTCGTCCGGGCGGGCCGACAGCGGCGCTGACGCTCCGTCGAGCCACACGAGATAGCCCACCGGCGGACCGGAGGAACCCCACCGGGCACCGACGATCGTGGCCGACCGCGCGTCGTGCGGCTGCGTGAGCAGGCGTACCCGGGTGCCTGGCGCGTGTCCGTCGTCGGCGACGATGAGCAGCGCGTCGAGGATCTGCCGGACCCCGGCGACGGGCAACCCCGGAACCCACGGCTCGCCCGCGTATCCCAGACGCGGCGTCATCATCGTGCTCAGCAGCGCGGTCTGCCGGATCGCCTCCTGGCGAACCTGCCCGTCCACGCTGCGTTCGGCCACGGTCAGCGCCTTCTGGATGCTCGACCAGAGGGCCAGTGGCTCCTGGTCGAGCAGGCGGCGGGCCTCGCGGTCGACTTCGGCGCAGGCCGTGTCGAGCGCTGTGTCCTCGCCGAGTTCCGCGATCCAGGCGAGGTCCCCCACCTCGGGCAGCAACCCTGGCGAATCGGCCACGATCACGATGTACAACATCGCGAGCAGTTCCTCGCGGCCCTGGCCGTGATACAGCGGGCCCACCCCGCTGCCGGTACGCCCACGGCTGGGCGGGAACCGCTCGACGAGGTGCTGGGCGCGGCCATGAGGCAGGGCAGCGGCCCGCCTGGTGTCCGACACCCGCTCCTCGAACGACCGCCGCTCACGGCGTTCGACGAGCAGTTGGCGATGCGGGTCGAACCCGATCGGATAGATCGTCCGCCCGTACCGGGAAAGGGTTTCGCCGGGTCGGAGGCCGACCGACTCGAGTTGCCGGGCCGCCTCCGAGTAGGCAACGCCGGCCCGCGCTGCATGCTCCCGGATGGCACGCTTGCGGGCGCGTCCCGGGGCCGGGGTCCGTCGGGGGATGGAATCAGACATGACGCCTCCGGTGCAGCCCCACGCACTCCACCGAACGGGCGACGTGACCGGCACGCCGGAAGTCGACACATCGGCGCGGAGTCGGAGACTCTTGGCCCCAGGCATGCGGTCAGGCGTGGGCCACCACATCGGGCGCTGGCAGGCGCTCTGCCGTGGCCAGCATATCGTGACGCCGACCGTCGGTGTGCATCTGACCGCCCTGACTCTCGGCCCCGGTGTCAGCCCGTGTCAGCCCGTGTCGGTGGCGTGTCAGGGTGGTGTCAGCGGGCCCGCGCAGACTCGGCGCATGACAGCTGACCTGGTGATCGAGGCCGAGGGCCTCGTGAAGACGTTTGGGAAGACGAGGGCGCTGCAGGGCGTGGACCTCGCCGTACCCCGTGGGACGGTGCTCGGGGTGCTCGGGCCCAACGGCGCCGGCAAGACCACCGCCGTGCGCATCCTCTCCACCCTGCTCACCCCGGACGGCGGGACCGCCCGAATCAGCGGTTACGACGTGGTACGGGACGCCGAGCGCGTTCGGCAGAGCATCGGCCTCACCGGCCAGTACGCCTCGGTCGACGAGGACCTGACCGGGCGGCAGAACCTGGAGCTGTTCGGCACCCTGCTGGAGCTGGGGCGCGCCGGTGCCCGGCGGCGGGCCGCCGAACTGCTCGACTGGTTCGACCTGACCGATGCCGCGAACCGTCCGGCCAAGACCTACTCCGGCGGCATGCGGCGACGGCTGGACCTGGCCGCCAGCCTCGTCGGCTCGCCCGACGTGATCTTCCTGGACGAGCCGACGACCGGGCTCGACCCGGCCAAGCGCGAGGACATGTGGGACGTCGTCCGTTCGCTTGTCAACAACGGTTCGACGGTGCTGCTCACCACCCAGTACCTGGAGGAGGCCGACGCGCTCGCCGACGCGATCACGGTGATCGACCATGGCCGGGTCATCGCGCACGACACGCCCGAAGGGCTCAAGCGGGTGGTCGGCGGGCAGACTCTGGAGGTCCGGCCGTCGGATCCGGCTCAGCTGCCCCGCACCGCGGAGATCCTGACCCAGGTCGGGTCCGGGGCGCAGGCCGACGAGATCCGCAAGGGCGTGCTCGCGGTGCCGGTCACCGACGACGCGGCCCTCACCGAGAGCGTCGCGCGGTTCGCCACGGCCGGCATCGCGGTCACCGAACTCTCCCTGCACCTGCCGAGCCTCGACGAGGTGTTCTTCACCCTCACCGGGCGTACGGCGTCCGAAGACGACACCACCATCCGCCCCACGGAGGTCGCGGCATGAGCACTCTGACCGACACCGCGCCCACGCGAAGCCGCGCACTCTCGACAACCACGCCGAACCCTCGGCCGTTCCGACTGGTCCGGCACTCGTTGGCGCTCGCCAAGCGCAGCCTCATCAAGACCTGGCGTACGCCCGAGGCGCTCATCGACGTCACACTGCAACCGGTGCTGTTCCTCATCATCTTCGTGTACGTCTTCGGCGGCGCCGTCGCCGGCTCCACCCACGACTACCTGCAGTTCCTGCTGCCTGGCATCCTGGCGCAGACGATCGCGACCGGTGCCATCGCGATCGGCGTCAACCTCAACACCGACATCGCCAAGGGCATCTTCGACCGGTTCCGATCGTTGCCGATCCCCCGCTCCGCACCACTTGTCGGCGCGGTCCTCGGCGACGTCGTCAGGTACGTCATCGTCACCGTGTCGACCCTCGTGATCGGCTACGTGATGGGTTTCCGAATCGACACCGACCCGTTCCGGGCGATCGCCGGGTGTCTGCTGGCGGTGCTGTTCGCGCTCTGCCTGAGCTGGCTGCCGGTGCTGGTGTCGATGAAGGTGCGGACCGCGGGTGCCGTGCAGGGTGTGATGTTCGCGTTGATCATGCCGCTGAGCTTCGCGTCCAACGTGTTCGTCGGCGCCGACACCCTGCCGGGCTGGATGCAGGCATTTGTGGACGTCAACCCGATGACCCACCTGGTGGCCTCGGTCCGCGGACTGTTCCTCGGCACCCCACTGGGCAACCACGTGTGGTGGACGCTCGCCTGGTGCGCCGGCTTCGTCGCGGTGTTCATGCCGCTGGCCCTGCGGGCGTACCGCAAGAAGATCTGACCTACGCGAGCAGGTCGTCCATCAGCTCGCGGACCCGGCTGACGGCCGCGGCGGGTGGCCGCTCGCGCCACGCGGCCAGCAACGGCTCACGCTGCTCCTCGCTCCCGAGGATGGCGTTGAGCCGTTCGCCGTTCTCAAAGGGGAAGAACATCTCGATCTGGGTGCCGATCCGCTTCGCGAGCACCGCCAGTTCGCGGGCGGCGTCGACGTCGCCGCGGTACGCCGCGAACTCCGCGCCGCCCGACGCCCACGCCCCGATCACCGGCAGGTCCCGTGAGGTCAGCGCGTCGTCGCGGGCGAGTGACAGCATCGCGGCCGCCTGGACGGTGGCATCGTTGCCCGACACCCGCCCAACCTGGGCCACCCGCAGGTAGATGATCGCCGCCGTGGCGCGGAGCATCACGCGCGGCTGTGGCTGCGGCCCGACCCAGCCGGCAAGGACACGCGTCACCTCGTCAGCGTGGGCGAGCGCCTCGTCGTAGCGCTCACGCTGCCAGGCGAGGTGCGCCAGGCCGAGCAGCGCCTGCGCGGCGTCGATCTGCTCGGCCTGGCCCAGCGCGGCCGTCTCGCCCAGCCGCCGCTCCGCCTCCGCGTCGCCGGTCAGGGCGAGCTGCACGTCCAGCCGTACCCGGATCGACCGCGCGTCCTGCGTGGCGCCGACCAGCTCCATGTGCCGGACGCTGCGGGTCAGCCATTCGGCCGACCGGGCATCCCCGCCCGGGACCAGGAACTGCCCGACCGCACCCGCCGCCATCGCCATACCCCAGTGGTCGCCGGCGGCCTCGAAGCGGTGGTAAGCCTCCTCGGCGTCGCTGATCGACGCTTCCGGCAGGCCACCGTTCTCCCGTACCGCCGCGCGCGCGAACAGCCCCAGCCCCTGCACGTACGGGTCCGGGTGCACGACCATCTCGGTGGCGCTCTTCAGGCTCTGCTCCAGGTCGGACGCGTCGAAGCCGGGCAGCGCCGACGCGAGGGCGGTCATCCGGGACGACACCTCGCCGGGGCGTTCGGTCTGGAGCGTCCGCAGCGCCCGCCGGGCGAGCACGGCGGGTCGCAGATCGGCGCTGACGCCGGCGTTCACGCTGATCACCACGCACATCCAGGCCAGCCGGTCGGCGTTGGGCAGTGGCCGGCCGCTGGCCGCGCCGCGCAGGATCGCCGACCGCAGCCGCCGCTGCGGGTCGTCGATCTGCAGCAGCCCGCGCGCCCAGGCGAGGACCTCCAGGTGCAGGCCCCGCACCGACCAGAGGTGGAACAGCGCTGTGGCGACGTCGACGGCGGCGGGCTCGTCGTCCGCTCCCATTGCCCACCGCAGGCCGGCGACCAGGTTGTCCTGCTCGGCGGCGCAGCGGTGCAGCGCCTCGACCTGGCCGGGGCCGATGAAGCGGCCGGCCAGCGCGACGGCCTGTTCCCGCGCCCACCTGACGAGGCCGGCCATGGCCTGATCCCGGTTACCCGCCGCCTCCAGCCGGGCCTCGCCGTACTCGCGGACCGTTTCGAGCATCCGGTAGCGCGGCGGACCGTCCCCCTCCACCAGGGTCAACAGGGACTGTTCGACGAGGGTCGCCAGGCCGCGACGGACGTCCGGGGCCTGCGCGACGGCGGCGGCGAGGTCCGCTGTGAACGGCGCGGGGATGACAGCGACCCGCTGGAGCAGGTCACGGTCGGCTTCGGCGAGCAGTTCCCTGCTCCAGTCGACGAGCGCCCACAGGCTCGCGTGCCGCTCGGGCAGGCCGCGCAGTGCGTCGTCGAGCAGCGCGAACCGGTCGGTCAGCCCGGCCAGCACGTCGTCGATCGGCATGTGCCGCAGTCGCGCGGCAGCCAGTTCGAGGGCCAACGGCAGGTTGTCGAGCCGGTGGCACAGGGCGAGCGCCCGCTCGGTGTCCCAGGTCGGCACGGCGCCACCGGCCCGCGCCCGGGACTCGACCAGCGCGAGCGCGTCGGCGTCCGGCAACGCGGTCAGCCGGTGCACCAGCTCGCCGACCAGGCCCAGTGGGGCACGGCTCGTCGCGAGCACCGCGACCTCCGGCGAGGCCGCCGCGACCAGGTCCGCGACGACGACTGCCACCGCGTCGAGCACGTGCTCGCAGTTGTCCAGCACCACAAGCCCGTCGAGGTCCGGCGCCACGGCGCGCAGCCGCTCCTCGGGGCTGAGGACCCGCCGCTCCAGGCCCAGGTTGCCGCCGGTCGCCGTGGTGTCCGCACCGCCGAGCGCGGCGAGCACAGTGGGCAGCACCTCGTCGGGCGAGCGCAGGCCGGCGAATTCGATCACGCGGACCGCCTGACCACCCGCCGCCGTACGCCTGGCCACCTCGGCGGCGAGCCGGGTCTTGCCCGCCCCGCCGGTCGCCACGACCGTCACGACGGGTGTCTCGGCGAGCGCGTCGGTGACGGCCTTGACGTCCCGCTCCCGCCCCACGAGGGCGGCCATGGGGCGGCGCCACGCGGCGGGCAGCGTGATCCGCGCCTGTTGCCGGGGCGGCGCCGCGACGGGTGGTGCGGTGAGTTCACCGCGCAGCAACGCCAGGTGGACGCTCGTGATCACGGGCGACGGGTCGGTGCCGTAGCGGTCGGCCAGGTCGGCGCGCAGCCGCTCGACGACCTCCAACGCCTCGGCCTCCCGTCCCTGCGCGGCAAGCACCCGGACGAGCAGGGCGGCGGACGGCTCGTCCGGCGGTGTCCGCGCGACGAGTCGGCCCAGGTCGACCTCGTCGAACGGGCCCACGCCGGCGAGTGCCGCCTGCGCGCGCAGCGCGGCGACCTCCGCGAACAGACGGGTGTCCTCGGCGCTGACCAACTCCGGCACCTCGGGGAACAGGGCCCGCGCCTGGTCGGCCAGGCCGCGGGCGGCACTGACGTCACCGCACCGGAGCATGGTGCCGGCCTGATCGACGAGCGTGCGCGCCTCGACCGCGTCGACGGTGATCTGCTCGGTGGGCAGGCGGTATCCGCCCGGCACCGCGACCACTGGCAGCCCGAGACGGCGCACCCGGGACACGAGCGCCTGGACGGCGCCGGTCGCGTCGTCCGGTGGCGCGCCGTCCCAGACGGCGTCCACGAGCAGGCTCACGGAGACCGCCCGCCCGCGCGCGTCGACGAGCGCGCGGAGCACCGCCGCGAGCCGTTCACCCCGAACGGGCTGGCCGTCGACGGCTAGGGGGCCGAGGGTCGCGATGTGCACGGACCCAGCATCCCCCACGCGCGCACGGACCTGACGACCACCGGTACGCCAGGCCTGTCACGGCCCTGCGACCGGCTTGACAAGCCGGCATTCAGTTAGGTTAGCCTAACCTCATGCAGAACGAGTTGGCGTCGGTCAACGGGGAGCGCAGCCTGTCCGGCGTCGACCTCCATCTGGGCTATCACGGTGTGCCGGTGGTGCACGGTGCAGTGATCAACCTGCGCGCGGGTGCCGTCACCGCACTGGTGGGGCCCAACGGCAGCGGCAAGTCCACCCTGCTGCGGGCCCTGGCCCGGCTGCACCCGATCGAGGCCGGAATCGTGCACCTCGCCGACGGCGTCACGGCCGCCAGCCTCGCGGCCCGGGAGTTCGCCCGGCGGGTCACCCTGCTCGCCCAGAGCCGGCCGGTGCCCAGCGGCGTCACAGTTCGCGACGTCGTCGGCTACGGCCGCCACCCCTACCGCGGGCGCTGGCGCACCGAGGACCCGGACGGTCCCGCCGCCATCGCACGCGCCATGGACGTCACCGGCGTCGCCGCGATGGCCGACCGTCCCGTGGACGAACTCTCCGGAGGCGAGTTGCAGCGGGTCTGGTTGGCCACCTGCCTCGCCCAGGACACCCCGGTTCTGCTCCTCGACGAACCCACCACGTTTCTCGACCTGCGCTACCAGGTGGAGATCCTCGACCTGGTCCGTGACCTCGCGGACGATCACGGCGTCGCCGTCGGCGTCGTGCTGCACGACCTCAACCAGGCAGCCGCCGTGGCGGACGAGGTGGTCCTGTTGCAGCAGGGCCGGGTCCGCGCCACCGGCACCCCGGCGACGGTGTTCACCGAGAACGCCCTCACCGAGACCTACGGGATCCGCATCGAGGTGACCACCGATCCGGTCAACGGACTGGTCACCACCCGCCCGGTCGGGCGGCACCAGATCCGCGCCCTGGTCTGAACACCCCCATCCACAGCAGAGAAAGACCGTCATGACCCGTACCCGTTTCACAGCCCTCATCGCCGTCGTGGCCGCGCTGACGCTCGGCGCCTGCGGCACCACCGAGAACGCCGCGGCCCCCGACACCTCCGCCTCGGCGTCCGGCGGTCCGGTCACCGTCACCGACAGCCGGGGCAAGGAGATCACCCTCAAGACGCCGGCGACCAAGGTGGTCGGGCTTGAGTGGGGCGAGGTCGAACTGCTGGTCAGCCTCGGCGTCATGCCCGTCGGTGTCGCCGATCCCAAGGGCTACGGCACCTGGGTCACCTCCGCGAAGCTCGATCCGGGCGTCAAGGACGTCGGGGTCCGCGGGGAGCCCAGCGTCGACGCGATCGTCGCCCTCCAGCCCGATCTCGTCGTGATGGAGGACGACCGGGGCGGCGCCATCGTCAGTCAACTGGAGAAGTTCGTGCCAGTGGTGGTCGCCAAGGGCAGTGACGCCACCGACAACCTCGGACGGATGCGCACCGACCTCAACATGATCGCGAAGGCGGTCGGCAAGACGACCGAGGCGGAGAAGCTACTCGCCGACTTCGACGCGGCCATCGCCGACGGCAAGAAGAAGATCACCGACGCGGGTGCCGCCGGCCGTCCGTTCGCCATCGCCGACGGCTGGAAGGAGGGCAGCACCGTCAGCATCCGGATGTTCGGCGCTGGCGCACTGGTCTCCCAGATCGGCATCCAACTCGGCCTCACCAACGCCTGGACCGGCAAGACAGACGAGGTGTGGGGCCTGGGTCAGACCGACGTCGAGGGCATGACGGTCCTGAAGGACCCGAACATGCACCTCTTCTACAACGCCTCCGACGGCGACGACGTGTTCGCCGACGGCCTCGCCGGCAACGCCATCTGGACGTCGCTGCCCTTCGTGCGGAAGGGCAACCTGCACAAGATGCCCAACGGCATCTGGACCTTCGGCGGTCCGCTCTCCGGCAAGCAGTACATCGACGAACTCGTCAAGACGTACACGGTGTGAGCGTGCTGAACGCGCCCCCGCGTCCGGAGCCGGCCACCCGGCCGGCTCCGGGCGGACGCCCGGCCGTGCCCGGCGTCGCCGTCGTCTTCGTCGCCGCGATCCTGCTGCTGCTGGTGGTCGGCACGGTCCACCTCACCCAGGGCACCTCGAACGTCGGCGCCCTCGACCTGCTGCGCCTCACGACCGGCGCCGACGACGAGGCGGCCCGCGTCCTGATCGCGTCCCGGCTGCCCCGGCTGCTCGCCGGGCTCACCATCGGCGTGGCGCTCGGGTTCGCAGGGGCGGCGTTGCAGTCGATCGCCCGCAACCCGCTCGCGTCCCCCGACACCCTCGCGGTCAACGCGGGCGCCCACCTGGCGATCGTCGCCGTCGCCGCGTTCGGCCTCGCACTGCCCGCGCTGCCCGCCGGCGGCCTGGCCTTCTGCGGCGGGCTGGCCGCCGCCGGCCTGGTGATGGCGATGTCCTCGGGTGGGCAGGCCGGCACCACCCGGCTGATCCTCGCCGGCTCGGCGACCGCGCTGGCGCTCGGGTCGGTGACCACCCTGCTGCTGCTCCTGTTCGAGCAGGCCACCATCGGGCTGTTCGCCTGGGGGAACGGCTCGCTGGTGCAGAGCGACCTGACCGCGCTCACCCAACTCGCCCCGGTGATCGTCGGCGCCGTCGTCGTGCTCGTGCTGCTCGGGCACCGCCTCGACATCCTCGCCCTCGGCGACGACACCGCCACAGTGCTCGGCCTCGACGTGCGGCGCACCCGGCTCACCGTCATGGTGCTGGCCGTGCTGCTCTCCGCCGCGGCAGTCACCCTCACCGGCCCGGTCGGCTTCGTCGGCCTGTGCGCACCGGTGATCGTCCGGCTGCTCGCCCCGGTGGTGCCGGGGGTGCACCGGCACCGCGTCCTGCTGCCGTTGTCCGGCATCGCCGGGGTCATCATCGTGCTCGGCTCCGACGTGCTGCTGCGAGCCGTGATGGGCGGGCAGGCCGGGGTCGACATCCCCACCGGCGTGGTCACCACCGTGTTCGGCGCGGCGATCCTCATCTGGCTGGCCCGCCGGCACCGCGACGCCGGCCCCACCCGCCGTCCGCCGGGCGGGCACGCGGCCGTCCGTTCCGCAGCCTTCCACCGCGTCGTCGTCGCCGTCACCGCCGTCCTGACCGTCTGCGCCGTGACTGTCGGCATGCTCGCCGGTGACACCTGGGTGCTGCTCGGTGACGTCGTCAACTGGGTCAACGGCACCACCGGGCCCGCGTACACCTTTGTGCTGGACCAGCGGTGGCCGCGCGTCGCCGCGGCGGTCCTGGCCGGCGCGGCGCTCGCGGTCGCCGGCACCACAGTGCAGGCGGTCTGCCGCAATCCGCTGGCCGAACCCGGCATCCTCGGCATCACAGCGGGCGCCGGGCTCGGGGCGGTCTCCCTGCTCACCTTCGTGCCGCTCGCCGGAGTGTGGGCCGTCTCCGGCGTCGCCGGACTCGGCGCGATGCTGGCGTTCGCCCTGGTCTACGGCCTGGCCTGGCGCGGCGGACTGAGCTCCGACCGACTGGTACTGATCGGTTTCGGGGCCTGGCAGGGCGGCATGGCGGTCATCACCTACCTGGTGGTGGCCTTCGACCCGTGGAACACCGGGAAGGCGTTGACCTGGCTGTCCGGCTCCACCTACGGTCGGACGCCCACCCAGGTGCTGCCGGTGCTGATCGCCCTGCTGGTGCTCACCCCGGCCGTTGTCGCCGCCCGCCGGGAGCTCGACCTGATGGCGCTGGACGACGACACCCCCCGCGTGCTGGGTGTCCGGCTGGAACGCACCCGGTTGATCGCGCTCGGCGCGGCGGCGCTGCTCACCTCCACCGCCGTCTCGGCCGTCGGGGTCATCGGGTTCGTCGGTCTGGTCGCCCCGCACGCCGCGCGGGCGCTCGTCGGCGGCCGGCACTCCCGGGTGCTCCCGGTGGCCGCCCTGCTCGGCGCGGCGCTGGTCAGCATCGCCGACACCTTCGGCCGGACGATCATCGCGCCGGCCCAGATCCCCGCCGGCCTGGTCACCGCCATGATCGGCACCCCGTACTTCGTCTGGCTGCTGTGGCGCTCCCGCGCCGTGGCGAGCACCACCCGGTAGAGCCGTCCGAGTCGAGAGAGGCACCATGACCGAGACCCTGCCCATCGCCCCGTGGCGCGTGTTCGCCGTCACCGTCCGCGCGGTACGCCGCCTGAGCCCGTCCTTCACCCGGGTGACCTTCACCGGGGCGAACCTGGACCGCTTCGCCGACAACGGCTACGACCAGCGGATCAAGCTGGCGCTGCCGCTGCCCGGTCAGGACCGGGCGACCCTGCCGGACGGCCCGGACTGGTACGCGACGTGGCGGGCCCTGCCCGCGCACCTGCGTAACCCGATCCGCACCTACACCGTGCGGGCGGTCCGCCCGCACCTGGCCGAGGTGGACGTCGACCTGGTGTTGCACGGCGACAGTGGTCCGGCGACGCGCTGGGCTCGGCGGGCCAGCGTCGGTGACGAGATCGCGCTGGTCGGGCCGGATGCCGGCTTCGACGGCAACCACGGCGGGGTCGAGTTTCGACAGTCCACCGGCGGCGCGTTGTTGCTGGCCGGGGACGAGACCGCCGTGCCGGCGATCAGCAGCATCTGCGAGCGGCTCCCCCTCGACGCCCGGGGCACTGTCGTGCTGGAGGTGCCCGACGCCGCCGACGTGCTGCCGCTGCTCGCGCCGCCCGGCGTCGAGGTCCGCTGGCTGGCCCGGGGCGCCGACGGGTACGGCAGCAGGCTGGTGCCCGCCGTCGTCGCGGCCGCCGGGGAACTGCTGGCCCCCGGCACGTCGACGGCCGCCCAGCCAGTGCCGGACGTCGACGTGGACACCGAACTCCTGTGGGAGGTGCCCGAGCAGGCGGCCTCGGCACCGCTCTCCGCGTGGCTGGCCGGGGAGGCCGGCGTCATCCGTACCCTGCGCCGGCACCTGGTCGCCGAGCGGGGCCTGGACCGGCGGGCGGTGGCCTTCATGGGCTACTGGCGTCTCGGTCGCGCCGACGCCGACTGACAGCGCCGCGAGGCGCACCACGCCGGACGGCCGTGAGGTGCGTCGGAGGCGGTGAGGCGCGTACCGTTTCGGGTCGGACTTGGGGCGGACCGGCTGGAGCCGGCACGGGATACGGGACGAGACAACGACGCATGACGGTGGACAACATTACCGAAAACGGTCAAGAGGGCATTGACCGAAGCCGGCTGGAGGCCTGCCTCAGCGTCTTCGAGGCGTTGGAGGCGCTGCCCTCCGACCATCCCGACGTGGTGCAGGTGCAGCGGGCCACCGCCCGGCTCTACAAGGTGATCAAGCAGCGGCGGCGGGAGGAGCGACGGGATGCCATCCTCGCCGCCGACCGCGCGGTGACGGAGGCCACCGCCACCGGCGCTCCGGGGCGGATCGACGACGAGACGCAGGGTATTCCGCTCGCGTCCTCCGTCGCCGGCGAGACTGCCGGCTTCCTGCACAATCCCCGCGGCTGCTACGTCTGCAAGCAGCGCTACCGCGAGGTGGACGCCTTCTACCACCAGCTCTGCCCGTCCTGCGCCGCGTTGAACCGGGAGCGCCGCGACGCCCGCACCGACCTGACCGGCCGGCGTGCGCTGCTCACCGGCGGCCGGGCCAAGATCGGCATGTACATCGCGCTGCGGCTGCTGCGCGACGGCGCGCACACGACGGTGACGACCCGGTTCCCGCACGACGCGATCCGCCGCTTCGCCGCGATGCCCGACAGCGCGGACTGGCTGCACCGGCTGCGCATCGTCGGGATCGACCTGCGCGACCCCGCCCAGGTGATCGCTCTGGCTGACGACGTCAGCAGCCAGGGCCCCCTCGACATCCTGATCAACAACGCGGCGCAGACCGTCCGCCGGTCCCCCGGGGCGTACGCGCAGCTCATCGCCGCGGAGGCCGCGGCCCTGCCGGACGGCCCGCTACCGGAGCTGATCACGTTCGCCAAGCCGGACGGGCAGGGCGGCCCGGTGGGCAGCCTGACCGCCGGGCCACAGTCGACAGCGCTCACCCCGCACGCGCTCACCGCGCTGGCACTGACCAGCGGGTCGGCCTCGCCGCAACGGATCGCGGCGTCCACCGCCATCGACGCCGGCGGGCTCGTGCCCGACCTCGACTCGGTGAACAGCTGGGTCCAACGGGTCCAGGAGGTGGACCCGGTCGAGCTGCTCGAAGTGCAGCTGTGCAACGTCACAGCGCCGTTTGTCCTGGTCAGCCGGCTGCGCCCGGTGATGGCCGCCGCGTCGGCCCGCCGCAAGTACGTGGTGAACGTGTCGGCGATGGAAGGCCAGTTCGGCCGGGGGTACAAGGGGCCGGGGCACCCGCACACCAACATGGCGAAGGCGGCACTGAACATGCTGACCCGCACCAGTGCCGAGGAGATGTTGACCGACGGCATCCTGATGACCAGCGTCGACACCGGCTGGATCACCGACGAACGTCCCCACCCGACGAAGATGCGGCTGGCCGACGAGGGCTTCCACGCCCCGCTGGACCTGGTCGACGGCGCGGCCCGCGTGTACGACCCGATCGTCCGGGGCGAGCAGGGCGAGGATCTGTACGGCTGTTTCCTGAAGGACTACGCGCCCTGCGCCTGGTGATCGCACCGATGGTCGCCTTTGCACGATGAGGAGAAGAGACATGTCAGCTGACCGTGAGTCGTGGCCGACGCTGGACGAGCTGCTGCGCGAGGAGAACGAGCTGGAGCTCGCGGGCCTGTCCGAGACCGACGCGTACGAGCTGGGGATGCTCGCCGTCACCGCCGCGACCGAGCAGCGGCTGCCGGTCTCGGTGGGTGTGTGGCGGGCCGGGCGGCAGCTGTTCCACTGTGGCCTGCCGGGGTCGACGGCGGACAACGACGCGTGGCTGCGCCGCAAGGGGCGTGTGGTGATGCGGTTCGAGCACTCCTCGCTCTACATGGCCCGGCTGTGCCAGGACAAGCAGGTGACGCTGGCCGAGCGGTTCGGCCTGCCGGCCTCGCGGTACGCGGCGGCCGGGGGCGCGGTACCCCTGCGGGTTCGCGGCACCGGTGTGGTGGGCTGGGTCGGTGTCTCCGGGCTGCCGCAGCTGGACGATCACCATTTCGTGGTCGACATCCTCCGCAAGCTTTCCCGATAGAGCGTTCCCGGCGGCCCCGCAGGCGAGGCCGCCGGGTCACTCGCTCAGCGTGCGCGCCGGTTGGCGCGCAGGGCGCCCAGGAGCACGCCGGGGCGGGCCAGCGAGTGCGGGTGCTCGCGCATGGAGACGACGTCGTTGAACCGCCGCGCGGTCGCCACGTCCGTGATGGTCGCGGCGATGACCTGGCTGCTGGCCCAGCGGGAGAACCGGTAGCCGCGTGGGTAGGGCCCGTCGACGTGGGGCAACGCCAGGTCCGCCGAGGTGGAGAGCGACCAGGCGGCGTCGACCACCACCTTCTGGAGCGCCAGGTAGTGGCGCGCGGGCGCCCGCAGGTCCGGGCCGGACCGGAGGTACGTCGACAGGCAGGCCGCGTGCAGGGCCGACGCCGTCATGCCCTGCCCGTACACCGGGTTGAACGACGCGACGGCGTCACCGACGCTGATCAGGCCGGCCGGGAAGCGCTTGAGCGCGTGGAAGTCCCGTCGTCGACTGTCGGCATGGTGGTAGGTCTGGACGTCGCCGATCATCTCCTGGTCGGCGACCTCGCCGAACTCCGGCGGGAACTGCTCGCGCAGGCGGCGGACGAAGTCATCAGCGGTTCGCCCCGGACGGTCGTTGCCGTAACCGGCCATCATCGCCATCCACCGACCGTCCTCGATGGCGAAGAACGCGGCGCCGGCCACGTCCATCGCCGTCCTCGGCGTGTTCAGGGCCAGTACGACGGTCGAGGCCGGGGTGACCTCCGGGCGGCGGAACAGGGCGGTCGCGTAGTTGAGGTGCACTGTCATCCGCCGGGTGACCGGTCGGTCCCAGTCGGCCTGCTCCAGCCAGTCCGAGAGTCGGCTGGACCGCCCCATGGCGTCCACCACGAGGTCAGCGCGTTCGACACCGGGCACCCCACCGACCTCACAGCGGACCCCGGTGACAGCGGTGCCGTCGAACACGAGGCCGGTGGCGCGGGCGGTGATCGTCTTGACGTTGGGCAGTCGGAGCACCTGCTGGCGGATCAGGCCTTCCAGCAGCGGCCGACTGCCCGCCAGACTGTCGGCGTCGTCGGGGACGACGACCTTCAGACGCCCGTCGAGGTAGTTGCGCCGGGCCGTGGGCGGCGCCTCGACCGCTCCGCGTTTCAGTGCCTCGTCGCGGAATCCGGGAAACAGGCGCTCCAGCTGGAAGAGGCCGCCGGGCAGCAGCGCGTGCAGCTGCGTCCCCTGGGGTACGCCGGGCCGCGCGCCGGTGACCTGCGGGTCGTCCCGGTCGATGATGACGACGGTGTCGGCATGGTCGGACAGCACCCGGGCGGCCAGGAGACCGGCGACACTGCCGCCCACCACGACGGCTGTGCCCATCGTCGGGGACGGCTGGTCAGGGGGTCGAGCCGCATTCAGCTCTGCGAAGACCCGGGACGGGGAGAGGGACATCGTGCTCTCCAAGGGGGTAACGGGGTGTGTGCCCTCCCCGGTCACTGTGCGCGACCGTGCGCGGACAGACCGGTGGACGGTGGTTCGACGTTTTGCCCGCCGATCGTCGCACAATCATCTGAATGGCAACCTGCTGTGTCTGCCAGATGACCACCTGTTGACCGATGGGCCGGACGCGTCCGACGTTCGGACCGGTCAGGTGGCGCGTCCTCTGGCCGGCTGTCACGATCTCCGGCATGCCCGTTGCACGTCGAACTCTGCTCGGGGCCGGCCTGGCCGCCGCGACCACCGCCTTCACCGGTTGCGGTGCTACCGGCACGCCGAACCCCGGTTCGGCCGGCCCTGGCGACGCGACGACCGGGACGGGCGCCACCGGCAGCCGGGCCGGATTTGGTACGGCGGGAGACGCCGGGCCGCCGCTCAGGGCACCGGACGCACCGGTCGGCGGCAACCCACCAGTCCGTCAGGCCGGCTACGCGCAGGACGTGACCGCCCTGCTCCGCCGACACCTGCCCGCGACCCCGCAGACCGTGCAACACAAGGGTTTTCCCGGTGCGGTCGCTCTCGTCGTGGTGGGCGGAAAGGTGACCGTGCACACAGCGGTCGGTGAGGCGCTGCGTTATGCGGCGGGCCCGAAGCTGCTCGCGGCGAACCACCGCGTCGCGATGCGCCGGGACTCCATCTTCGACCTCGCCTCGGTGACCAAGGTGTACACGGCCATTCTGCTGTTGCAGCAGGTCGACAAGGGCCGTGTCGACCTCGGCGCTCCGGTGCGCGACTACCTGCCCGCCTTCACCGGCGCGGGCAAGGAGCGGATCACCGTCGAGATGCTGCTCACCCACACCAGCGGTCTTCCCGTCGGCGCCACAGTCACCGGCCTGCCCGACAACGCGGCCCGCTGGAACGCCGTGCTCGGCACGCCGCTGGTCTCCGGCGCCGTGCCGGGGAAGACGTTCCGTTATTCCAGCGTCGGGCTCATGGTCGCCGGCAAGATCGTCGAGAAGGTCACCGGCCAGCGGCTCGACCAGGCGCTCAAGACCAACCTGACCGGCCCGCTCGGCCTGCGCGACACCGGCTTCAACCCGAACAGCTGGCTGTCAGCCGCCGCGAAGGCCAGCCGACTGGTCGCCACCGACGCCCGCTCGTCCAGAGGGCTGCTCCGTGGCGTCGTCCACGACGACGTCGCCAACCACCTTGGCGGCATCGCCGGTCACGCCGGCATCTTCGCCTCCGCGACCGATCTCGCGGCCATTGGTCAGCTGCTCCTCAACGAGGGCACCCACCAGGGCAAGCGGATCCTCGCCGCGGCGACGGTGCGCCGGATGCTCACCAACCACAACGCCGGCAAACCCGCCATCGACCCCGAGCGCCCCAACCGGACCTCGGCGCACGGCCTCGGCGTCGTCCTCGACCAGAGCTGGTTCATGGGGAAGCTCGCCTCGGCCCGGACCTTCGGCCACACCGGATTCGCCGGCCCTTCGCTCCTGGTCGCGCCCGACCGCAAACTCGTCCTGGCGCTGCTCACCAACCGGGCGCACCCCAACTGGAGCTGGTCGAACCCCGACCCGGTCCGCGCCGCCGTCGGCGACCTGCTCGCCACGAAGGTCAACTGACTGGAAGGTGTGGACCATCGCGCCCCACCCTGACACGATACTTGCGCTAGTAGTGCAAATACTTCGTCCGTCCTGGTGGAGGATCGATGCACACATCTCGCCGGAGCCTGCTCTCCGTGGTGGCCGGGGTCGCCCTCGCGGCCAGCCTGTCCGCAGTCGCCGTTCCACGCGCCGCCGAAGCCGCCGCCACACCGACGTACCGTCCAGTGATCTTCGTGCACGGCAGCGCCGGATCTGCGGCGCAGTTCGAGACCCAGGCCAAACGGCTGGCCAGCAACGGGTACCCGATCGACATCGTCGAAGCCCACGAGTACGACTCCCCGAACGTCGCGACGATCCTGCCCCAGGTGTACGCGGGACTCGACGCACGGATCTCCCGCCTGCTGGCGGCCACCGGCGCGGACCGGGTCGACCTCGTCGCGCACTCGCTGGGCACCTTCGTCTCGCAGGGCTATCTCAACAGCTCGCCGGAGCGTGCCGCCCGGGTCGCGCACTACGTCAACCTGGACGGGCGCACCGCGACCTCCCCGCCCGGTGGTGTGCCCACACTCGCCATCTGGGGCGAGGGTGACCCGGCCCGCGCCGTCGTCGGCGCGACAAACGTGCACCTGCCGGACCAGTCGCACACCCAGACCGTGTCGTCGGCGGAGTCGTTCACCGAGATCTTCGGCTTCCTCCGGGGCCGCGCGCCGCACACGACGCGGATCGTGCCGCAACTCTTCGGCACCGCCCGGGTCTCCGGCCGCGCCGTGCTCTTTCCGAGCAACGTCGGTGTCACCGGCGCGACCCTCGAGGTCTACCCGGTCAGCCCGCTGACCGGCGGCCGGCTGTCACACCGGCCCGCACATCGGCTGTCACTCGGCGGCGACGGCTCGTTCGGCCCTCTCCCCGTGCTGGCCACGGCCCGCTACGAGTTCGCCATCGTGCGCCCGGGCGCCGCGACGCACCACTTCTACTTCCAGCCGTTCCTCCGCTCGGATTCGTTCCTGCGCCTGGCGACCAGCGAGCCGGGCGAGGGCCTCAGCGGCCTGGTCGAGACCAGCGACCGGCACACGGCGCTCACGATCCAACGGCAGAAGGAGTGGTGGGGCGACCAGGGCGACGCCGGCGACCGCCTCTGGATCAACGGCAGGGATGTCCTGAACGCGACGAACACGCCGCGCGCCAAGCGGACGATCGGCATCTTCGCCTTCGACGACGGCAGCGACGGCGTCACCGACCTGACGGCCCCGTTGCCGGCGTTCTTCAGCCAGACCTTCATCACCGGCATGGACGTCTTCATCCCGGCGACGCCGGCACACTTCGGCCTGGTCCAGATCACAGTGGGCCAACGCGGCGGCGGACACGACGTGATCAACGTGCCCAACTGGAGATCGAGCACCGACCGGGTGACGGTCAGCGTGGACGACTTCTGACCGCGTCCCGCGGACGGCCCGGCCACCTCAGGTCGAGACGGTGGCCGGGACCCGCTCTCGTCAGACGGTGGCCGGGACCCGCTCGCGCACGCGTCGCCCGACGGCGAAGCTGACCAGCCCCAGGATCAACCCGGCGACCGCCAGGACGACGCCCACCCGGGCCGGCGCGAGGTAACCGAACCCGGCGGCGATGGCGACGCTGCCCAGCGCGGCGCCCAGGCTGTTCGCGATGTTCATTGCCGACTGGTTGACCGCCGCGCCCATCAGTTGCGCTCCCGGGGCGACGGTGATCAGGCGCGCCTGCAGGACCGGACCGAGATACAGGCTTGTCGCACCGACCAGGAACGCGCCCACGAACAGACCGACGCGGGTCGACGCCACGAGGCTGAACACGGCGATGCTCACGATCATCGCCACGAACCCGATGACCATGCTCCGCTGGAGGTCGCGGTCCGCCAGCCAGCCGCCCAGGGCGTTGCCGACGGTCATCCCCAGACCCACCGCGACCAACGTCCACGGCACCGTCGCGGCGGAGAGGCCGGTGACGTCGGTGGTGACCGGCGCGATGTATGTGTTCACAGCGAAGAAGCCGGCGAAGCCGACCGCGCCGGTCGCGGCGACCAGCCAGACCTGCGAGGTCCGCAGCGCCCGCAACTCGGCGGCCGGCGAGCCGTCGACCGCGGCCGCGACCTCCGGCACGACCGCCAGCACCGCCAGCAGGGTGAGTACGAAGAAACCGGCGATGACCAGGTACGCGACCCGCCAGTCGGCCGCCTGCCCGAGCCGCGTGATGAGGGGTACGCCGACCAGGTTGCTCACTGTCAGACCGCCGAGCACCGTGGCGAAACCACGGGCCTCGTTACCGGGGCCCATCAGGGTCGCCGCGAGCAGACCGGCCGCACCGAAGTACGCGCCGTGCGGCAGCGCCGCCGCGAACCGGGCCACCAGCACCAGGTCGAAGGTGGGGGCGAGCGCGGACGCGACAGTGCCGACGGCGAACAGCACGAGCAGCCCGAGGACGAGCTTCTTGCGGGGCAGGCGCGCGCTCAACGCGGCGATCAGTGGCGCGCCGACGACCACTCCGAGCGCGTACGCGGTGATCATCCAGCCTGCTCGGGCGACCGCGTCCGACGACGACTGCGCGTACTCGTGCGGAAGCAGACCGCGGGCGATGTCGGGCAGCAGCCCCATCGCCACGAACTCGGTCAGGCCGACAGCGACGCCGCCCAGTGCCAGAGCGCCCAGCGCCGCCAACCGCCGACCTCTACTCAACTCGATCACCGAAAAAATTTAGCAACAGCGTTGCGTAATAGGGTGGTGAGATGACTCGCGTCACTGCCGACGTCACCTTCCTACGCGACTACAACCAGGCACTGGTCATGGCGGTGGGGCGCACGGCTCGCACGTTCGAGCGCTCGACAGTGGTCGAGGCCACCGGCCTGACACCACAGGCGGTCTCCAAGGTCATCGCCCGGCTGACCGCTGACGGCCTGATCCGTCCCGCCGGCCGCCGGCGTCCCGGCATCGGCAAGCCCGCCGTCGTCTACGAACTCGTCCCGGACAGCCGGTACGCGATCGGCGCCCACGTGGCCCGACGCACGCTGCGGCTCGTCCTGGTCGACCTGGCCGGCACTGTGCACCACTCGGCGGTCAGCCCGCTGCCCCGCGACTTCACCCCGGAGCAGCTCCTCGACGCCCTGAGCACCGGCATCGACACGCTGGCCGGCATCGACACGCTGGCCGGCATCGGCGACCTGCGGAGCCGGCTCACCGGGCTGGGCATCGGCATGATCGGCCCACTCGACCACGCCAACGGCCTGGTCCGAGACGCCCACGGCCTGCGGCACTGGCACGACGTACCGCTGCGCGAGATCGCCGAGAAACGCCTCTGCCTCCCCGTCCACCTGGACAAGGACGTCACAGCGGGGATCACGGCCGAGGCCTGGCGGCACGGCGCGACGTTCGGCGACGCCGCCCTCATCATGGTCGAGTCCGGCATCGGCGGTGGCTTCTGGCTGGGCGGCGCGGCCCACCGGGGGGCGCACACCAACGCGGGCGAGTTCGGCCACACTGTTGTCGACCTGACCGGACCCCGCTGCGTCTGTGGCCGGCACGGATGCCTGGAGATCGTGCACCAGCACGCCGCCGAGGCCGGAGACGTCGCACACGCTGCCCGCGTGCTGGCCGTCGGCGTCGTCAACCTGCTCCAGACCCTCGACCTCGCCCACGTGGTGCTGGCGGGCGCGGACCTCCTCCGACACCCGCAGACCTATCTCGCGGCGGTCACCGAGGCGGTGGGGGCGGACGCCCGGCGCGCGGACTGGCTGAGCACCAGGGTGGCCCTGTCCAGCCTCGGCGCGGACGTGATCGCCGCGGGTGCCGCCATGCAGGTCCTCGACCAGCACTACGGCATCCCGGAGCTGGCCCCGATCTGATCCCCGACCGGCCGAGTCGCTACGCCACCGGGGCGGCGGTGTCCGTTCGGGTGCAACCGCTGGCCGGGCTCTCGCTGAGCGCGATGACCTCGTCGAGCCGCTTGCGCGCCTGCCGGAGTTGAGTGATCTGCCGATCGATGCGGTCGCGTTCGGCGCGGAGCATGGCCCGCGACTGCGGTGTGTTGACCTTCGCGTCGACGCAGGGCAGCAGGTCCAGGATGGTTCGGCTGGACAGGCCGGCGGCGTACAGCATCTGGATCAGGTGCACCCGGTCGATCGCGTCGTCGAGGTAGTGGCGCTGGCCGCCACCGCTTCGTGCGGCAGTCAGCAGGCCCTGCTCCTCGTAGTAGCGCAGGGCTCGTACCGACACCCCGGTTTCTGCGGCGAGTTCCCCGATCCGCATGGACCCCTCCCCCGGCCGGTGACGCCAGCCACACAGCCTTTCCCTCACGTGCACGTCAGGTTTTAGCGTAGCTCGCGTACCGCTCGTTCCCGAACCTGCCCGGAGGCAATCATGCGATCTCCGGTTCCACCGCTCCAGTCACCGGCACCAACCGCGGCATCGGCCGACACTTCGCCGGACAACTGGTGGAACGCGGAGAGCCTGACCAGCGGCATTCGACTGGAACCCGCTGCGGCGACGGCGCGGTGACTCAGCGGCAGACCCGCCACTCGCCGTCCTCCTTGACCAGCGCCAGCCCCTGGGTGAGCCTCGCACCGGTGGCCTCCTGGACCGCCTCGACGGTGGCGGTCGCGGTCAGCCGCCCGTTGACGTTGTTGACGTTCACGTTGGTGATCTCGTAACTGCTGATCTTCAACTGGGCGGCCTGAACCCGGGCGAACTCCTCCTGCGTCATACCGTCGCGCACCCGGTCGCACAGCCGCCCGTACGCGCCCGGGTAGTTGCCGGCCTGCACGTCGTCGACGAACGCCGTCGCGGCCGCCCCGGCCGGCTCGACGGAGTCCTTGATCGAGCGGTAGAGCCAGAGGCCGACGCAGGTGCCGATGACGCAGCACACCGCCAGTAGGACGCCGACGACGATCAGGACCGTACGTAGCGTCCGGTTGGGCCTCGGATCGGGAACCATCATCGGCTCGTACGTCATGGCCCGGAGGGTAGGGCTGCCGGGCAAGCGGCGGGAGCCCGCCGGGTGCCCGGTGGTTCACCCTCCGGAGGCGGACGGCCCCGGCACCGGCACGCCACCGGCGACCGCACGCGCGGGCGGCGCCGGGGCCGGGGCCGGTCGCAGATCCGCGGGTACGGGCAGTGCGCTGCCCTTGACGAACTGGCCCCAACTGGTGTTCCAGGCCGTCCAGCCGTTGCCCGACTGGAGCCGGACCTCGGTGCCGGTGACGGTGACCAGGTCACCGACCTGGGTGACGCCCATCAACCAGTCGGCGTTGGCCGCCGAGATGTTCGTGCAGCCGTGCGAGACGTTGCGGTGTCCCTGATCCGACACCGACCAGGGTGCCCCGTGGATGAACTCGCCGCCCCAGGTGAGCCGTTGCGCGTCCTTGACGTTCACCACGTAGCCGCCATTCGGCTCGCCCCGCGTGTCGAACGTGGTGTTCTGGTGCTTCTCCATGATCACCATCTTGCCGCTGGACGTGGGCGTGCTGCGCTTGCCGAGGCTGACCGGGATCCTGCGGATCAGCCTGCCGTCGCGCAGCACGCGCATCTGCTTGCTGGCGTTGTCGACTTCGAGCGCCACCTGCCGTCCGATCCGGGACGTCGCGGTGCGGTCGGCGTCGCCGACCTGGTCCTCGCCGATCGGCAGGCCCTCCAGGCCGGCCCGGACACTGATGGTCGTGCCGGGCCGCCAGAAGTCGGGAGCCCGGTAGTAGACCTGGCTGCCGTCGTCCACCCAGGACCAGGCGCCCGGTTGGGCCGGCGTCGTGGTGACGAACAACCGACGCTGCACGTCGGCGCGGGCTGCCCTGGCGATGGGCGGATCGAAACCGATGGTCACCGGCATGGCAGTGCCGTACGTCTGCTCGTCGGCGAAGTACAGGGTGCTGGTCACCTGCGGCTTCGTCGACGCGGCCGCGGTGGTGAAGGTGGTGGTGCGGGTGGTGGTGCGCCCGGAGTCGGCGGTGGCGGTCACCGCCGCGGTGTAGGTGCGCTGCGGCCGCAACGGAGCGGTCGGCACCCAGGCCGAGCCGTCCTCGCGCGGCTCCGCCCGGACCAGCGTGCCAGTGTCGTCGACGATGCGCACGGCGGTGATCTTTCCGCCCGTGACGAGCGGAACCACCTCGGCGCTGAGCGGCACGTTCCGGGAGAGATCGGCGGGCGTGAGGGTCAGTTCGGGCGATGGCACCACCCGCTCGGCGGGACGCACGGCGGCCTTCCGCTCGGTGGTGCACCCACCGAGGACCAGCGGTGTCGCCGCGACGGTCACCGCCACGAGCGCCATACGCCTTCGTAAACCCATCGAACGCCCCCCGGCTTCCGCGTGTTCCGTGGCGGCAATTCTCTCCGCGTCGACGGCACCCTGCGCTGTTTCCGGAAATCACGCAACGAAGGTGGGAACGTTCGGGCGCAGCACGCGGTCGGGGTCCGTCGATTGCGCTTCCCTTTCGTGATCCTCGGGGCATCGAAGCGTGATGCCGCCGTGGAATGCTGGCCGACATGCGCAGAAGACGACGTCAATGGATTCTGCTACCGCTGCCCCTCCTCCTCCTGACCGCCTGCTCGCCAGCGGAGCAGCCGATTGTCGCTCTCGCCGTGCAGGACGGCCGGCCGGTCGGCGTGCTGCTGACCTGCTACGACCGTGACGCCAATATCCGCGTGTTCGAGAACGGCCATCAGGATGACCCGGGCAAACGGTCTCTGATCAGGTGGAGCATCGGCGGCCCGCCCGCGAGCGAGGTCGTGGAGGTCACCCTGTTGGGCCAGCCGCCGGAGGGCTGGGAGGTCGCCGACACTGTCGACAGCCCTGGGACCGAGGTGGACGTCGAGCTGCTCACCGAATTTCGGGCCGGGGTCACCTACACCCTCGACGGGTCAAGCCGCCGCGAGGCCCTCTCGGTGGACTTCACCCTCGCGGACCTGCCACGGATCGGCCCGGACCAGGTGTTGGTGCCGCGCGGAAGCAACTCGACGAAGGTCGTGTCGCGGGAGACCTTCCTGCGCAAGGCACGCGACCGCTGCTGAGCCGACACGGCCGACCACTCAAGTAAGCAGAGTGGTGCCGCAGCCGCCGATTACGGTTTTTGGAGATAAATCAAGGAATTGAGATTGAGTCGACATCACGGCGGCTCCGCAGAGCTGACCAGGCAATCGCTGAGCGCTATTTAAGGGAGAATTAATCGTTTCACCTGGAAACGAGCAGGGGGCCGACTCGTATTCTGCGTGCTCGGAAGAAAGGTGCGCCCCCGTTGATAAATCTCCGATCCACCCCTCGACACCGTCGTTCCGTCAGCGCCCTGCTGCTGCTGAGCGTGGCGCTCGCCGGCGGATGCAAGGAGGCGCCGGGCACGCCCGGCGCGTCCGGCCCGTCCAGCGACACCGGCATCGGCTCGTCCGACCCGCAGCCGCCGACGGCTACCGCCCCGGGCGACCCGTCGGCCACGCCGAGCGCCCCGGGCATCTCGGCCACCCCGTCCCAGCCGGGCAAGCCAAGCCCGGCGTCCAGCGCCGCCCCGCCCACCTCGGCCGGCGGCTGGATCACCATCGACGCCGCCGCGCAGGCCGCCGCGACGAAGGCGTTCTTCGCGCGCAAGCCCAAGCCGGTGACCGGCAACCCCGTCAAGGTGCCCGAATTCAACGTCGGCTGTACGACCAGCCACCACAACAGCGACGATCCGATCGTGCTGCCGAAGCTGGTGGGCGGCTCACACAACCACACGTTCTGGGGCAACAGGTCGACCGACGCCAACTCGACAGCCGAATCGCTGCGGGCGTCCAAGGCGACCACCTGCAACTCGCCGGACGACCAGTCCGCCTACTGGGTGCCGACGATGTACCAGAACGGCAAGGTCGTGGACCCGAAGGAGGTGACCGTCTACTACGGTTCCCGCCTGAAGGACCCGAGCCGGACCCAGCCCTTCCCGTTCGGCCTGCGAATGATCACCGGTAACGCCAAGAACCAGGTCGACACCCCGGACAAGCAGGGCAACCACTTCTGGTGCGCCGGCATCGGCGGCGAGATCGGCCGCAGCGCCGACAAGACGTTCCCGGTCTGCGCCAAGACCGCGAACATCGTCCGGCAGATCACCTTCCCGGACTGCTGGGACGGCAAGCACCTGGACAGCCCCGACCACAAGGCGCACATGGCCAACGGGGACCACACCGGGGCGTGCCCCAGGAGCCACCCGGTGCCCGTCCCGTCGGTGTCCTTCGTGATCTCGTACCCGTTGAGCGCGAACACCGACGGCATCACCCTCGCGTCCGGCACGTCGTTCTCGATGCACGCGGACTTCTTCAACGCGTGGAAGGACGAGGCGCTCGCCGCACGGGTACGCAACTGCCTCGACCAGGGCGTGAAGTG
Organism: Micromonospora sp. NPDC048947; assembly: GCF_040649495.1. Taxonomy (NCBI): domain Bacteria; kingdom Bacillati; phylum Actinomycetota; class Actinomycetes; order Micromonosporales; family Micromonosporaceae; genus Micromonospora; species Micromonospora sp. NPDC048947. Next base: position 135,863 of record NZ_JBEZFO010000020.1, read on the forward strand.
CAACTCGGCCGGCAACTTCTGAGCTGACGTGGCCCGCGCGTCGTCGCCGCTCGGCGACGACGCCCAGCGAGGTCTCCGGTGGACGGGTTCATCGACCGGGCCACTCGATGCCGGAGACCTCGCGCCAGCCGACTGACTATCTGCTTAGTACTCCAACGTCATTTGGCTGAAGTCGTCCTCATAAACCGGGATCCGCGCAGTGCTCTTGGACCGGATACGGCATCGAGGCAATACGGTCCGTGTAGACGGGTGCGGTGGTAGCGTGCGGCGGGTCTAAGCGATCTTGGGTTACGTCATCCGCGGCCTATGAGGAGATTCACGATGGCAGGTGTTCCGGCCGATCCGGGCGTGCTGCATCCGATGCCCGAACAGCCGCGCGTGGTGCTACTGAAGCCGCTGGTCACCTCGCCGCTGATCGAGGTTGGGGAGTTCACCTACTATGACGACCCGGATGATCCAACCGCCTTCGAAACCCGCAACGTGCTGTACCACTATGGGCCAGAGAAGCTGGTCATCGGGAAGTTCTGCGCGCTGGGCGAGGGCGTGCGGTTCATCATGAACGGGGCCAACCACCGCCTGGACGGCCCGTCGACCTTCCCTTTCCCGATCATGGGTGGTTCCTGGGTCGAACACTTCGATCTCATCACCAACCTGCCCGGACGGGGTGACACCGTGGTTGGCAACGACGTCTGGTTCGGGTACCGAGCCATGGTGATGCCCGGAGTCCGGATCGGCAGCGGAGCGGTCATCGCTTCCGGGTCCGTCGTCGTCGACGACGTCCCCGACTACGGCATCGTCGGCGGCAACCCAGCCAGGCTCATCCGCCGCCGCTACAGCGAGGAAGACGTCGTACGCCTTCTGGCACTTGCCTGGTGGGACTGGCCACGTCAGGACATCACTGAGCACATGCGCACGATCATGTCCGGCAGCATCGACGATCTTGAGGCTGTAGCGCCGACGCATCGGTAGCGCCAGGTCAGACCCGGTCGGGCTGACCCATACCAACTCGGTGCCGGCATGGCGCCGGCATGAGGACGGCCACCGCGAGCCGCGCCCACGTCGTCCGGCAGCCACTCCACCTGCCGTCCAGCCCTCGGACACGAACCGTGATCAGCGCTACGGAGCAGCCAAGACCCTCATGACCCTGTCCGTCGCCGGCTGCTGTATTCCTGGCGTCAGACGAGGCGCTGGATCCGCACCCTCGGGCGCTCGTTCCTGAGGTGTCCTTGCTTGTGTTGGCGGACCTGCTCGGTCCAGACCTCCTGGTCGTAGTCCGGGTCCGGTGGGATCCACTTGTGGGAGCCGTCGCTGTAGTGGAACTTCTCGTCACCAGGCCGCAGGATGCTCATCGGGTCCAGCCGAGGAATCGGTAGTGCAGGTGGCCGGCGGGAAAGTGGGCCAGGTCCTGGGTGGCGTCGACGAGCTGGGCGGCCAGGTAGAGGGCCAGTGACACCGGGGCGCGGTCGTACTCGGCTCGCAGCTCTTGGCGCCGGGTCTGACATGGCCACTCCCCCGCGCAGCCACCGCACGTCCAGGCCGGCTTGATCGGGTGGTGACTGGTCATTGCGGCCCCTCCTGGCTGGGCCAGTGGCCGCGGTTGATCGGGATGCGGTGGCGGCTTCGGCATGGCAGATCGACTCCGCAACGGCAGATGCGCCGCCAGTGTCGCCAGGACCAGACGGGCCGGTGCCGGCGAGCCAGAGTCAGCGCCACCGCCAGCACGTACTCGTCGTACGAAACTCGCTTCACCGGCTCGCCTCGCCGGCTCGCACCAGGGCCAGCCCTGCCCATGTCGAAGGGAGCACGTCCGTCTCCTTGTGCCGGAGCAATCTGGGGGGCGTGGATGCCCGAACGCGGGGGACGCGCCGAACATCCACGCCAGCGAGGACGGCCCACAGCGCCAACCGAGGGAATCGACCTCCTTGGCAACTTCCCATAGGTACCGTTGGGTAGTCAAGGGGCTGACGTAGGTGGTCTACTCGTGTTGCCAACCGAGGAGAGCCACGTGCCACCGCGTTACCGCTACGAGCAGATCGCCGACGACCTCGCCGAACGCATCAAGTCCGGCGAGTTTCAGCCCGGCTCCAAGCTGCCCAGCCGGCGAGAGTTGATCGAGCACTACGGGGTCACCGAGCCAGTGATCGACCGCGCCATGCAGATACTACGGATCAAAGGGATGACCGAAACACTTCCCGGCGTTGGCGTCTTCGTCGCCGAGTAGATCCCTCCGCCGAGTCAACCGCCGCCACCGCGACCGGTCGCTCGACAAGCTCTGGGGGCTCCGTCTGAGACGGTCCGCGCACATCTGCGGCTAGCCGTCTGGCTGGCCACCTCCGCGTCGATGGGCCACACCGCCAGGCAAGCGCGGCTCGCGACGGTCCGGCCCGATCCGACGGCGGTGGCCGGTCACCCCGAGGGGTGACCGGCCACCGTCGCGTCGATCAGCTAAAGCCGGGCGGCGCCCGCCTCGGTGGCCTCCTGTACCGCCGAGGTACGGCGGACCTCGGCCCGCTGGTCGCCGGCCTCTTCACGGTCCGGAGCGGCCACCCGCGCCGCCCGGTTGGTGGTCGACGCCGCCTGGTCACCGGTCACGCCACCGCGGATCCGGTTGTTGGCGGCCACCTGGGCGACCGGGTCGTTGCCGGTGACAGTCAACTGGCCGTTGATGATGTTGTCGTCCACCGTGACACCACCGGTGGTGCTGGTGATGCTGACGTCAGCACCCCAGTAGCCACCGGAGGCGCAGCTGTCGAGCCCGCCGTTCGGGCCGACCTGCACGCCGCCGAGGTTGCCGGCGAACGTGGCCTTGCCGCGCACCGCACTGCCGCACACGACACTGCCGGTGGCGCTGTTGAGCACCGACAGCGTGCCGTCCACGAACGAGTCGTGCAGGTCGGTGTAGTAGGTGCCGGTGCTGCTGACGTTGCGCTCCACCTGGGTGCCCCCGTCGAGCCGGACCTCACCGGCACCGACAGTGACGTTCCCGGCGACGGTCGCCCCCTCGGCGAACAGGAAGCTGTCGATCGTCGCGCTGCCCTTCGGCCGCACTGTCACGGTGCCGGTCCGGGCGTCGGAGAGGAAGATGCCGTACCCCCCGGCCGCGAGCACCACCTGGCCGTCGACTGTCGTGTCGGTGGCGTCGAGGTACCCGTCGGCGGCGACGCGTACCTCACCGCTGACCCGGCCACCGGTCACCACCAGGTTGCCCCCGGCTGCGACGGTGACGTTGCCGGTGATCGTGGTGCCGGTGAGCGCGCAGGATTCGCCGGCGGGGACGAGCAGGTCGTTGGGCACGGTCACCGCGCCGCCGGTGCCGATGCAGTGGGTGACCAGGTCGGCGTGCGCGGTGGGTGCCACGGCCAGCACCGAGGCCGCGATGAAGGCGCTCACTGTGGCGAGCTTGGCGACGGTACGTCCGGGCATCGGGGTACTCCCTTTCGGTGAGGTTCGAGGACTCATGCGCCGACGTCCGATCGGGCCGCGGCCCGGACGATGGCGCCCTGCTGCCGCCGGTCGAGCGTGCCGCCGGTCACGAGCGCGGCGGTGACCGCTTCGACGTGGCGGACGAACTCGGCGTGGCCGGGGTAGTCGGCGTGTTCGTCGATCAGATCGTTGATGGTGCAGCCGTCGCCGGTGTCAACGTTGGCCACACCGGTGTCACCGCCGTCGATGATCACGGTGGCCCGGGTGTCCGAGTCGGGGCAGCGGTCGGCGTCGTCGACCACCACTGTGAACGACGTCGACTGCTCGGTGGAGGAGTTCCCCGCCGTGTCGGTCGCCCGGTACTTCACTGTGTGCGCGCCGGGTGCGCGGACGGCGACCGGAGCGGTGTACGCCGTCCAGCCCCCGGCGTCGAGCGCGTACTCGATCTTCGCCACGCCGGATTCGGCGTCGGTGGCCGTGACGGTGACCGTCGCGCCGCCTACGTATCCGCCGTCGTCGTTCCGGTCACCGGCCACGGTGGCGGCGACAGTGGGTGGAGTCGTGTCCTCGGCCTGCGGTTCGACCACCGTGAAATGTTCCATCTGCTCCGCCGACGTGTTCCCGGCGACGTCGGTGGCCTGGTAGTGCAGCATGTGCATCCCGGCCGCGTTGACCACGATCGGGTTCGTGTACGCGGTGAAGGCCGCCCCGTCCAACGAGTACTCGATGGTGGCGACGCCGGATCCGCTGTCGGTGGCGGTCAACGTGGCGGTGGCCGTACCGATGTAGTTGCCGTCGCCGTCGCGGTCGCCGGCCAGTGCGGCAGTGACCACCGGCGCGGTGGTGTCCTCCTCCCCCGGCTCGACGATCCGGAAGGCCACCGAGCCGACGGCGCTGGTGTTGCCGGCCTGGTCGGTGGCGCGGAACTGCACCGCGTGGTCGCCGATCGCTGTCACCCGCACCGGCTCGGTGTACGCCAGGAAGCTCGTGTCGTCGACCTGGTACTCGACGGTCTGGACCCCGGAGTCGGCGTCGGTGGCCGTCACTGTCACAGTGGCCGCGCCGAGGTAGTTGCCGTCCTGGTCCTGGTCACCGGAGACCACGGCGGTCACTGTCGGCGCGGTGGTGTCGCCACCGCCACCGCCCTCGGTGACCACCAGCTCACCGACCATCGAGCTGTGGCCGGGAATCGAGCAGAAGTACCGGTACCGGCCCGGGGTCAGCGTCACTGTCGCCTGATGGCGGCCGTCGTTGGCGTCGAACGGGCTGGCCAGGATGTTGAGTGTGACGTCGTGGTTGTAGCCCTCGGTGCTGGTGTCGAAGGTCAGGGTGTGCGGCATCCCGGTGGTGTTTCCGGTTGCTGCGCTGTTCTCCCAGATGATCGTGGTCGCTCCGGCCACCGCCGTGGTGGGCGCGGACTTGTATCGGGTGATGCTGTCGTCGGCGGTCCAGGTCAACACCTGGTCGGCGGCGACGCGTGGGGCGGCGGAGGCGGGCACTGCGGCCAACGGGATCACCGTGAGCAGGAGCGCCGCCAGCGCGGCCTTCAGTCGTCGGGTCATCGTCTCTCCTAGAGTTCCCGTACGCGGACGTTGCGGAACTCGGCCAGGTCGTTGTCACCGTGGTTCTGCAGACCGATGAAGCCACGCAGGAACTGCCGCAGGTCGGTCGGCGGGTCGCCGGCACGCGACGACTGCTTGCCGGGTGTGTTGTCGAACTCGTTGATCACCACGCCGTTGCGGATCATCGTGTAGTGCTGCCCGACGACGCGGATCTCGTAGTCGTTCCACTCGTTCTTCGGGGTGATGCCGGCCTGGGCCAGCGGCACCGGGTCGAAGTTGTAGACCGAGCCGGTCTTCTGCGGCTCACCGGTGTCACCGTCGTAGATCTGGATCTCGTGTCCGCAGTAGATCGCCATCCACGCGGTCGAGGTCCGGGCCGAGCCGACGGTTCCGCAACTGCCCGGTGGTCGCTGCTCCAGGGGGGTTCGCAGGTCGGGGAACCGGGTGAAGACGCCGGTGTTGGCCCGGCCGGTGCCCGGTGCGATGTCCTTGAACTGAAGCCGCAGCGAGAAGTCGCCGAGTTCCCTGGTGTGCCAGAGCATGCCCAGACCTCCGCTGGGCCGCAGCGAACCGTCCGGCTGGATCGCGAACGATCCGGTCGGCGCCTGCTGCCAACCGCGCAGCGACTCGGCGGTGCCGTCGAAGAGCGGCTCGTACCCGGTGTGGCCGTCCCGGCCGATCTCCGACGCGGCGGCCAGGCGGGTGAGGGTGCCGGCCTCCCGGGCGCTGAGCAGGTCGTCGTCCTGCAACGCCTGGGCCACCGCCTTGACGTGCCGGACGAAACCGTCGTGGTCGGCCCAGGTGCTCTCGTCGTCGATCAGGTCATTGGCCGTGCAGCCCTGCCCGACAGTGCGACTGGGCACCCCGGTGTCGGTGTCGCCGAGCCACACCGTCGACCGGTCGTCGGGCACCGCGCAGCCCACCGTCACAGTGGTCTGCACCGTCGCGGTCTGACCGTCGGCGTAGGTGACGGTGAGCTTCGCGGTGTAGGTGCCGACAGTGGCGTACGTGTGCCGGGGGTCCGCCTCGGTCGACGTGGCACCGTCGCCGAACTCCCAGCGGTGGCTGACGCCGCCCGAGCGGGAACCGGTGAAGGCGATGGTCAGTGGCTTGTTCTGCACGGCGACCGATGTCGCCGCCGGCGCCGGGGTGGGCGCCCCGCCGGTGTAGGTGATCCGGATCAGCTTCTGGTTCGCGTGCAGGCTGAAGAACCCGCCGCCGTAGTCGAGCAGGTAGAGCGCGCCGTCCGGACCGAACTTCGCGTCCATCCAGCTCTGCAACCGGTTGTCGCCGTTGCCACCGGGGATGATGGCCCGCAGCGACTCGGCGTACACCGGTGGGGCGGCCTGCGGCACGCCGGCCGGGTCGACTGTGACAGCGACCCGGTTGGACGCGTTCGACTGGTCGCCGATGAACCACTTGCCGTCCCAGTGCTCCGGCCACGCCACGCCACTGGTGGTGTCGACGAGGCTGCGGTGGTAGGTCGGGCCGGACATGATTGCCTGCCCGCCGCCGCGCAGGTACGGCTGCGTGTAGGTGGCGTCGGCCGCCACGTAGGTGGGCAGGCCGCTGCCGTCGGTCCGCTTCGGGAACACCGGGCCGCCGCCGTCCGGCGAATACCAGATCATGTTGTCCCGGGCCGCCGGGATGTCCTCCAGCCCGGTGTTGCGCGGCGAGGTGTTCTTCAGGTTGTCGCAGTCGTACCAGCCGGTGAGCACTGTGGCGTCGGTGTTGCTGCGGTCGCGGTACGGCTGCCGGTTGCCCATGCAGTACGGCCAGCCCTGGTTACCGGCGGAGGTGATGATGGTGGCCGTCTCGTACTTGGCCGGGCCCAGGGTGGGGCTGGGCGACGAGGCGTCCGGGCCGACCCAACCGGCGGTCAGCCACTGGTGCACCGGGTCGATCTGGAGGCGGGCGATGTTGCGTACGCCCATCACGTAGATCTCCGGCCGGGTCTTCTCGGTGCCCGGGGGGAACAGGTTGCCCTCCGGGATGGTGTACGTCCCGTCGGCCTCCGGATGGATCCGGATGATCTTGCCGGCGAGGTCGTTGGTGTTACCCGACGTGCGGCGGGCGTCCTGGAACGAGATGCCCTGGTACTCCTGGGTCCAGTTGTTGCCGGCGTAGCCCTGCGACCCCTCCGAGGAGTTGTTGTCGCCGGAGCCGACGTAGAGGTTGCCCTTGGCGTCGAACGCCATGCCGCCACCGGCGTGGCAGCAGCTGTGGATCTGCACCGGGAACTGCAACAGGTCCTTGCGGGTGGCCTGGTCGATGGTCTGCGCCTGCCGGTCGTAGGTGAACCGCGAGACGGTCCGCTGACCGACCCGCTTCACCCGGTCGACGGAGTCGTGCGGCATCCAGTAGACGTAGAGCCAGCCGTTCTCGGCGAACTTCGGGTCGGGCACGATGCCGAGGAGGCCCTCCTCGTTCTTGACCAACTCGGAGCCGCTGCCCCGGTTGCCCATCACCTCCAGGGTGGTGAGCAGCTTGACCTGCTTGGTACGCGGGTCCCAGGAGTGGATCGTGCCGCAGCCCAGGCCGACCTTCGGGTTGTTCCAGTCAGCGATCGGGCCGCTCGGGCAGGCCGCCTTGCCGACGTAGAAGACAGTGCCGTCCGGCGCGATGGTGAGCCCGTGCGGCTCGCCCATCTGGTCCAGTTGCCCGGTCTGGTTCGCGGCGGTGAGTCGCTCCACCTTGTAGTTCGACGCGATGGTGGCCTGGCAGTCGCCGCGTACCCGACCGGTGGTCCAGTTGAGAGCGCCGGCGAGGTGCGTGCGGAACGCCTCCTCGCCGTAGCTGCCCTCGGTGTGGCCCATGCCGGTGTAGAACGACCGGCCGCCGTCGTAGTCCCGGCACCAGGACACCGGGTGGAAGGCGCCGTTGGCGGCCGCCCCCGGGTTGTAGTGCCGCTCCTCGACCTGGGCGAGGGTGTGCACGGTGCCGATCGGGTTCGGGTCCCAGTTCTCCCAGCGGTCGGACCGGGTGAGGGTCAGCGGCAGCGACGCGGTGGCCGGGTGCTTGCGGTCCAGGATGTTCACCACCGCGCGGCTCACAGCGGGCGGCTCCGGGGTGGTGGTGCTGCCGGTGAACAGACGCAGGTCGGCGAGTTGAACCAGCGGTTCACCGCTGTTCGCTGTGACGTTCAGCCGGTAGCGCGTGAACTCCTGCGGCGCGGCGATGTCGAACCGCCGGGTCTGGTACCGGTCCGGGAAGGTCTGCCCGGTGCGGCGGTCCAGGTCGGTCCAGCTCTGACCGTCGGTGGAGCCCTGCAGTGTCCAGTCCTTCGGGTCCCGACCGGAGGAGTCGTTGGCCGACGTGAGCGCGTACCCGGTGATCTTCTTCGGTGCGCTCAACTCGTACGCCACCCAGCCGGTCGGGGTGCGGACCAGCCACTTCGTGTTGGCGTCGCCGTCGGTCAGCTTCTCCTTGGTCTCGTTGGGCGGGTTCTCGCCGCTGGCGGTCACCCGGGTCACCGGCTCGGCGACCGGGATGGCGCCGGCTGGGCGGGTGCCGATCAGCCCGGTGAACCAGGTGGAGTCGACCTGGGCTCGGGCGGCGTCGGCGATGCCGACGAAACCGCCGCCGGCCTTGACGTAGTTCTGGAGCGCCGACTCCTGGTCGCGGTTCAGCGCGGCGCCCGTCGCGGAGAGAAAGACAACGCTGCGGTACGCGGACAGCCCGGCCGCCGTGAAGGCGCCCGGGTCCGTGGTGGCCGTGACATCGATGTCATGACCGGCAGCGAGTTGTTTGATGGTGTCGACCGCGCGAGAAACCGGGTCCTGTTGCTCGGCCACCGGGCCGTGGAACACCAGGACCGCTGTCTGCTGCGGCTGCGCCGCCTGCGGGGCGGCCGCCGTTCGTGGTGCGGCAGCGGCGGCCGTCGTCGCCGGGAGCAGTGTCGCCAAGGCCGCTACCGCGGCGAGGGTTCGTCGTAGTTTTCTGGTCATGCCCGTCCCCACTTTCGGTTCGGTCAGCTTCCGTGCGTGTGGGTGTGGCCCTGGAACCGGTGGATCGCCTCCTCGGCGCCCGGCGGCATGCTGCCGTCGGCGTTGCGCACCAGGAAGATCCCGGCCATGCCGCCGTCGGAGTGCGTCTGCACGTGGCAGTGGTACATCCACGCGCCCGGTCCGACGCCCTCCCCGGCCAGCACCTGGAAACCGAACGAGCTGCCGGGATTGAGGTCCTTGTTGTCGACCACCAGGCTCGGGTCGCTCGGCCCCTCCAACATTCCGGTGCGGTTGTCCGCCCAGCGGTGCGCGTGCAGGTGGAAGGTGTGGAACAGGTTGCCGTGGCCGATGGCGATCCACTCGACGCGCTCGCCCAGGTTCGCCTCGAACATCGGGGTCGCCGGGGCCATCTTGTTGTTGATCATCATGTCGTGGAACACCGCGGTGAACTGCTTCGACGGCAGGATGTCGCCACGCCGTCTGACGATCAGCGCCCCGTACAGTCCCTTCGCGACACCGCCGGTGCCGTGGTCGGTGCCCATCGCGTGATCGTGGTAGTGCCAGTAGCCGGCGCTGCCCGGCATGTACCGTCGGCCCGCCGCCGCCACCATCTCGTGCGAGCGCCAGACGTACGTCCGTGTCTCGCCCGGGTTGTTGAACGAGGCGTTGAACGGGCTGCCGTCGGATTCGGTGCTGTAGTCCACCCCGTGCGGATGGATGGAAAGCCGCTGGGTGGTGGTGTTGACCAGGGTGATCTCCAGGGTGTCACCCTCGTACATCTCCAGGACCGGGCCCGGAACGGTGGCCTGGCCGGGTGCCAGGCCGTACCCGAACAGGTTGCCGGGCAACTGCTCGGCGTAGATGGTGATCTTCTTGGTGACACCGGCGGCGGCCCGGGCGGGGCTGCCGCCGAACGCGGTGCCGATGGTTGGGGCGGACGCGCCCAACGCCCCGGCGGCCAGCGCGCCGGTGGCGATCAGCGATCTGCGGGACAGGTGGCGGTGAGGGCCACCAGCGTGATCGTCCATGGGTCTCCGTTCCCAACCGGGCGAAGACGCGACGAGGGCAGGGTGCATCGACCCGAGCACGGGGGCGGTGGCACGACTGAGGGTGAGGCTCGTCGCGATCTTTGCTCGGAAGACTCAAAGCTTTCTATGGATGACAGCAACTTATGTAATCCATCGATGAAAGTACAGCTCTGATTGCAAAAAGATTACCTTGACATCACGACGTCCGTCGATTGACATAGAGCTGACACACAAGCAGACGCCGGGCTGCCGTCAATGCGGCAGCCCGGCGGGCAGACGTGCGGAAGCTGTGGTCAGAGATCGTGGCCGTGGTCAGTCGGCCGACTGCGGGCCCGTCCGGTCGGGCCCACCGAGCTGTGCGACATGGGTCGGGTCGAGGACCCGGGAGAGGAACGCGCGGGTCCGTTCGTGCTTCGGCGCGCCCAGCACCTCCTGCGGCGGCCCCTGCTCGACCACCACGCCACCGTCCATGAAGACGACCCGGTCGGCAACGTCGCGGGCGAACGCCATCTCGTGGGTGACCACCATCATCGTCATGCCGTCCTCGGCCAGTTTGCGCATGACGGTGAGCACATCGCCGACGAGTTCCGGGTCGAGCGCGGAGGTCGGCTCGTCGAAGAGCATCAGCTTCGGCTCCATCGACAACGACCGGGCGATCGCCGCCCGCTGCTGCTGCCCGCCGGAGAGCTGCGCCGGGAAGGCGTCGGCCTTGTCGGTCAGCCCGACGCGCTCCAGGTTGTCCCGGGCGACCCTCTCGGCCTCGACCCGACCTCGCCGGAGCACCCGGCGCTGGGCGATGGTGAGGTTGTTCAGAACGGTCAGGTGCGGAAACAGGTTGAACGACTGGAACACCATGCCGATGCCGCGGCGGACCGCGTCGATCTCGACGTCCGGGTCGGTCATCTCGACCCCGTTCACCCAGATCTTGCCGGCGGTCGGCTCCTCCAGCAGGTCGACGCAGCGCAGCAGTGTCGACTTGCCGGAGCCGGACGGCCCGATGACGCAGACCACCTCGCCCTGGCCGACCTCGAAGTCGATGCCCTTGAGCACCTTGAGCGGCCCGAAGGACTTGTGCAGGTCGCGGATCTCCACGGCGGGGCGGGAGGAGACGATCGTCATCGGGGTCACCGAGCCTTGGCGTAGCGGAGTTCGAGGCGTCGTACCACCTGCGACAGCGGCAGGGTGATCACCAGGTAGGCGAGGCCGGCCACCAGTAGCGGGGTCGCGTTCACCCGGTCGTTGAGCATGTCCCGACCGAACTTGGTGATCTCGATCGTCTGTGCCGTCACCCCGAGCACGTAGGCCAGCGACGAGTCCTTCGTGAGCAGGATCAGCTCGTTCGTCAGCGGCGGGATCACGATCCGGAACGCCTGCGGGATGACGATCGTGCGCATGGCGGTGAAGTGGGACATGCCGAGGGTTCGCGCCGCCTCCATCTGCCCCTTCGGCACGGCCTGGATGCCGGCCCGGATCGTCTCCGCCATGTACGCGGCGGCGGTCAACCCGAGGCCGATCGCGATCGAACCGAACACCCCGCCCGGAATCTCGCGCTCCGGGAAGGCGATCGGGATGCCGTACCCGACGAGGAAGAGCACCAGCAGCGCGGGCAGACCCCGGAACAGCTCGATGTACGCCGTCGCCACCCAGCGGTACGGCGCCACCCGGGACAGGCGCATCAGCGCCAGGACGGTGCCGAACACGAGGCCGAAGGCGAACGCGCCGAGCGTGTAGAGGATGGTGTTGCGCAGCGCGACGGTGATGATCGTCGGGAACATCGACTTGATGATGTCGACGCGGAAGAACGCGTCGGCCAGCCGGTCCCAGTCCGCGGCGACGAGCACCGTGGCGATGATGGCGATGAAGACCAGGTACTGGAGCCCGAGGGACAGCCGCTCCCGCTGGCGGCGTCGCAGCTTCACGTTCGCTCGTTGCCTTCCCGGAGGTTACCGACGTCGGAGGGCGCGCGCCGGGCCGCGCGGGACGGCTCCAGCGGCCCGGATCGGGCTGGCCGTGCTCGACGCGCTGGAGGCCGCCCACACCGCCGGGGTGCTGCACCGCGACATCAAACCGCAGACCGTGC